>DATLHR010000333.1:0-8444 GCA_035539815.1 Kofleriaceae bacterium
GTCGGGTGACGAGCAGGCGGTCAGTACCGATACGACGACTAAGCGGGTAACCACAGCGCGGAAATCAATCCAAGATTCGCTCACGCCATCGAGGCCTCGGGGCCGCGCAGCGGGAGCGACACGACGAACCGCGCTCCGCCCGTCGGTGCGGGCGCCTCGGCGACCGCGAGCTCGCCGCCGTGCTCGATCGCGATCTTGCGCGCGATCGCGAGGCCGAGACCGGTGCCGGTGGTCTTGGTCGTGACGTACGGCTCGAAGATCTTCTCGCGGTTGGCGTCGCTCACGCCCTTGCCGTGGTCGTCGATCGTGATGGTCGCGGCGTCCTGCTCGCCGGTCCACGTCACGACGACGTCGCCGGCGTTCCCGGCCTCCTGCCCGGCGTGGATGCCATTCTCGACGAGGTTCGCGAGCACGCGCTTGAG
Organism: Kofleriaceae bacterium; assembly: GCA_035539815.1. Lineage (GTDB taxonomy): Bacteria > Myxococcota_A > Polyangia > Haliangiales > Haliangiaceae > JABFXX01. Next base: position 423 of record DATLHR010000333.1, read on the forward strand.
CAGCAGCTTGTCGGCGCGGACCGTGACTGGCCGTGCGGGCGCGATCAGCGTCAGGCGCGCGGCCATCGTCGGATCGAGCTTGAGCTCCTCGATCACGTCCGCGAGCTGGATCGGCGACGCCTCGACCTTGGGCAGCGCGCCGAGCGTGCGGAACGTGTCGACCAGGCGGCGCAGGCTCGCGATCTCCTCCTCGACGATCTCGCCGGTGTCGGCCAGCAGCTTCTTGAACCGCGTGGGATCCGTGTCCGCGCCCTTGTACGACGACACGCACTGCTGCACCGCGAGCTGGATCGGCGTCAGCGGGTTCTTGATCTCGTGCGCGAGGCGGCGCGCGACGTCCTGCCACACGCCCATGCGCTGGAGATACTCGACCTGCTGGCGCGTCGCCTCGAGCTGCTCGAGCATGTGGTTGAAGGCCTCCCCGGCTTCGGCGATCTCGTCGCGGCCGCTGATCTCGACGCGCGCATCGTGGTGACCGTCGGCGATCGTGCGCGCGGTGCGCACGAGCTTGTCGATGCGGCGCGTGTACAGCGTCGCCGCGACGATGCCCGCGCCGGCCGCCATCACGCCCGCGAGCGCGATCACGACGAGGAACGTGAGCTGGTAGCTGTCGGGCAGCGCGCTCTGGATCTGCGAGACCGTGCGCGTGCCGTCGATCGCCTCCTTGAGCTCCTGCAGCTCGGACTGCAGCGTCGCGGAGACCTCGAACGTGAGCCGCAGCGTCGTGCCGTCCTCGCCGATGGGCTCGGTGACGACGACGTCTCGCCAGTCGGGACCCGGCGAGGGCTGCTCGGCCTGGTGCGCGACCATGCCGTCGGGGCGCAGCACCGCGACCGCGCGCAGGCCGGCGAGGCGCGGATCATCGAACAGCGCGGGCAGTCCCGTCGCCGGATCGATCGTGCCGCGCTCGAGCCGCCCGGCCAAGCGCTCGGCGAGCTCGCCGTGCATGCGCTTCGTCATGTTGACGAGCTCGTGGTAGCGATGCATCGCGTTGTCCAGCGCGTCGATGCGCGCCGAGGCGTCGCTCGCGGCGACGTTCGCGGCGGTCTTGCCGAGCTGCCCGACGAGGACGTACGCGATCGACAGCGGGACGATCACGATCAGGACGAGCGCGACGGAGACCTTGACGGCGAGCGGGACGCGCTTGCGACGGGACATGCTCATGGGCGCGGCCGGTAGAACGGTTGCGAGCGGATGCGGAGCGTGCGATCCGCTTCCGCGATCTTGGGGTTGACGAACACGGACACGAACGAGCCGAAGAACGCGCCGCCGCGATCGAGGCCACCGCCGGTGCCCTGACTGAGCCAGCGCCGCACCTGCGCGAGCGTCTCCTTGGAAACGGGGTTGAGCTCGACCTCGAGCGCAAGCTGGAACACGTCGCCCACCGGTAGATCGGTGAGGCGCGCGATCGGAATGTCATCGAGGCTGGTCAGGCGCTTGAGCGCCTCCGCCATGCGCTTCTCCTTGAACACGCGCCGGTTCCCCGGATCGTCGAACCGGAGCTCGAAGACCTCGTCCCACACGTCGTAGAGCAGCTGGCGCTGCACGAGCTGGAACGAGACCGGCGTCGTCGAGCTCTTCGGGTAGACCCACATCCGCACGACGACCGTCGATACGAATCCGGTGCCGAGCGCATCGTACGCCGCGCGATCGAACAGCTTCGCGATCGAGACGCTCGAATAGAGGAGGTCGCCGCGCTCGATGAAGCGCAGCTTCTGGAACATCGGTCGCTCGTCATCGTCGTCGTCGGCCACGGCCGGTCTGCCGGCGAACATCACGACCAGCGCCACGATCGCGATGCGCGCCTTCATCGGATGCGCCCCAGCGCGTTCGCGATCGTCACCTCGAACACGCCGACGTCGGTGTCGATGCGCACGCCGGCGTCGACGTAGATATCGATCGGCAGCGCGTCGCCGAGGCTGGTGTCGCGCGCGCGGAGGTCGGCCGCATCGGCGAGCCCCCACAGCCCCGCGCCGAAGAACACGTCGCCGCCGTAGACGCGGTTCTTGCCGCGCCCGCGGAACAGCTCGAACGCGTACTCGAGGCTCGCGCTGCCGCCGACGTATGGCGACGTCGGCTTGTCCGCGCGCGTGCCGAGGATGTCGAGGGGCGCGGCCGCCGAGAGCACGAGCCCCATGGCGCGCGGGGTGAGCATGCGATTGACGTCGGCGATGTGGATGCGATCGAAGCGCGGGGCCTGACCGATGATCACGCCGCCAGCGAGCTTGAGGCCGATCGTGTGCTTGTTGCGGAACAGGGGCCAGTAGTGCTCGTAGCGCCCGAACAGCGTCGCGAAGTCGTAGCTGCCGCCGAGCACCGACGACCCGAGCTCGGCGCTCACCGTGAGGTGGCCGCCCTGGTGCGGCAGGATCGGATCCGGACGCGTGTCGCGATCGAACGCGAATCCCGCGGTCATCACGCGCGTCGCGCCGGGCTCGAGGTGCAGATCGAGCGCGACCGTGCGCCCGTCGGGATGAGACTGCGTTGGCGCCACCGGCAGCTCGGCGGCGATCTGCTCCGCGCGCAGGCCCGCCGAGATTCGCGACAGGGGGCTGACGTCGTACGTCACGCCGGCGCGCGCACCGAAGCGGCGATACGAGAAGGCGCGCAGGTCGCGCGGGTCGACGTCGCTCGGATCGCCGCTGATGCGATAGGTCTCGCTGCCGTGGACGAGCGTGATCGCGGCGTTCGCGCCCCAGCGCGTGCCGAGCAGCGACCAGTCGGCCGCGCGCAGCTCGGCGGCCCACTGATCGCGGCTGCCGACGATGTCGCCGTGCGCGGCATAGATGAAGCCCGCGCCGAGGCCGATGCCGAGGCCGAGGAGGTTGCGCTCGCTGACGTCGGCGCCGAGCCAGTACGGCGAGACGCTCGTGGTGCCGAACCACAGCCGGTTGAGCACGACGGTGCCGCGCTCGACGACGCGCACCTCGAGGACGACGCGGCCGCGCGCGGAGCCCTTGCGCATCGCGAGGGTGACGTCGCGGAAGTAGCCGAGCGCGAGGACCTTGAACCGCGCTTCGCGCAGCCGCTTGTCGCTCGCGTGCAGCGCATCGCCGGCGCGCAGCGGCAGCGTGCGCAGGATGAGCTCTGTCTGCGTCGCGGTGTTGCCGAACACCTCGATCTGCTCGATCAAGATCATCGGGCCGAACTCACCATCGGAGGTGGGCTCGATCGCCGACGGTCCCGCCGGTTCGTCCGCGGCCACGGGGCGCGCGAATGCGCCGAGCGCCAGCAGCGCGACCAGCAATGCCCGCATCTACCCCGGAACGTAGCGCACTGCTCCGGTGGGGTGCTACCGTGACGCCGTGAGGTGCGCCACGTTGGTCGTCGCGTTCGCGATGCTCGCTGCGTGCAACGACCTGCGTGAATTCCGGGGCACCTGGCAGGGGCCGCGCGTGGGTGAAGCCCCGGTGGTGCGGGTCGGCGCGCCCACGAGCAACCAAGCGACGTTGACCATCGACGAGCTCGACGCCAATGGCTTCGCGGGGACGTTGAGCATCGCCAGCCTGGTCGCCGACGCGCAGCTCGTCTCGCTGCCGGGCGCCGAGGCCGACGCGCTGGCGGGCATGACGTTCGCCGGGTCGCCGCTCCGCGTGTACCTGGCGTTCGCGTCGATGCCCGACGGCGGCGGCGAGGCGCTCGTGCTCGTTGCGCTGTTCGACGATCAGCGGATCGAAGTGCGCGTGCTGCGCGGCGGATCGGCCCCGCTTTATGCGATCTTCGCGATGACCGAAACGTGATGAATTGCCCGCACTGCAACGCCGAGGTCGTCGACGACGCCCGCTTCTGTGGCGCGTGTGGACGCGCGACCACGGGCACCGCGCCCGCCTCGCAGCCCGGGCTCGCGCCGAGCTCGGGTGAGCAGCCCGATCTCGTCGGGCGCGAGATCGCGGGCCGCTACCGCGTGCTCGCCAAGCTCGGCGAGGGCGGCATGGGCGCCGTGTATCGCGCCGAGCAGATCTCGCTGAAGCGCACGGTGGCGGTGAAGTTGCTGCGCCCCGAGGTCGCATCGAGCCAGCTGCTGCTGCGCCGCTTCAACGCGGAGGCCGAGGCCGTCGCCAAGCTCAGCCACCCGAACACCGTCAACATCTACGACTTCGGCCAGGACACCGACGGCACGCTGTTCATCGCGATGGAGTACATCGACGGCAAGTCGCTGCGCACGGTCGTGCAGCGTGAGGCGCCGTTGCCGCTGCGCCGCGCGTTGCTGATCGCGCAGCAGGTCGCGGCGTCGCTGACCGACGCGCACGCGCACTCGATCGTTCACCGCGATCTCAAGCCCGACAACGTCATGCTGCAGGAGCGCGGCCGTCAGCGTGACGTGGTGCGCGTCCTCGACTTCGGCATCGCGAAGCTGCGCGACGAGAACCGGCAGACGGCGATGGCGATGACCCAGGCGGGCGACATGCTCGGCACGCCGCAGTACATGGCGCCCGAGCAGATCCGCGCCGAGCACATCGACGGGCGCACCGACGTCTACGCGCTCGGCTGCATGCTCTACGAGATGATCACCGCGCGCCTGCCGTACGAAGCACCGACGGTGATGGCGCTGCTGTCGAAGCACCTGCTCGAGACCGCGCCGCCGCCGTCGCAGCGCCGGCCCGACCTGCCGATCCCGCCGGAGGCCGACCACCTCATCATGCTCGCGATGGCCAAGGACGCGAACGTGCGGCCCGCGACGATGGAGCTGTTCGGCGAGCAGATCGCTGCGCTGCTCGCGTCGCTGCCCGTCGACACGCAAGCACAGACGGCGCTGCGCCCGTCGGCGCCGGCCGGGCCCGGCTACGCCACGATGCCGTCCATCGCGCCGGGTGCGCCGCCCTCGCCGTCGGCGCCGGCCGCACCGGGCTATCCCGTGCACCCGACGCCGAGCGGCTACCTCCCGCCGGGCCCGGGGGCGCCGCCCTACAATCCCCACGCGCACCACGCCGCCCCGCCGCCGATGACGCAGCCCGCACGGCCCGGTGGCAAGGCCATCCTGTGGATCGTGCTGCTCGTGCTGCTGCTCGGTGGCGCTGCGGCGGGGGTGTATGTCGGCGTGGTCCGGAAGGACGGCGCGAGCACGCCATCGTCGGGCAGCGGCTCGGCCGCCACGCCCGTCGCCGATCCGCCCGCGACACCCGATGCGGCGGCGCCGCCGACGAACGATCCATGGACCGGTAGCGGCACGGGCCCCGACGTGTGGAACAGCGCCAGTGGGAGCGCGCCCACCCCGGCGGATGTGCCCGTGGAGGCCGACGAGCCCGACGAGCCCGACGAGCCCGATGAGCCCGACGACAGCAACGTCACCATCCCGGCCGCCGGCAAGCTGCCGCAGGTCTGCGAGGAGTACCTGACCCTGATGGACCGCTACTCCAGGTGCAGCATCATCCCGGCGGAGACGGGTAAGCAGCTGCGCGCCTCGGTGAAGCAGATGCGAAGCTCGTACGCGAACATCCCGTGGAACAAGGACACGGTGGTGCAGGTCGAGAGTGCGTGCCGCCAGGGCGCGGATGCGATGCGCAACGCGATGCGCTCGTTTAACTGCAAGTAGCGAGCTACGCTGCGCAGATGACGCCCGAAGCCAAGGCTGCCATTCGCCTCACGCAGTACGCGCGCGGCGGTGGTTGAGCCGCCAAGCTCCGGCTCGGTGAGCTGGCACACGTCCTCGACCGCTTGCAGAGCGGATCGGGAGACGTGCGTCCGGACATCGTCGTGGATCACGAGTTCTCCGACGACGCGGCCGTCGTGCGCCATGCGGGCGGGCGGGACCTCGTGCTCACCGCCGACGTGATCGCGCCGCTCGTCGACGATCCGGAGGCGTTCGGCATGATCGCGGCGACCAACTCGCTCTCCGACGTGTGGGCGATGGGCGGCGAGCCACTGTTCGCGCTCAACCTCGTCTTCTTCCCCGACGATCAGCTGCCGCTCGAGGTGCTCGACGCGATCCTCGCCGGCGGAGCGCGCGCGTGCGCCGCCGCGGGCGTCGCGGTCGTCGGCGGCCACACGGTCCGCGACGCCGAGGTGAAGTTCGGTCTCTCGGTCACCGGAGAGCTCGCGCCGGGCGCGCTGTGGTCGAATCGCACCGCGCGCGCAGGTCAGGCGCTCGTGCTGGCCAAGGCGCTCGGCACCGGCGTGATCGGGCAAGCGATCAAGAAGGGGATCGCGAGCCCCGCGGCCGCCGCGGCAGCGATCACCTCGATGACGACGCTGAACCAGGGCGCGGCGCGCGTCGGCCACGCGCACGGCGTCACCGCCGCGACCGACATCACCGGCTTCGGCTTGCTCGGACACCTGCGCAACATCGTGCGTGGCTCGAACGTCGGCGCGCGGATCGAGCTGGCGTCGCTGCCCGTGTTGCCCGACGCCGAGCTGCACCTGCGCGCGAAGGTGTGCCCCGCCGGCAGCAAGGCGAACCGCGCGTTCGTGGCGCCGATGGTCCGGTGGGCGGACGGTGCATCATTGCTCGCCGAACCCGCGGAGGACAGCGAGCGCGAGCTGCGCGCCTCGCTCGCGAGCGATGCACAGACGAGCGGCGGCCTCCTGCTGTGCTTGCCGCCGGAGCGCGCCGACGCCTGCGTCGCTGCGCTCGTCGAGCTCGGGCTGCCCGCGGCGCGCATCGGTGAGCTCGTCGACGGCGAGCCGATGATCACGCTCGCTTAGTTAAGTCGCGGAGCGGACGGCACTCGAAGCCTGATCACACCGAGGACACTCAGGGACACTCGGGGACAGGGTTGGCTGAAATCGTGCCGTTGCGTGTTGTCGCTGACGTGAAGCGCGGACATTCGCAGCCAGCCGCAGCCCACGTCGAGAGTAACCGGAGTACGAGTGAGCCGACCGCAGAACTCGCCCGAGGATCGACCTGGACTGCGCCCGTAGCAAGCCTTGCTACGGCGCTCTCCACGGCGGTGCTCGACGAGGATTTAGACATTGCCCGCTCCCTGGCTCTCCGGCTTCGAGGCGCCCTCGCTCGGGCCCAGGCCGAGTCCGACGTTCGCGCCAGTCTGGCGACGCTGCCGCCGGGCAAGCGCCGCCAGGCGAACGAGGTCTGCCTGGCGACTGGTGATGACGACGGACTGAGGACGGCAGCGGAGTTGCTTCGCGAAGCCCTACGGCGCGGATAGCTCTCGTGTCAGATCGGCGCACTATCCTCGACGCATGGCGCACCACCAAGAGCATGACGTCGCGACCTGGGAACCGTTCGAAGGCTTCGTAGATCCGGAGGTCCCGGCCGTGGTGCGAGGCCCAGTGCTCCTAACCGAGATCGAGCCTGGCAAGGTGGTCGATCTCTACGTCGACTCGCCGCCCTGGGAGGACAAGGCGGTGCCGACCCGGTGCCTAACGAATCGAGACGTCGCCGATGGCTTCCTCGTTGAGCACATGCAGCAGGTGTTCGCGAAGGCCCGCGTGCGCGTTCGCGGGAAACGGCCTCGGCGCGCGTGACACCCGCATACCCGCGTGGTCGCGTCGCTCAACGAGCCTGGCCCTGATCCACCTGGATCGCGAACGACGAAGCCGCGACGCATCAGAGACCCTTCTTGACCGTCGCAAGCGTGAATCGCACCGCTTTCTGGGGCTGCTTCTTCCGAAGCACCTCGCGTTTGAAGACCTCGCGCTTCGTGGTGCCACCGCGCTGGTAGATGACTTCGACCGTGCCGTCTGCTTTGATCTCGTTCACCGTCATCGCGACGGGTTCCGGTCTTCAGGTAGACCTCCTCACCGACCTGGAGGTGCTCGTTGGTCATTTGACGAGCCTACGACCAGCGTCGGGCAGCAGTTCGGTGCAGCCCGTGGAAGCGCCGACAAGGGTTCCCGTTGTGGGGCGGCGCAGAGGGGCTGGCCGCGTCACACTATGCGATCACAACGGGAACGCGTACCTGCAGCGCAAAGCTGGGGTGATGGGGATCAACCGCGTTCGGAAGCGTTGCGATGCTGAGAACGTCGTAGCCCTTGCCGATCAGGAACTCCGTGCAGCGGGTGACCGCCGCGACCGAGGTCTCGTATGGGATGCGATCGAAGGCCGAGTAGCCAAGCAGCTTCCAG
>DATLHR010000334.1:0-2481 GCA_035539815.1 Kofleriaceae bacterium
CTGCTCGCCCGAGCCGGTGAACCCGGCGCCGTGGAAGTAGAAGCACACGCCGCGGCCGCGCCGCACCGGTGCACCATTCGCGTTGACGCCATCACGCGCCGGCGGCGTCCCGGCGACCTTCGCGATCGCGCCGATCACCTCGTCCGTGCCGACCGAGAACCCGAGCTCCTGGCCCGTCGACGTGGTGTCGCCCGAGCGCAGCGCGAGCCGGCTGCGCACCGCGAGCGGATCCTCGCCGCGCGCGATCGCGAGCTTCTGCAGCTGTCGCTCGTACGCGAACGTGGTCTGCGGCGCACCGAACCCGCGGAACGCGCCGTGCGGGGGGTGGTTCGTCGCGACCACGCGGCCGCGCACGCGCGTCACCGGGCACTTGTACGGCCCGGCTGCGTGCAAGATGCCGCGCGACAGCACGACCGGCGACAGCGTGAGGTACGCGCCGCCGTCCATCACGCAATCGACGTCGATCGCGAGGATGTCCCCCTGCGCGTCGAGCGCCATGCGGTGGTGCGTGCGCGCGGGGTGACGCTTCGTCGTCGCGGCGATGTCCTCGTCGCGGTCGTAGACCATCTTCACCGCGCGCTGCGCCTTGTGGGCGAGCAGCGCCACGTGCGCGGCGATCATCGACGGATACTCCTCCTTGCCGCCGAACCCGCCGCCGGTCACCGCCTGCGTGATCACGACCCCCTCGGGCTCGACGCCGAGCAGCGGCTTCATCGCCTTGTGCACGTAGTACGGGCACTGCATGGAGCCGACGATGTAGCAGCGCCCGTCGCTCCACTCGGCCATCATCGCCTGCGGCTCGATGTACATCTGCTCCTGCGGCGACGTGGAGTACGTCCCCTCGATGACCTGCACCGCCTTCGCGAACACGGCCTCGAACTCGGCGTCGGACGCGTGCCCCTTCCGGACCGCGTACTCCTTGAACACGTTCGTGTCCTTGTAGAGCCTCGTCTTGGCGGCGAGCGCCTCGTCGACGTCGTACACGGGCGGGCGCGGCGAGATCCGCGGCACCACGTGGCGAGCGGCCTCGAACGCGAGCTCTCGCGTCGGCGCGGCGACCAGCGCGATCGGCTCGTCCACGTGCATGACGCGCGCGCCGACAGCGACCAGCGCCGGCTGATCTTCCTCGATCGCCAGGATCACGTTTTGCCCCGGGATGTCGGCGGCCGTGACGACGGTGACACGCGACCAATCGAACGCGGGGTCGAGGTCGATCGCTTCGAGCACGCCGTGCGGCACCTTCGAGCGCACGGTGGCGCCGTGCCAGACGCCGGGCGCATCGAGGTCATCGAGGTAGCGCGCGCGCCCGGTGACTTTGGCCACCCCGTCGACGCGTGGCAGCGACGCGCCGACTGGTGGAACGACAACAGGGTCCATCGGTGGATCTAACCCCACGGACCGCTGCGAGTAAACGTCAGCGAGCGTGCTGGAACGTCCCGACCAGCTCGCCCTCGGCGAGCACGTGTCCGCGGATCGCGGCCAGCAGCTCCGCCCGGCTCGACGGCTTCGGAATCTGCGTATCCAGCGCGTATACGTGGAAGTGGTAGTGGTGGCGTCCGCCCGGCGGACACGGCCCCGCCCAGCCCATCTTGCCCATGTCGTTGTTCGACGCAGTCGCGCCCGAGGGCAGCGCCGCGCCCTTCGGCAGCGATGTCGTCGTGGGCGAGAGACCGGTGACCAGCCAATGCGTGAACACCTTTTTCGGAGCGTCGGGATCCTCGACGAGGATCGCGATGCTCTTGGTCTCGGCCGGCACGCCCGACCACGCGAGCGGGGGCGAGACGTTGCGGCCATCGCAGGAGAATTCCGTCGGGATCGCCTCGTTGTCGCGGAATGCGGGCGATGTCACTTGGAGCTTCGCGGTCATAGAGACCTCCATCGGAGTTGCGAGCAAGACGAGCGCGATCACGAACTGCATGATCGCGCGTCGTGCAACGTGTGTTCCTCCGGGGCTACGATGCCGCCGTGCGGCAACAACGACTGGCCGGCCGTGAGGTCTCGGCGATCGGCTGCGGCGATATGTCGCTCGCGATCGCCGCATCGCGCGGCGTCGACTCGCGCGAGGTCGAGCGCAGCCTCCACCACGCGCTCGAGCTCGGCCTCACCCTCGTCGACGTCCACGCCGAGCCGGATGCCGAGCGCCTCGTCGGCGACGCGCTCCCCTCGCCGCGCCTGCGCGATCGCGTGGTCGTCGTCACCACCGTCCCCGCGCTCACCGCGCGCGCCGGCGCCCCGCAGCGCGACGTGCTCCCCGAGCGCCTGCCCGCCGGCTATCTCGTCGAGCGCGTCGAGGCCACCCTGCGCTCCACGCGGTTCGACACCCTGCCGCTCGTCCAGCTGCCGCTGCGCCCGGCGTGGCGCACATCCTCGGCGTGGCCCGAGCTCGCCGGCACCTGCGCGCGCCTCGTGCGCGAGGGCAAGGTCCTCGCCTGGGGTGCGATCGTCGACGACGTGCCCGCGCTCGTCGCCGCGCTCGACGAG
>DATLHR010000335.1:0-10705 GCA_035539815.1 Kofleriaceae bacterium
AGCCTCCGGCGTAACGTCGCGGCGTGCGACGTGCTCTCCTCCTGTTCGGACTCGCCGCATGCGGCGCGTCTGGCACCGAGGTCACCCCGGACTCGCCGTCGCCTGCGCCCGACGCGCCGGCCGCACCCGACGGCTCGCCCGACGCAGCGCCCGCCGGCTTCGGCGCGCTGTCCGGCATGTGTGGCGTGCTCGATGCGATGGACGCGACGAGCGCCGAGCCGCAGCTCGTGCGCGGCACGTTCACGTTCGCGCGCGCGTTCGTCGATCCCGACGATCGCGACCTGCTGACGCCCGGCGGCCTGCGCCTCGCCGAGACGCCGAATGCGGGTGGCAGCTCGCAGCTGTCCGAGGTGTTCGCGTACGAGCAGCTCGCGCGCTGCGACGAGGCGCTGCTGCTCAAGACCGAGACCGAGATCCTCTACGACACGCCCGGCAAGATCACCGACCTCGAGATCGAGCTCGACGGCCGCAAGCTCGGCGTCAGCGTCACGCGCGCGGTCGCGTTTCCGTTCGGCAGCGAGTACACGCTCGCGGCCGCGACGACGCTGGTCGAGAAGAAGCTCTCCGACATCCAGATGTCGTCGGCGAACGTGTCCGCGGCGGATGCGTGGGACAAGCAGATCCTCGCCGTGCTCGCGTGGGATGACGCGGCGGCCGAGACCTTCGCGCAGGCGTGGTCGATGACCGACGCGGCCCTCCAGGCCGACACGATCGTCGTCATCACGAGCACCGACGGCGACGACCAGTGGATCTACGGTAACTGAGCGGTCAGTCGACCGCGACCAGGCGCCAGCGCCCATCGCGCCACGCGAGCCGCAGCGACTGCATGGTCTCGGTGAGCGAGAACATGACGCTGATCTCGCCCTTGAGATTCGCGGTCGGCGGCGAGTCCTCGGTGCCCCACGCGTTGCCGCCCAGATCGGAGCGCTTGCAGAACTTCGCGAACTCGGCCGCCGACTTGAGCTTGCGCGGGGTCGCGATCGTGCCGTTCCTGCCGTGCGTGTTCTCCTTCATCATGAAGGTCAGCGGGAACACGGCGTACTTGGCGATCACGTCGGGCTTGCACGCGCCATCCCAGATCCCGTCGAGGATCTCGTTCACGGCACCCGGGAACGCCGCGATCGCCGCAGGCTCGAAGCCGATCGCGGGCATGGCATCGAACGCGATCTCGGAGATGCAGCTGTCGTTCATCTTGCCCTTCTGCACCGACGTGATCTTCACCGTGAGCGTGGTCACCGGCGCGCCGCCGACCTTGATCTCGACGTCCTCGCGCACGGGCTTGGGCGTCGCCGTCAGCTTGCGGCCGTCATCGGTGACGATCTCGAGCCCGGTGATGATGTTGTTCGCCTTGAACAGCTTCTCGGTCATCCAGACGCCGGGCTTGATCGAGAGCGTCTCGATCGGCGTCGGGCGCGCGAACGTGATCGTGATGGCCTCGCCGAGCCCCTCGTCGGGCTTGCCTTCGCACCATGCGGAGTCGTAGCGATCCTCCTCCGTCTTCTTGATGTAGGTGGTCTTGGGAAACACCGTGAGGCGCGGGTCGTAGGCGTTCTTGGGGCTCGCGAACGTGGAGGTCGCGGTCACCGACTTGATCCACGCCAGGTCGGGGATCGGGTGATCGCCGAAAGCGGTGAGCGGGCAACACACGACGGCGACGCACGCCAACATCCCGAGCTTCGTCATGCCGACATCCTAGACGACAGCTGCGAGAAAAACCTGGTCGAGTGAGCGGGCGTGATCGCGCAGCCCGACTAGACTGGCGCCGTGACCGCTCCTCCGATCCGCCTTCCGTCCGGCGTGCGGGACTTCCTCCCGCGCGCGGCCGCACGACGGCGCTCGCTCGCCGCGGGCGTGATGGAGGTGTTCGAGGCCTGGGGCTACGCGCGGATCATCACGCCGGTGTTCGAGGTCGCCGACGTGCTCGAGCGCGGGCTCGGCCATGATGCGCGGGCGGCCGCGATCCGGTTCGTCGAGCCGGGCACCGGGGAGATCGTCGCGCTGCGACCCGACATCACGCCCCAGATCGCGCGCGTGGTGGCGACGCGGCTCGCCGAGGTCGAGGGGCCGATCCGGCTGTGCTACGAGGGCGCCGTCACCCGGCTCGCGGGAGCGATGGGACAGCGCGAGATCCTGCAGGCGGGCATCGAGCTCGTCGATGCGAGCGAGCCCGCGGGAGATGCGGAGGTGCTGGCCGTCGCGGCGGCCGCGCTCGCGTCGGCGCATCTGCCGGAGACGCGGCTCGACGTCGGCCACGTCGCGCCCGCGCGGTGCGTGCTCGATGCAGCGCCGGATCGCGAGGCCCGCGCGCGGATCGCGGCGGCGCTCGCACGCAAGGATCGCGGCGGCGTGCGGCGGGCGGCCGCGGGGTTGCCGTCGCAGATGGCCACGCTCGCCGAGGCGCTCGTCGGGCTGTGGGGCCCTGCGGCCCCGACGCTGGACAAGGCGCGCGCGCTGCCGTGGCCGGCCGAGGTGCGCGCAGCGCTCGAGACGCTGGCGCACGCGCTCGCCCTGTTCGCGGAGCTCGCGGATCAGCCCGTGCCGGCGGTCACCGTCGATCTCGGCGATCTCCGCGGAGAGGGCTACTACACGGGCGTGCGGTTCGCGGGGTATGCGGGTGGCGCGCCGGATGCGGTGCTGCGGGGTGGGCGCTACGACGAGCTGATCGTTCGCTACGGGCGTCCTGCACGCGCGACGGGGTTCGCGATCGATCTCGAGGCGCTCGCCCAGGCGCAGCGCGCGATCGGGCTCGCGCCACCGGCGTCGGCGATCGGTGTCGCCGTCCATGGCGCGGGCGCGCCGGCGATCGCGCGGGCGCTGCGCGCGCAGGGGCTGCGCGCGGTCACCGCGACCAGCGTGCCCACGGCGAGCTGGCTGCGCGGCGCGGGCTTCGCGGCGGCGCTGCTCGTCGACGAGTGCGCACTCGTCCGTGCCGATGGAACCCGCGCCGCCGTCGATCCTGCGCGTCCCGATGCTGTCGTGAGCTTGCTCGAGGAGAACGCATGTCCGTCGTGATCGTCGTTGGCGCCCAGTGGGGCGATGAAGGCAAGGGCAAGGTCGTCGACCTGTTTACCGAGCGCGCGCACACCGTCGTGCGCTACGGCGGCGGGGCGAATGCGGGCCACACGCTCGTCATCGACGGCAAGAAGCTGGTGACGCACCTCGTCCCGTCGGGCGTGCTGCACCCGGGCAAGTACTGCGTGCTCGGCGATGGCATGGTGATCGATCCGCACACGCTGCTCGAGGAGATCACGGAGTGTCAGGCGCGCGGGCTCTTGCAGCGCGACGAGCTCGTGATCGGCCTCGGCGCGCACGTGATCCTGCCGTACCACAAGCTGCTCGACGGCCTGCGCGAGGATCGCGGCGCGAAGCGCGGCAAGGCGATCGGCACCACGCGCCGTGGCATCGGCCCTGCGTACGAGGCGAAGGCTGCGCGCAAGGGGGTGCGCATGCGCGACCTCGCGAAGCCCGAGCGCGTCCGCGAGCTGGTGGCGGCGAACCTCGACGAGCTGGTGCCGCTGATCCTGCACCTCGGCGGCAGCGCACCGACGCAGGCCGAGGTCACGACGTGGATCGACGACGCGCTGCGCGCGGGAGAGCAGCTGCGTCGCTACACCGCCGATGCGGGGCGCCACGTCGCGCGCACGATCCAGGAAGGCAAGCACGTGCTGTTCGAGGGCGCGCAGGGCTGCCTGCTCGACCTCGATCACGGGACGTACCCGTACGTGACGTCGTCGTCGACGATCGCGGCCGGCGCGTGTCAGAGCGCGGGCATCGGGCCGACGCACATCGATGCCGTCATCGGCATCACCAAGGCGTACGCGACGCGCGTCGGTGAGGGACCGTTCCCCACCGAGCTGCACGGCGACGCGGGCGATCGCCTGCGCAAGGCCGGCGGCGAGTTCGGCGCGACCACGGGGCGCCCGCGGCGGTGCGGCTGGCTCGATCTGCCCGCGCTGCGTATGGGCGTGCGGCTGTCGGGCATGGCCTCGCTCGCGCTCACCAAGCTCGACGTGCTCGCCGAGCTCGGCGAGGTCAAGGTGTGCGTCGCGTACAAGCTCGACGGCAAGGAGCTCGACGAGCCGCCGATCGATCCGGAGGACATCGCGCGGGCCACCCCCGTGTTCGCGACGTTCCCCGGCTGGGGCAAGCTGCCGTCGGAGGCGCATGACGTCACCGGCCTCCCGGCGTCGGCGCGAGCCTACGTCGAGACGATCGAGCGGATGGCCGGCGTGCCGTTCTGCCTGGTCTCGGTGGGGCCGGATCGTTCGGAGACGATCCGCCTACACGATCCGTTCGCCTGAGGAACACTTCGATAAGCGTGCGGCCGGATTGGCATTTGCGCGTCGCTGCTGTGGTACCGTTGTTTTCTCCAAGGTGTGGCGGACTAGGGGGTCCGACACGCTGAACCGATTAGGCAGGGACGCCCATGAAGATCGTCTGTGACGCTTGCCAGGCCAAGTACTCCATCAGTGACGACAAGGTCCAAGGCAAGGTCTTCAAGATCCGTTGTAAGAAGTGCAGCAACATCATCGTCGTGCGCGGCGGTGGAGGCGCAGCTGCCGAGGCTGCGGCTCCCGCGGCCGGCGAGAAAGACACGCGCGTTTACGACTACGGCCACGAAGGTGGCGACGCCGCGCCGGCCGCTGATGATGCGGTCTGGCACGTGGTCATCAACCAGGATCAGGTCGGTCCGCTGACGGCCGTCGAGGTCGAGCAGAAGTACGCGGCCGGCGAGATCGATGCCGAGACGTACGCGTGGCGCGAAGGCTTCGCGGACTGGTTGCCGCTGGCGCAGGTCGACGCGTTCGCGTCGCTCGTCGCCGCAGGCGCGACCTCCGCGTCGTCGTCGGGCGCCGGCGCCGCGGCCGTGTCGTCGATGTTCGGCGGTGGTGACGAGGCCGGCACGGTGCGCAGCGATCCGGGTGACCTGTTCGCCACGGCATCGAAGGGCGCGGCGGCAGCGGCGGTCGGCGACGACGACGGTGATCTATTCGGCAGCAAGCCCGCGAAGAAGTCGGCGGCGGACGCGGCGGACGCCGCCGCGGCGGACGCGGCGGCCGCGTCGAAGCTGCGCGGCGAGCGCAACGAGAACTCGGTGCTGTTCTCGCTCAACAACCTCGCCCAGCTCGCGAGCAACAAGCCGGCGCCGAGCGCGTCGGTCACGTCGACGCCGAGCGGTCACGCGACCGGCGCCGCCGGTGGCGAGGGCTCCGGCCTCATCGACATCCGTTCGATGGCGAGCGCGTACATGGGGGGCAGCGCCGGCTCGGCCGCGGGGCCCACGCCGGTGGCCGCGTCCGCGGGGATCGGCTCGATCGATGATCTGCCGGTGTTCGGCGGCGGTGGCTTCAGCGAGCCCGCCGTGATCGTCCCGGTCGCGCAGCGCTCGGGCGGCAACAACAAGATGATGTACGCGCTGATCGGCTCCGTCGGTCTGCTCGCGGTCGCCGCCGTGGTCATCGTCATCGTGCTGCTCAAGGGCGGCGGCGATGACAAGAAGACCGCGGTCGCAGCGGCCGACGAGAGCGCGAAGAAGGACGACGGCGATAAGACCGGTGGTGACGACAAGCCGTCGGACAGCACCGACAAGCCGGACGACAAACCGTCGGACAGCACCGACAAGCCGGACGACAAGCCGTCGGACACCGCGGCGAAGCCGGACGACAAGCCCGCGGACACGACCGCCTCGAAGCCAGATGATAAGCCGTCGAAGCCGTCGTCGTCGTCGTCGTCGAGGCCCTCGTCATCGTCGTCGTCGAAGCCCTCGTCGTCGTCATCATCGTCGAAGCCGTCGAGCAGCGTCGCGACCGCGACGAAGCCGGCCGAGTCGACCAAGTCGTCGTCGGACTCGGGTGGCTGCGACGAGGTGTCGTGCGTGCTCAACAACTACGAAGGTGCGTGCTGCTCGAAGTACAAGAAGGGCGGCAGCAAGCCGAGCGGTAGCAAGCCGAGCGGCGGTGGCGACGTCCCCGACGCGCTCGACCGCGGCATGATCCAGTCGGGCGTCGACAAGGTGAAGGCGCGCGTGATGGCGTGCGGCGATCGCTCGTCGGCGAAGGGCCAGGTCAAGGTCTCGGTCAAGGTCGCCGCGAGCGGCTCGGTCTCGAGCGTCAGCGTGAAGAGCACGCCGGATGCGGGCCTCGGCAACTGCGTCGCGAGCGCGATGCAGAAGGCGACGTTCGCGAAGACGGCGAACGGCGGCTCGTTCGCGTACCCCTGGAACTTCTAAGACCACCGCGCTGCGGTTCCACGACGCCCGGTCCGCATGGCCGGGCGTTTCTCGTTTCGGCGCGTGACGACGGCGATGTGGCAACTCGGCTAGCCGGCTCGGGTGGCTGGTGGGGCCTCGATTAGCCGGAGAACGCGGAAGGATTTCAGCATGTTGTACCGGCACGGATCACGCACGAGACGGCGCCACCATGCGCAGTCGAGCCATCGTTGCCGCCCTGATGTCCCTCCCCCTGTTCGCCGCATGCGCGGCGACCGACGAAGGGCCGACGCCGTGGGATGACGACTTCCCGGTCGGCGACCCCAACATCAACGACGGCGCCCCGGATAACGACACGCTGCCGGACGACAACAAGGCGGACGCGGTCTACCCGAAGCAGTTCGAGCTCGGCGACCAGTCGCCGGTGCAGAGCCAGGGTAGCCGCGGCGTGTGCTCGATCTTCGCGTCGACCGCGCTGGTGGAGAACCTCTGGATCAAGGCCGGCATGCCGGTCGCCGAGGCCGACTTCTCGGAGCAGTACCTCCAGTGGGCGGTGAAGAACCAGCTCGGTCGGTTCCCCAACACCGAGGGCTCGAGCTCGGACGCGAACATCCAGACCGTCGTGCGGTTCGGCACCGTGAAGGAAGCGGCGTGGCCGTACGAGACGTTCCCGTGGACCGCGTCGAATGACCCGGAGTGCGGCGAGGGCGAGAACAAGCCGACCAAGTGCTACACGAACGGCGAGCCGCCGCAGACCGCGATCGACGCCCCGAAGTACAAGCTGCCGTCGATGCGCTGGATCAACACGAACTCGATCAAGGCGCACCTCACGAGCCGCAAGACCGGCGTCAACGTCGGTCTGGACTTCTTCTATCAGTCGTGGAACCACCGCCGCTCGACGATCCCGGTCGACGCCGAGCTGTGGCGCCAGGGCGTGGTCACGTACCCGAACGCGAAGGACAAGTCCGAGTCGGCGATGCACCGCGCGGGGCACGCGATTCACATCGTGGGCTGGGATGACGAGATCGAGTTCCCGATGCGCGACGGCGACGGCAAGCCCGTGCTCGACGCGAACGGCAGCCCGCGCATGGAGAAGGGCTTCTGGATCTTCAAGAACTCGTGGGGCACGGCGAGCTTCGGCGTCGATCACCCGTCGGGTCCGGGCTACGGCTATCTCTCGTATCGCTACGTCGAGGAGTACGGCCGCGCGGCCGCCGCGGAGACGCCGCCGCAGGTCGGCACGCAGCCGACCAACCCGGAGCCGGGCGGCACCCCGCGCATGTACAGCGCGAGCCCCGCGGCGTCGATCCCCGACAACGCGCCGGCCGGCATCTCGAGCACGATCGACGTCACCGACACCGGCACGATCAACGAGGCGAAGCTCACCGTCGACATCACGCACACGTATCGCGGTGACCTGACGGTCACGCTCGTCAAGGGCGCAGACTCGATCGTCGTGCACCAGCGGAGCGGCGGCGGCTCCGACGACCTCAAGACGACGTTCTCGCTGCCGACGCTCGCGGGCAAGGCGCTCGCGGGTGGCTGGGTGCTGAAGGTCGTCGACGGTGCGGCGCAGGACGTGGGCAAGCTCAACAGCTGGAAGCTCGACGTCACGACCCGCTAGAACTGCAGGCCGCCCGCGGATTCCGCAGGCGAGACGACGCGAGCAGCGTCACGTCGGACGGCACTCGACGGGAACTGCTCGCGTTCGTGCGTTTCGGCACGAGGCACGACGCTTGCCCTTCAGGTCGGACATGAAGCCGACCGTCGCGGATCGCTACAAGGTTCTTTCGGTGCTCGGGAGCGGAGGCATGAGTCGCGTGTATCGGGCGCAGCACGTCGCGCTCGGCACCGAGGTCGCGCTCAAGCTGCTCGGGGACGCGCAGCATGCGGCGAGGATCGCGCGCGAGGCGCAGGCGATCGCGCGGCTCGATCACCCGGGTTGCGTGCGGATCCGGGATCACGGCCTCGACGAGGAGGGGGCCCCGTATCTCGCGATGGAGCTCCTCGAGGGACCGACGCTCGCCGAGCTGGCGATGCCGATCGACGTGGAGCGCGCGGTCGCGATCGCGAAGCAGCTGCTGTCGGCGCTCGCGCACGCGCACGCGCACGGCGTGATCCATCGCGACGTGAAGCCGGCGAACGTGATGTTCCGGCGCGGACCAACATCCCGGGTGGTGCTGATCGACTTCGGGCTCGCGGCGCTGCGCGATGCGCCCGCGCTCACCGGCGCCGGCATGGCGATCGGCTCGCCGTCGTACATCGCGCCCGAGCGCCTGCGCGGCGAGCCGTACGATGCGCGCGCGGATCTCTACGCGGTCGGCGTGATCCTGTACGAGCTGATCGCGGGTGCGCGCCCGTTCGAGGGGGCATCGCCGGAGGAGGTGATGGCGAACGCGATGACGCGGCCCCCGCGGCCCTTGCGCGCGCTCGCTCCGACGGTCGCGCCGGTGGTCGAGGCGGTGATCCGGCGTGCGCTCGCGAGCGATCCGGCGCGCCGGTTCGCCGACGCCGAGGAGATGATGTCGGCGCTCGAGGTCGCGACCGAGGTCATCGAGCCCGACCTCGATCCGGCGGCCTCGGTCACCGCCATCGCACTCGAGCGCGTTCACCCGGGGTGGGTCGGCCGGCTGTGGGGACGGATCCGCT
Organism: Kofleriaceae bacterium; assembly: GCA_035539815.1. Taxonomy (GTDB): domain Bacteria; phylum Myxococcota_A; class Polyangia; order Haliangiales; family Haliangiaceae; genus JABFXX01. Next base: position 8,858 of record DATLHR010000335.1, read on the forward strand.
ACGGGGCCTGGCGCTGGCGGGCGCAGGGCTGATGCGACTGTTCGCGGCGGCATCCGTCCGGAAGCGCGCATGCACGCGCTGCTCGCATCGTTCCTCCTCCTGGCTGTCGTCGGATGCGGCGACGATCAAGGCAGCACCCCCGGGCTCCAGGGGCCCGAAGGTCCGCAAGGGCCCGAAGGTCCCCAGGGGCCGCCCGGTCCGCAGGGCCCGCCAGGCGAGGTGACCGTCCTCGATGGTGGCGTGATCCAGGGACCGCCCGGGCCCGAGGGACCGCAGGGCCCCGAAGGTCCGCAGGGGCCGCAAGGTCCGCAGGGCGCGCAGGGTCCGCAGGGACCGATGGGGCTCATGGGCACGCCGGGTGCGCAGGGTCCGCAGGGATCGATGGGCATGCAGGGCTCGGCAGGGCCTGCCGGTCCGCAAGGTCCGCAGGGCGTGCCGGGGGCGCAAGGCCCTGGCGGCTCGGTCACCGGCGAGGCGGCCGCGGTGTTCGCTGGCTTCACGTCGACGAGCTACACGGGCATCGCGGGCGGACGCCACGTCATGCACGCGCGGTGCGCCGCGGCGTTCCCGAGCAGTCACCTGTGTCACATCGCGGAGTACCAGCTCGCGAGCTCCGCGACGCTGCCGCCGGCGACGGGCGCGTGGCTCGACACGAGCGGTGTGATCGAGAAGGGCGGCGGCGCGGATGACGTCGTCAGCTCCACGGTCGCGACCACCGATCACGGTCGCTTCACCGGCCCGGCCACGCACTCGAACTGCATGAACTGGACGGCATCGGTCTATGGAACGTTCAACGATCCGACGTTCGGTCAGGCGTGGAAGACCGCGGGCGCGTCGCAGGAGCTGTGCACGTCGTCGCGTCCGCTCGCGTGCTGCGCGACGCCATACACCGAGCAGTTCGCGGGGTTCACCGAGGCGATGACGACGGGGGCGGTGCCCGGTGGGCGCGCGCAGCTCCACGCGATGTGCGGCGCCGAGTTCCCGGGCAGCCACCTCTGTCACGTCGCGGAGTACAACCGCACGACGTCTGCGACGCCGCCGCCCGCGGTGGGCGCGTGGATCGACACCAGCGCGTACGTGGAGTCCGCCGGTGGTGGAACGGTGTCGACCTCGGTCGCGTCCGCCGAGCTCGGGCGCTACTTCGGGCAGGCCACGCACTCGAACTGCATGAACTGGACGGCGACGATCTACGGCACGTTCAACGATCCGGCGTTCGGCTCCACGATCACGCCGACGTGGATCGAGCAGAAGCAGTGCACGACGTCGCACCCGGTCGCCTGCTGCATGTAGCCGCGTGCGGTAGGGTTCGCGCGTGCGGTTCGTGCAGGTCGCCGAGACCAGCGCCGCGGTCGCGCAGACCACGGCGAAGAAGCAGAAGGTCGCGCTGATCGCGGAGCTGTTGCGCCAGGTCCCCGTCGAGGAACGGCCGATCGCGGCGCGCTATCTCGCAGGCGAGGTCGGGCGCAAGCTGGGCGTCGGCTACGCGACAGTCCACGAGCTGCGCGGCAAGGTGCCTGCCGCGAGCGAACCGAGGCTGACGCTGACCGAGGTCGATGCGAGGTTCGCCGAGATCGCGGGGCTCGCGGGCGCGGGCTCGGGCACCGGCCGCAAGGAGCGGTTCGGTGCGCTGCTGGCGGCGGCGACGGAGCTCGAGCAAGGCTTCCTCGGCGCGCTCGTCGTCGGCGAGCTGCGGCAGGGCGCGCTCGACGCGCTCGTCGTCGACGCACTCGCGCTCGCCGCGGAGGTGCCGGCCGCCACCGTGCGGCAGGCGTACATGCTCGCCGGTGCCCGCGGGCCGGTGGCGAGCACCGTGCTCGCCACGGGCCCGAGGTCACCGGCGAGCATGTA
>DATLHR010000336.1:0-13521 GCA_035539815.1 Kofleriaceae bacterium
ACGTTTCATCCACATTCAGGGAATGACTCGGCTGGCCCGACGGGTGCAAACTAAACCGTCCCGACGCGCCGAGCGTCCTTAGCGCAAACCGGACTTCGAAAGGCTCCCCCCGTGAACCGTCGCCTCCCTCTCCTCGTTGGTGCATTCGGCCTCCTGGCGCTCGTCGGTAGCGAGACCGCGGAAGCCGGTCGCCGCGGCTGGTTCGGCGGTGGCGGCGGCGGCGTCCGCATGAGCGGCCGCGGCTCGGTTTCGGTCCACTGGTCGAGCCCGCGCCGTGCCCCGTCGTGGGGATCGCGCTGGTCGGTCGGCGGCAGCATCTACGTCGGGCCTCGCTACCCCCGCTACCGCTACTACCGGCCGTATCGCCCGTACTACTTCTACTACTCCCAGCCGACCTACGTCCCGTCGTACTACGGCGGCGCGTACTACCCGGTCGCGCCGGCTCCGGCGACCGCAGCGCCCGGCGTCGTCGCCGTCGCCGCACCGGTCGAGCAGGCGCCGCTTCCCAAGTTCGGTCTCGGCCTGTTCGCCGGTGGCGTCACGGTCGAGGACATCGAGCAGTCGAGTGACTACGGTCTGCTCGGCCGGCTGCGCGTGGGTGGCGGGGGCCTGTTCGTCGAGGGCGAGCTCGGCAAGACCTCGTACGAGAACGATCTCCGCGTCGACCGCCGCCTGGGCGCGTCGCTCATCTACGAGCTCGGCACGCGCAACCGGTTCGCGCCGTACGTCCTCGCGGGCGCGGGTGTGCAGCAGGCCGAGGTCGCGGGCGAGTACTCGACGAACCAGAACTTCGCCGAGCTCGGCGTCGGTCTGCGGTTCGCGGTCACGCCGAAGCTCCACCTCGCCGTCGACGTCCGCGCGGGTAGCCGCGACTCGATGTCCGGCGACAGCGCGCAGCCGGCCATGGGCACCATCAGCCGCACCATCGCGCCGCCCACCGGGGACGCACCCGACGACAACGAGGGGTACTCGCGCGCCCGCCTGAGCGCGGTGCTGTTCTTCTAGTCGCAAGCGACGGTCTCTCGATCGTCCTCCCTGGCCGCGCCGGCAAACGCGCGGCCAGTTTCATTTTCGGTTACGTTGGTGGCCGCATGGCGCACGCGCGTAGGCCCGCCTCGGCCCCCGGAGTGGACTCGGCGCGCCCGGTCGTGCAGCAGCGCTTCGTGACCATGCGCGACGGCACGCGCATCGGCTATCAGGTCGCCGGCGATGGTCCGTGCATCGTGCTCGCGAATGGCCTCGGTGGGACGCACGTCGCCTATCGCGCACTGTTCCAGGCGTTTCGCGACTACAAGCTGATCTGCTGGGACTACCGGGGGCTGTTCTCGTCGATGCCGCCGGCAGATCCGCGCGCGAACACCGTCGCGCATCAGGTCGGTGATCTCGTCGAGATCCTCGCGCACGAAGGCATCGGCGACGTCGTGGTCGTGGGCTGGTCGATGGGCGTGCAGGTCGCGCTCGAGACGCTCCGGCACCACGGCGCGCGCGTGAAAGGCATGTACGCGATCAACGGCACCTACGGGCGCACGTTCAGCTCGGTGATGGGCTCGCAGCTCGTCGGGCGCACGATCCCGATGATCGTGAAGCTGCTGCGCGCGCAGGCCGGGCTCGTCGGCTTTGGGGCGCGGCGGATCGCACCCTCGTATGCGCTGGTCGCCGCGATGCGGCGCGCGGGCCTGGTGTCGCGCACCGTCGATGTCGAGCACTTCCGTGCCGTGGCCGGTGGGTTCGCGGACGTCGACTGGGTGATCTACAGCGACCTGATGGCGCGGCTGGACGAGCACGATGCGGAGGCCGTGCTCGCGGCGGTCGACGTGCCGCTGACGATCGTCACCGGCGATCAGGACCGGCTAATTCCGGCGTCGACGTCGGAGCGCATGCACCGCGCGATCGCCGGCTCCAGACTGGTCGTCATCGAGGGCGGCACGCACTACACGCCGGTCGAGTTCCCCGACGTCATCGTCGACGAGCTCGGCAAGCTCCTCGATCGCGTCCCCGGGTGGCAGCGTCGATGAACTGCTCGAGCTGCGCCAAGGAGGTCCTCGAGATCGACGTGAAGTGCCCGCACTGCGGCGCGGCGCTCGGGGCGACAGGCGCGCATCGCATGCTCGGTCAGGTGATGCTCGGGCAGTACGAGCTCGTCGACGTGCTGGGGCAGGGCGGCATGTCCGTCGTGTTCAAGGGCAAGCACAAGATGACGGACCAGGAGGTCGCGCTGAAGATCCTCCCGCCGGAGCTCGCCGCACACAGCCAGGTCAAGTCGCGGTTCCTCGAGGAGGCGAAGGCGCTCGCCGCGCTCGATCATCCGAACATCGTCCACCTCTACAACTTCGGGGAGCAGAACGGCTTCTTCGTGCTCGCCATGCAGTACGTGCAGGGTGACACGTGGGAGCGGATGATCCTCGAGAACAAGCGGCAGGACTGGGTCGCCGCGTGCCGGATCACCATCGACGTGCTGCGCGCGCTCGAATATGCGCATGGGCGCGGCGTCATCCACCGCGACATGAAGCCGTCCAACGTGCTCGTGCGCGCGCACGATCAGATGGCGACGGTGATGGACTTCGGCATCGCCAAGATGACGACGTCGACGAAGCTGACCGCGACCGGCCAGACGATGGGCACCGTGCGCTACATGTCTCCCGAGCAGGTGCGCGGGCAGGAGGTCGACCTGCGCACCGATCTCTACTCGCTCGGCGCGACGCTCTACGAGGCGCTGACCGGTGACACGCCGTTCGACGGCAACACGCACTTCGAGATCATGACGAAGCACCTGTCCGAGGTGCCCAAGCGGCCGAGCTCGCGCGGCTTCGAGGTGCCGCAGATCGTCGAGGACGCGCTGATGCGCAGCCTGGCGAAGAAGCCGGCGGATCGGTTCGAGAACGCGCGCGAGATGCGCAAGGTGCTGGAGGCCGCGCTGCGCGACGGCGACATCGCGCTGGTGTCGACACAGAAGGTCTCGGTGGCAGATCTGCGCCCGACGAAGCAGGAGAGCCCGCCGACGCCAGTGGACGTGGCGACGGCGACGGCGGGGGGCCTCGCCAGTGCGCTCGAGCCGACCGGTGCCTCCGAGGTGGTGCCGACGATCAAGCGGCGCAGCGCGCTGCCATGGATCGTGCTCGCGCTCGTGCTCGCGGGCGGCGGTGTCGCCGCGGGCGTCTTCATCATGAAGGGGAAGGCGCGGCAGTTCACGCCCAAGCACACGGGCATCCAGGGCGCGAGGCCGATCGCCGGCGGCACCTTCGACGGTGTGCTGGTCGAGACCACGGGCACGCTGCGCCCCGACGAGGTGGCGCGCGCGTATCAGTCGTCGGTCGCCCGGTTGCAGGAGTTCGCGAAGGGCAAGGGCCTCGGGTTCCCGGCGCCGCTCCAGGAGATCCTGACGATCCCTCAGTCGGTGTTCTGCTCGCCCACCGCGTACATCGATGGGAACGCGCCCAAGGGGTGCTCGGAGTTGGTCGCGTTCCCGATGTTCGGGAGTCGCGGCGAGCACCTGCTGTTGCTCGTCGACGATCGCGGCCAGCTCGCGGCGGCGATGGATCGGGGAGTCGCCGAGGCCGTGTGCCTGTTCGACCCGGGCGGGCCCGCGTCGGACCTGTGCCGAATGACCGAGCAGTTCCTCGCGAAGCCTTCGGGTGGGTGAACGCTCGGGCTGCCCCGATTGACAACCCCGCGAGGTTCTTGGAAGAATCGCGCGCGGAGGGAGCATGTCCCGCACCGTTATTGCAGCGGTCGTCGCCGTGGTCATCGCCGTGCTCACGGCGATCGCATTTTTTGTAACGTCCGCAAGCTTCGAGGAGCGCGCCCGCAAGGACGCGAAGGCCGCCCTCGAGCGCTCGCACCCGCTGATCAAGCAGATCAACGTCCTCGAGGCGATCGACGTCCAGAACAAGGCGGAGCGGCTGTCCGCGTTCCCCGAGCTGGTCAAGGCGATCACCTCGCAGAACCCGAGCGAGCGGACGTCGCAGGCGCGCATCGGCTTCCAGCGGTTCACCTCCAACGAGAAGGAAGGCGAGCGGCGGCCCGACATCATCGCGCTCGTCGACAAGGAGGGCAACGTCGTGGCGATGCACGACGCGCCGTCGATCGTGCCCAAGATGTGGAAGAACGAGAAGGGGCAGCCGATCCTCCCCGCGATCGCGTCCGCGCTCGCGCGCCGCAACATCATCAGCGACGTCTGGCACAAGGACGAGAAGACGCTGCTGAAGGTCGGCGTCGCGACGATCATCGATCCCGACAAGGAAGTGACCGCGCCCGATGATCCGACCGCGATCGTCGGCGCCGTCGTGCTCGCCTATGCACAGACCGCGAAGGAGACCAAGGCGGACAAGGATCTGCTCGGCGTCGAGCTCGCGTACTTCGACAGCAACAAGGTCATCGTGTCGAGCTTCGAGCGAGGCGGCGGCGAGGAGGACACGTCGAAGGCGAACGCCCTTTCTGCGGCGCTCGTGGGCCTCAACGAGCAGCAGGGCACGAAGATCTCCGTGGGCGGCGAGGACTACTTCGCGGCCGTCGCGAAGCTGCCGAAGAAGGCGACCAAGGAGCTGCCCGGTGATTATCCGCCGGTGACCGCTGGCGTCGCGGTGCTCGCGCCGCTCACGGCCGCGGCCGACGCCGCGGGCAAGGTGAAGCTGTTCATCCTGATCCTCGGCATCGGCGCACTCGGGCTCTCGATGCTCGGTCTGTACCTCTCGAACCGCCGCCTGATCGCGCAGGTCGATCAGGTCGAGCTCGGTGTCACCGAGATCATCAATGGCAACCTCGACCGCACGTTCCGTCCGGTCGGCCCCGAGCTCGACGGCCTGTCGAACGCGCTCAACGTCATGCTCGCGCGCCTGCTCGGCCGCCCCGAGCCCGGCGAGGAGGAGTACGACGACGAGGGCAATCCGATCGTGCCGGGCCGTGTCGAGTTCGAGGAGGGCGAGGAGCGCCCTGCCGTCGACTCCGACATCGCCGCGCTCGCGCAGGAAGCCGAGCCCGACTACTACAAGCGCGTCTACACGGAGTACGTCGCGGCCCGCAAGGCGAGCGGCACGCCCGACGACGTGTCGTTCGAGAACTTCATCGCGAAGCTCAAGGTCAACGAGGGCAAGCTCAAGGCGCAGTACCAGTGCAAGCAGGTGCGGTTCCGCGTCGTGACCAAGGACGGCAAGGTCTCGCTGAAGCCCGTCCCCATCTTCGCGTAGGCGCCGACGACGATGGCGGTCCAGACCGGGCTCGCGCGGCTGATCACCGAGGGCAGCAAGCTCCTCGCGGGGCGCCGCATCGGCCTTTTGTGTAACCCGACCGCCGTCGACGTCGACCTCCGCCACGCGGTGGACGTGATGTCCGCGCGCCCGGAGTTGAACGTGACCGCGCTGTTCGGGCCAGAGCACGGCGTGCGCGGCGATGCGCAGTACATGGTCGAGGTCGGCGACGAGCGCGATCCACGCACGGGGCTGCCCGTGTACAGCCTGTATGGCTCGACCGAGGCCTCCCTGACGCCGACGCCCGCGATGCTCGACGACATCGACGTCATGGTCTACGACGTCCAGGACATCGGCAGCCGCTACTACACGTTCGTGTGGACGATGGTGCTGGCGATGCGCGCGTGCGCGAAGGCGGGCAAGGCGTTCGTCGTGCTCGATCGGCCCAACCCGATCGGCGGCGAGCTCGTGGAGGGCGGCTCGATCTCGCCCGGATTCGAGTCGTTCGTCGGGCTCGTCTCGTGCCCCAATCGTCCGGGGCTCACCGCCGGCGAGATCGCGCGCTGGCGCCATGCCGTCGAAGGACTCGATCTGGACCTCGCCGTGATCTCGATGCAGGGCTGGCAGCGCGACATGCACTTCGATCACACGGGCCTGCCGTGGGTGATGCCGTCGCCGAACATGCCGACGGTCGACACCGCGCTCGTCTACCCGGGCATGTGCCTGCTCGAGGGCACGGAGCTGTCGGAGGGGCGAGGCACGACGCGGCCGTTCGAGCTCGCGGGCGCGCCGCACCTCGATGGGTACCAGCTCGCTGCCGACCTCACCGCGATGGACCTGCCGGGCGTGCGGTTCCGTCCGGTGGTGTTCACGCCGCAGTGGGAGAAGCACGCGAAGCGCGCGTGCGGCGGCGTGCAGCTCCACGTCACGAACCCACGCACGTTCCGGCCGTATCGCACGGGCGTCGCGTTCCTCAAGGCGTGTCACGACCAGGCGCCGAACGAGTTCCAGTGGCGGACCAACGCGTACGAGTTCGTCGACAAGATCCCCGCGATCGATCTGCTCGCCGGTAGTGAGGCGCTGCGCGAAGGCATCGACGCGGGCGCGAGCCTCGACGAGCTGGCGGCGCGCTGGCCGCGTGCGGAAGGCGAGTTCGCCGAGGAGCGCGCCCCGTACCTGTTGTACGCGGAGGATTAAGTGCCCCGCGTCGCGCTGTTCGGGGGCAGCTTCAACCCGCCGCACGTCGCGCATCAGCTGGTCGCGCTGTACGTGCTCGAGACGCAGCCCGTCGACGAGGTGTGGTTCGTGCCTGTCTATGCGCACGTGTTCGGCAAGGCGCTCGCACCGTTCGAGGACCGCGTGCGCATGACCGAGCTCGCGATCGCGCCGCTCGGGCCGCGCGCGAAGCTGTCGCGCATCGAGGAAGAGCTCGCCCAGCGCCCCGGGTTCGCGGGCAGCCGCACGCTCGACCTCGTCGAGCATCTGCTCGCGACGCACGCGGACCTCGAGCTGCGGCTGCTCGTCGGCACCGACATCCTCACCGAGACCCACAAGTGGCACCGCTGGGACGACGTGGTCGCGAAGGCGCCGCTGCTCGTCGTGGGGCGCCCCGGCCACCCGCTGCCGGCGGGAAGCACGGCGACGGGGGTCACGATGCCGGAAATCTCGTCGACCGAGATCCGAGCAGCCCTGACCGCGGGTGACGCAGCGGCGGCCGCGTCCCTGTTGCCCGGGGCAGTGTTGAGGTATATCGCCGGGCGCGGCCTGTACGCCGCGCCAGATGACCGCGCGTAATCCCACAACGTTCATCGTCGGTGCCGGCCCCGTTGCCACGGCGCTCGCCGGCGCGCTCCGCCTCGGTGGCGTCCCCGTGCTCGGCCTGTGGGCACGCAGGCCGGTCTCGGCCCGTGCCTCGGGCTCGATCGCCGGCGTCGCCGCGTTCTCGAGCGCGCCGCCCGACGTGCTGCTCGAGGCCGAGGTCGTGATTCTCGCCGTGCGCGATCAGGTGATCCGCGACGTCGCCAAGATGCTGCTCGGCACCGGGCTCATCAACAAGCGCCACGTGCTGCTGCACTGCGCGGGGGCCACGTCGGCCAAGGAGCTGCTCGGCGATCTCGCACCGCAGGTCGCGGGCATCGGCACCATGCACCCACTATCGGCGATCGCGGACGGCAAGACCGCGATGCGCGCGCTCAAGGGGGTGGTGTTCGGCGTCGAAGGCGACGAGGCGGGCCGCACCGCGGCGCAGACGCTCGTCGGCTGCATCGGCGGCGTCGTGATGTCGCTCGAGGGGTCGCAGATGGCGAGCTACCACGCAGCCGCCGCGATCGCCTCGAACTACGTGGTCGCCGCGCTCGATGCGGCGGCCGAGACGCTCGCGATGGCGGGCGTGCCCGCGAACCAGGCGGCGCGCGCCCTCGTGCCCCTCGCGGAGGGCGCACTCAGGAACGTAGGCGCACATGGAACCACCGATGGCCTCACCGGCCCCGTGCGGCGCGGCGACGCGGTGACCGTGCGTAAGCACCTCGAGGCGCTCCAGGGGCGGCCCGAGCTTGTCGAGATCTATCGCGCGCTTGCGCGCCGCGCCGTCGACATCGCGAGCCGCATCGATGGACGCGATGCGCCCGATCGCGCGGGCCTCGACGAGATCCGCGCAATCCTGAAGTAATTCGGTCGCGCAGGAATCGTGCAGCGGACGCGTTTGAATGCGGCGCGTGGCGTCACGTATCATCGTTCACGATGCGCGCCTCGTACTTCTTGTCGTCTGTCGTCATCGCGGCCGTCATGCTCTTCGGGCGGACCGCAGCCGCCAATCCGAACAAGGTGTTCGCCGGCCGGATCATGATGAGTGACAAGCGGTTCCCGCTCACGGCCAAGAGCCCCGCCGCGTACACCGCGAAGATCAAGCAGCAGTCGAAGACCTCCTTCATGGAGGACAAAGAGAAGAAGCAGTGGCGCATCTACTTCATCGGCTTCTTGAAGGCGCCGCTGCCGGACCTCGAGTACATGGTCAAGATCTACGAGCTGACCGGCCGCTCGCAGCAGCTGCTCAGCACGTTCGAGCAGTTCACCGACTCGCGTGGCCAGAAGACGCTGACGTCGAACGTGATCCTCGAGCGCAAGCAGTTCGGCGTGAACAAGCAGCTGCTGGTGACCATGGAGTACCGCGGCAAGGTGCTCGCGTCGGGCAAGCTCAAGATCCTCGGCGAGGCCGAGCGGTTCACCGGCAAGGTGAACTTCTCCGAGGACGAGGCGAAGAACGGGAGCGACGAGGAGTAGTCGGTTAGCGCGTCGGTCCGTCCGCGGGCTCGACGTCCAGCTCGACGGTGAACACGGTCGCCGACTCCGGCGGCAGCACGCGCAGCACGTAGTGGCCCGGCGCCTCGAAGATGTGCGCCAGGCCGTAGCGACCCGGCGCGCGGGAGGATGCTTCGGCGTTGGCTCCGGTCGCCGTGCCATCGGGTGCTTCGATCGTCACGACCAGGTGATCCGCCGCGAGCGGGGCGCCGATCGCATTCCACACCTCGAAGCTCGTCCAGGTGCGCTTGCCGGCGACGATCGGGTCGTGGAGGGTCGCGCGCGCCGCCATCTCGCCGTCATCGACGATCACGGTGCGCAGGCCGGTGAACGGGCTCGGACGCGTGGGGTCGTCGTCGGAAGCCACCGTCGCACCCGGACGAGCATCGCCGCGCCCCGCGAGCACGGCCGCACCGAAGCCCGCGCCCGCGAGCGCGAGGATGCCGACGGCCGAGAACACGAGCGCGCGCGTGCGGCGGCGGGGACGCGCTGCCGGCAACGGCGTCTGCATGGTGCGCCGGATCGCCTGCGGCCCGCTCGCGAGCGTCGCCTGTGGATCGGCGCCGGGCGTGTGGTTGTCGACCTGCACGATCGTCTCGTCGAGCAGCGTGACGACCTCGTCCGCGCTCTGCGGGCGGTGGTCCGGCTTCTTCTCCATCAGCCGCTTGATCAGCCGATCGACGGTGCCGGGGACGGTGGGATTGCGCTCGGTCGGCGTCGGCGCCGGTCGCCCCAGGTGGGCGAGCAGCACCTCGACGCTCGAGCCCTCGAACGGCGTGCTGCCGGTGACCAGCTCGAACAGCAAGCACCCGAGGGCATAGACGTCCGAGCGCGCATCGACCTGCTCGCCGTGCGCCTGCTCGGGGGACATGTAGTGCGGCGTGCCGAGCAAGCCGCCGGTGGTGAGGCGCGTCGCGTCGGCGTTGCCTGGCTTCGAGGCGGCGATGCCGAAGTCGACGATCGTGATTCGATCGTCACCATGGCGATCGACGCGCCACACGATGTTGCTCGGCTTGAGATCGCGGTGGACGACACCGGCCGCGTGCGTCTCGGCGAGTGCGGCCGCGATCAGGCGCGCGAGCCGGAGCACGCGCGGCACCGGGACGGGACCGTCGACGAGGATCTTATCGAGCGGCTGGCCCTCGACGAGCTGCATCGCGAGGTACGGCCGCTTGTCGGGCAGCTCGCCGACGCCGTAGATGCGGACGACGCCGGGGTGATCGACCTTCGCCGCGGACCGGGCCTCACGCGCGAATCGCTTCGCCATCACCGGATCCGCGGCGATCTCCGCGGTCGGTACCTTGATCGCGACCGGGCGATCGAGCGCGATCTGCCGGCCGCGATAGACGGTGCCGAACGCGCCGCCTCCGAGGATCGAGAGGATCTCGAAGCCGTCGACGGTCGTGCCGATCAGGCTCGCAGCAGCAGGGGAGGGCGTCGGCTCGGTCGACACGACGGACCGATCGTAGCAGCGCCGGGGGCGATCCGACCCGTTACGCGACCGCGCGCAGCGTCGCCCCGACCGGCGGGACGAGCGCGTTCTCGATCAGTGCGAGCGCGCGATCGGCGCGGTGCGAGAGCGCCTCGCCGGCGGTGCCGAGGTTGTTCTGCATCTCGGCCGCGTCGAGGCTCCCGAGCAGCACCGACCACGCGAGGTCGGCGATCTCGCGCGCGTTGACCTGACGATAGATGCCGGCGTGGATGCCGTCGGCGATGCACGCCCCCATGTGGTCCTGGATCCGCGCCAGCCCCGCGGACACCACGGCGACGACCTCATCCGAGAGCTGCGGACGAATCGCCGGCTGCGCGAGGAGGCGGAGGATGCGCGGACCCTCCGCGTCCTTCTCGGCCCAGCGGACGAGGATCGCCCACGTCTCGCGCAGCCGCTTGCCGACCTCGCTCTGCTCGCGGACCTGCGCCATCTCCACGTCGAACACGGTCAGCGTGTCCTCGACGAGCGAGACGTAGAGGTCCTCCTTCGAGCGGAAGTAGAGATAGATCGCACCGACCGACAGCTGCGCCGCGCGGGCGATCAGCTCGATCGAGGCGCCCGCGTATCCGCGCTCCGCGAAGACGGTCCGGGCCGCCTCCTGAATGCGCCGGCGACGCGCCTGCCGCTCCTGGGCTTTGCGTTCTTGAGCGTTCGTCATGCGCGCCGATGTAGCCCTCATGACGCGGGCGGTCAAGCGATGTTTTCTGCTAGCCGATTGCCGCGTAGATTCCCGACGTTAACAGTGGGATCTCGGCGAGCTATTGCGGTGAATTCGTTGCACTTTAGAAGCAGCCTCAGCAACGCGACAAAACTTGATTCATTTGCGACGCACCCGGCCGATCCCCGTATTGATCCCGTGGCGGTGCGAACGCCGTACACGAAATAGAGCTCGGTCCCGGTCGGCGCACCACGCGCACGTCGACGAGGATCGGGTCGGGGCCGTCGGCCGGTTCGCGGTCTAGCGCGAGCTCGAGATCAACGGGCTCTGGTGCATCGAGCGGCAGCGGGGCGTCGATCGGTGCATCGATCGGCGCGTCGTCGATGATCGCGGCATCCCGTGCAGCCGGCGTGGCGGAACACGCCACGCACGTTGCGATTCCCAACAGCCAGCGGCGCATGTCCACCGTGGCAACAAGGTACGAACCAACTACGTCGAGAGGTCCGCGAAGCTGACCTGCAGCTCGCGCGAGATCAACACCGCGCGCGACGCCGGCACGTCCTCGAACCCGTCCTTCGGTTCGCCGTCGCCGCCGGAAACGAACAGCACGCCGCGGAATGAATCATCACGCTCGCCGCGCTCGCCCGCGACGGTGAGCCGGCGCATGCGCAGCGGCGCATCGAGGTGCGCGAGCAGCATCGAGCGGCCATTGGTGAGCGCGACGTTGCCCAGTCGCGGCTGCTCGCTGCCGGAGTCGGCGCGTACGCGCTCGAGCTCGGTGGTCACGAGGCGCAGCGTCGCGGCGAGCGCGCGGCGCTGCGCTGCGGTCGACAGGTTGGGGTCGTCGATGTTGCCTTCGTCATGCAGCATCGCGAGGAAGAGGTGGAAGATGACCTCGGCCGGCGTGCGCCCCTTGATGTTCCGGCGCAGGTACTCGGGCACGTGCTCGAGCAGGCGCGGCGCGATCGCGAGCGACGGCGTCCCGGTCTGCGCGAACAGCCACCGGCGAAAGCGGAACGGCGGCGTGTTGTCGGTGCCGGTCGGCTGCTCGCCGTCGGGATCGCGGATCGCCTGCGCGATCGCGCAGTCGCTCTTGATCTCGAGTAGCGGCGACGCGAGGTCGACCGGCGTGGTGCTCGACTTCGGGGTGCGCACGAGCAGGACGTCGCCCCCCTGGACGTAGCCCAGCCCCCACCGCGACACGGGCGGCTGAGCGATCAGCGCCGCGCGCACGGGTGCCAGCGCGGCGGCGAGCCGCTGGGGCTGGTTACACATGCATGCGAATAGCTTCATCGGGAGGACTCCGCAGCCGTAACGCCGGAAGCGTCAGCTGCTGACGGTCTTCACTCATCAAGGAACACGCCCACCCCGCGACCCGACTCTCAGTATAGAGGGCCCACCCGATCTCGCCAATGAAGCTTTTCGTAGCGGCCAGGATCAAACGCTTGCGAGCACGTGCGAGAGCTTCGCAAACACCTTTCCGCGCTCGACCTCGTTGAACACCTCGTGCTTGAGCCCGACGAGGTCGTGATACGTCGCACCCGGGACCTTGTCGGCGACGCTGCGCGAACGGGCAGGGTCCGCGATCGGATCCGCGCCTCCCACGAGCCACGTCGTGGGCACGGTGATCCGGCTCGCGTGCTCGTACACGTAGTCCTGCGCCGCGCTCGCCTCCGTGAACCACCGCGAGGTCGCGATCTCGAAGCATAGCTTGTCGGCGAGTCGTTCGCTCTGCTTCTGCTTGTCGCTCGTGAGGTCCTCCACGCGCAGCGAGTTCGGCTGCGCGAGCTTGGGGGCGACGCGGCTCGCGACGCGCGCGAGCACCTTCTTGTAGCCGGGCACCACGAGCTTGAGTCCGAGGAACGGCGAGGACACGACCGCGGCCTTGATGTTCGCCGGCGGCGACATCGACGCGAGCGCGCGCAGCGTGATCAAGCTGCCGTGCGAGTGACCGAGCAGGATCATCGGAGCGCCCTCGGGCGCGAGCGCGCGCGCGGCGGTCTGCACGGCGGCGAAGTCGGTGAGGTAGGTGTCGAACCGATCGATGTAGCCGCGCTCACCAGGACTCTTGCCGTGGCCGCGCACGTCGTAGCTGAGCGCAGCCCAGCCGGCGTTGACGATCACGTGCGCGACCTCGCGGTAGCGGCCGCAGTGCTCCGCGTAGCCATGCGTGATCACCACGACGCCTCGGGGCGTGCCCGCCGGCGTGAACGTCTCGGCGTAGAGCCCGCCGATCGTGGGCGTGGTCGTCGGCTCGATCGGTCCGGGCAGCTCGCTCATGCGCTGGTTCTAGCCGACCCGGGCGGGATCTGTCTCGTGGTTGACGGCTTCCAAAGCCGCGATGTACGGTCCGCGGCGTGATTGGTAAGGCGCATAGATCGCTGGCAATTTTGCCGCTGGTTTGCGCGCTCGCAGCGTGTCCCGGTCCCACCGAGCTCGACATCGGGAAGAGCGAGAAGCGGCTCGCGATCGCGAAGGACTTCCTCGCCAAGCGCCAGCTCGAGGCCGCGGAGAGCGAGACCAACCGCGCGCTCGCGTTGAACCCGCGCAACGAAGAGGCGCTCAACGTGCGCGGCCTCGTCAACGTGTTGCGCGCATACGAGACCCAGCGGACGCTCGAGGTCGATGGCTGCCTGACCGGTGTCGACGCCGAGGCGACGCACCAGGATCTCGACAAGTTCCTCAAGAAGGCGGACGAGGACTTTGCACTGGCGGTCAAGCTCACTCCGGACTTCGGCGAGGCGTGGTCGAACCGCGGCGTCGTGCACAACCTGCTCGACGATCACGCGGCTGCCGTCGGGTATCTGACGAAGGCGCTCGAGAACCCGTTCCGCCTGGTCAATCCGGGGCTGACGCGGGCGCACTTGGGATGGGCGCTCTTCCATCAGGGC
>DATLHR010000337.1:0-11543 GCA_035539815.1 Kofleriaceae bacterium
GCGCGTGGCGCCGACGAACACGGCGAGCGCGAGGACGGCGCGGCGGTCCACGCGATCGAGGGGCGTGAGCTCGTCGGCGTCGCGGAGGTCGACGTAATCGATGCGCGCGAGCGGCTCGGCCTCGATCGGTGCGCGGGCCGCGGCGACGAGGGCGGAGACGGAGCGCTCGCCCGCGCGGTAGGCGGCTTCGGCGGCGGCGAGGCCGCGCGACAGGGAGAGCGCGGCCTGGCGCTGCTCGAGCGAGAGGTACGCGTTGCGCGAGGAGAGAGCGAGGCCGTCCGGTTCGCGGACGATGGGCACGCCCTGGATCTCGATGCCGAAGTCGAGGTCGCGCACCATGCGCCGGATGATCGCGAGCTGCTGGTAGTCCTTCTCGCCGAACACCGCGAGGTGGGGCCTGGTGATGTTGAACAGCTTGCTGACGATGGTCGCGACGCCGGCGAAGTGGCCCGGGCGGCTCGCACCGCACATCGGCTGCTGGAGCTCGCGGACCTCGACGTAGGTCTGGGCGCCGGCCGGGTACATCGCTTCGACGGGCGGGCAGAAGGCGAGGTCGATGCCGGCCGGGCGCGCCTTCGCGAGGTCGCCGGCTTCGTCGCGCGGATAGCGCGAGAGGTCTTCGGTGGGCCCGAACTGGGTCGGGTTGACGAAGATCGTGAGGATGACGACGTCCGCGCGCGCGCGGGCGTGGCGGATCAGCGCGAGGTGGCCCTCGTGCAGCGCGCCCATCGTCGGCACGACGGCGATCTTGCGGCCATCGCGTCGGAGGTCCTCGACCTTGGCCCGCATCGCGGCGGGATCGCGAAACACCTCGAAGGGGAGCTGCACGGGGGCAGCTTAGCAGTCCTGGATCGCTTCCATGCAGTCCTGCGCGAGCGGCAGGAACGCGAGCAAGTTGTCGTCGGTGAGTGAGTCGCACGCGAGCTGATCGATCTTCGCGAGGCAGCGCTTGCCGGACGCGCAGGTCGGCGCCTGCGTGCCGCCCTGGAGCAGCAGATCGAGCCCGCCGCACATCTGCGCGGCCTGCGCGTTGCCGCAGGTCTTCGCGCGCGCACAGACACGCTCGAACAGCGACACCAGGAACTCATCCTGAAGGCCTTGGAGGCCGTTGAGGTTCTTCAGCATCGGCGCGAAGTTGCCGAACGGATCGGGCTGCCGGCTGTTGAACGGATCGTTCGCGAGGTCATCGGGATCGAGAACGTCGTCGTCGGCCGCGGGCGGCGGCGGCAGCTGGCCGCGCGGGTCGATACCGCTGCTCTTCGGCGGCACGACGCCACCATTCGCGCTCGGCGGCGGTAACGGGTTCGTGTCCATTCGCTCGGGCGCCGGCGGTGGCGCGATCACGCGCGAGCCCGACTTCGCCGCGCTGTCCTTCGGCCACACCATCAACACCACGGCCGTCGCGATCGCGAGCGACGCGAGCACGATCACCATGACCGGCCAGTTGCGCCACATGGAGTGCTTGGGACCGGCGGCATCCATGCGGCCGGTCGGACGCGGCGGCAGGATCGGCTGCGCGTCGTCGACGGGCGCCGGCGCGGTGGCCGTCGGCTGCCACGAGTAGACAGGCTGCGGAGCCGCGGGCTGTGCGGCCGGCACGGGGAAGGGCGTGGGCGCAGCGACGCGCAGCGCGGGCAGCGCGGCCGCGGCGGCGGGACGGCTCATGCGCTGCGCGGCGAGGTCCGTCTTGCAGTGCTTGCAGCGGCCCGCGATCGGGTGAATGAGGCCCCCGCATTGCGGGCACGGGACACGGCCATCCGAAGGGCTAGGAGTGCGCACCGCAGCCATCCCATGATGCTGTCTCAAGATCCGGAGGGATGCAAAGGCAACCTCGAGAACGGATTGCCAAGCTCCCGTGCCCGCCTCACAGTGCG
Source organism: Kofleriaceae bacterium (assembly GCA_035539815.1). GTDB lineage: Bacteria > Myxococcota_A > Polyangia > Haliangiales > Haliangiaceae > JABFXX01. The sequence continues at coordinate 1,875 of DATLHR010000337.1, forward strand.
TTCCAATGCCAGCACCGGTCCCGCCGCGCGTCACGCACCTCGAGGTGAAGATCGCGGGGCTCGATCCTCGTCATGACGGCGCGCGCATCGTGCAGCTGTCGGATATCCACGTCGGCAACCTGACGCCTCGCTCGCACATCCGCGCGGCGATCGACGCGGCGAATGCCGCGGAGCCCGATGTCATCGTGCTGACCGGCGACTACGTGTGCTGGCGCCGCGCCGAGGTCGCGCAGGCCGCGGACCAGCTCGGCGGCCTGCGCGCGCCGCGCGTGCTCGCCGTCCTCGGCAACCACGACTACTTCGTGTGGGGCGCGGGGGTGCGCTCGGCGCTCGAGCGCAACGGCTACGAGGTCCTGCGCAACCAGACCACGACGGCGCACGTGCGCGGCGCGCCGCTCGCGATGGTCGGCGTCGACGATCCCGTCACGCGTCACGACGATCTCGACGCGGCGTTCGCCGGCGCGCCGAAGAGCGGGACGCGCCTCGTCCTGTGTCATGCCCCCGACCGTGCGCCCGCGATCGCCGCGCGCGGTGCGCACCTCGTGATGTCGGGCCACACTCACGGCGGACAGATGTACGTGAAGGGGATCACGGATCGGATCATGAAGCGCGCCGGGCTCAACTACCGGCGCGGCATGTACGAGGTGGGCGACGGCGGGGCAAAGAGCCAGCTCTACGTGACGCCCGGGGTCGGGTTCTCGGGCGTGACCCGACGGTTCGGGGAGGGCACGCACGCCGAGGTCGCGGTCCTCACGTTGCGGGTCGGGGAACAAACGCTCGCGGCGGCGAGTTAACAGCTCGTCGCGCTCGTGCTCGTCACGCGGAGCGATGGTCCGCGTACACCCTGAGGGCGAAGCGCCCGGCCGGCGATGCGCGCCAGGCCTCGACCTGCGCGCGCGCGTCGCCGGTGAGATCGTCGAGGGCAGGCACGCCGAACGGCCGTTCTCGCGGGGCCACGACCGGCCCCGCGAGCGCCGCGAACGTCAGATCGGCGACGGTGAAGCGATCGCCGACCAGGTAGCGGCGCCCGTCGGAGAGCAGCTCCGCGACGCGCGTGAACGTCTCCTCGATCTTCGTGCGCGATCGCTCGGCGCCCGCGGCGTCGATGCGCAGGCCGCGTGACAGCATGCGCACCGCGAGCGGGCGCGACAGCTTGAGCGCGATCGCCTGCCAGCGCGGTGTCCCGTGCACGATCTGATCGTCGAGATCCTTGCGCGGTAGCGCGTGGAAGTACGCCCACCGCCGCGTCGCCGGGCCGAGCTGGCGGTCGAAGTCATCCTCGAGCGCGAGCGCAGCGGCGCGCGCTTCGGGATCCACGGGCAACAGCGTGCCCGGCCTGCGCGCGTCTGCCCACGCGATGATGTCGGTCGAGTCGGTGAGCAACAGCTCGCCGTCGGCGAGCACCGGCACCGTGCGCTTCGCTCCGGCGCGGCGCACGGCCAGCCAGTGGAACAGCGGCAGGTGCCCGTCCTCGCGATAGGCGATGCCGCAGCGCTCGAGCGCCCAGCGCGCCTTCTCGCAGTAGTGGGAGAACGGGATCGTGATCAACGTCGCCGCCATCGACGACATCTTAACCCTCGCTCAGCGGCGAGACATCGCGCCGCGCATCAAGTCGGTGAATCCGCCCTGGCCTTCGGACAGCATCGCGTCGAGCTCCTTTCCGACGCCCCGGAGCTTCTTGCGTGCGGGGAAGGCGAGCGCCGCGAAGATGCCGATCGTGATGACGAGCGAGAACCGCACGCCGGCCATCGCCATCCACCCGGACGCGCCGAACCCGAGCACACCGAACCGGAGCAACGTGCCGAGCGGCTCCGCGATGTCGCCGAACATACGGCGTTTCGCGAGTGGCGCGGAGCGGGTCGCGACGAGCGAGCTAGGTGCCTGGGACGCGCGCTCGTCGCGCGGCTTGGCCTTGGCGAGGAGCGCGACGACGTCGCGGGCGCGCTGCGGCCGCTTCTCGGGCTCCGGGTCGGTCATCGCGGCGAGCGCGGCGCGCAGTCCGGCGTCGAGCGCAGGCAGGTGGCGCTCGAGGTCCATGCGCAGCCCCCTGCGCGGGACGTCCTCGGGCTCGACGCCGCCGGCGAGGGCGACGATCGTCGCGCCGAGCGCGTAGATGTCGGTCGCCGGCGTCGCCTGGCCGTGCAGCTGCTCGGGCGCCATGTAGCCGAACGTGCCGACGATCGTCGAGCCGCCCCGCTCGCGCGCGGCGTCGAGCACGCCGCCGAAGTCGACGAGGGCGATCTTGCCGTCGGGCGAGCGGATGATGTTCGACGGCTTGAGGTCGCGATGCACGACGGGCGGCGTGCGCGTGTGCAGGTAGTCCAGGATCTCGAGGCAGCGGATCATCACGTCGCGCAGCTCGGTCTGCGACAGCCGGCGGCGCGCGGTGAGCTCGCGCAGGTTCTCGCCGGGCGCGCGCTGCATGACCAGGTTGAACGTGCCCGGTGGCTCCTCGATCGTCGCGAAGTGCCGGGGCACACCCGCATGACGCAGCTGCGAGAGCACGCGCCCTTCGCGCTCGAACAGCTCGAACGACTTCCACGTCCCCCGCGGCGTCAGGCGCTTGACGATGACCTCGCGATCCTCGGCACCCTTCGCCTGGGTATCGCGCGCGAGGAACACCTCGCCCTGTGAGCCCTTGCCCAGTTTCGGCCCGAGCCGGTAGCGGCCGCCGATCAGGGGACCGTCGAACGGGCTCGCAGGCATGACCGCCTTGATAGCACGCTCGGCGAGCCCTCACTCGTACGGCGCGAACACCGCCGTCGACGACTTGCGCGCGTCGAGCTCAGCGATCTCCTCGGAGGTGTAGGCGTGCGCCGAGCCGGCAGGAACGTGCGTGCGGATGTAGCCGATGATCAGCGCGCGCGAGGCGCGCCCCGCGGTGACCTCGGCCTCGCTGCCCACCTCCAGGCACTCGTCCCACAGCTCGAACAGCGCCCGCTTGCGCGCAGCCGGATCGGGGATCGTCGCGACGCGATCGAGGTGGCGCTTCATGATGCGCGACGCCTGGGCGAGCTGCTCGGCGCGGTAGCGCTGGCCCATCGCGACGCGCTCGTCGCGCGTGGAGTCGAGGAACGCGAGCTTGCGCGAAGCGTACGGGTCCATGCCCTTGCTCCGCATGAGCTTGTCCGTGAGGTCGAAGCCACCGCCCGCGACGGGGATGGGCGCGGCGCCGGGGTTGATGACCGTCCCGTTGCCGTTGAGCTCGCGCGCGTTGTACTGGCCGTCGATGGCCTCCTGGAGGTTCACGCGCGGCGCATCGGGGAGCGGCTTCGGGCGGCCGAGCGAGCCGATCGGCTTGTTGTCGTCGCGGTACCAGGTCTCGACGCCATGGCCGAAGTCGCGCACGAAGTCGAGCGGGTGGGCGAGCGGGACGTTGATCGTGAGGTCGGGGCCGTCGCGCAGCGTGACGCTGCCGTCCTTCGCGATCTTCGCGTGGAACACGCCCTCGTCGCGGCGCGCGGTGCCGCCGCCGTCGGGCTGCAGCTTGCCGGTCGCAGGCACCTCGGGCTTGGCGCCCATGCCCGGTGGCACGACGTGATCGAGCGCGTCGCGGTAGTCGGTCGCGCGGCCGATCTTGAGGTCGCCCCGGCTGACTCTCCCGCGCCGCATGTCGAACAGCGGGGGGCGCCCGGGCTCCGTCGTCGGCCCGTCGGTCGTCGGCGCGTCGGTCGTCGGGCCGACCTCGGGCTGCGAGCGCCCCGGCGCGACGGCGGTGGCGAGCGGCGACGGGCGCGCTGGAATCCGCGGGCGGGTGTCGTTCGGCGGCCGAACGTGGGGACGGGCCCCGGGGGCGAGGCGCGCGAGCTCGTCGGGCGAGAGCATCGCGACCTCGAGCGGCGGGGGCTCCGTGGGCGCCGCGACGTCGGCGAGCTCGATGCGCGGCACCGTCGTTTCGTGTTCGGGCCGTGCGTCATCGTCGACGCGCAGGACGATCGCGACCACCGCAGCGTGCACCGCCACGGAGACCGCGACTGCTTCCTGCAACCTCCGCACGTGGATGAGACCGGCATACCGTGCAAAGGGATGGCTGGCTGCAGATCGGTCGGGATGGGGAGCGCGCGTGATTTCGCGGAGGTAGACGAGCGTGGCGAGGTCGCGACACCTCGACCGCGGTCGCTGACACCAGGGTGTATGACAGTCCTGGGGACGCACCGATGATCGTGGCTCTGTTCGCGCGGCTGTTCCGATCCGGGCCGGGCGCCGATCTGCGAGCGGCGCGCGCCGGTGACCGCGAGGCGATCGGCCGGTTCTACGACGCACACGTCGACGGCCTGTACGCGTTCGTGTTCTATCGCGTCGGCCGCGACCAGGCGCTCGCCGAGGACGTCGTGCAGGAGACGTTCGCGCTGGCGCTCGCGCGCGAGCACGCGTACGACCCGGCGCGCGGCTCGGTCGGCAGCTGGCTCACCGTGCTGTCGCGCAACGTGATCCGCGATCACCTGCGCGCGCACAAGCGCAGTGACGAGCTGCAGGCGCGGTGGGAGCGCATCGACGGCAGTTTGTCGCAGATGTTCGCGGCGATGGCCGAGCGCCCGTTGCCCGGGGAGGTGCTCGAGCGCGCCGAGACGCGCGACCTCGTTCACATGGCCGTCGCGCACCTGCCGGAGCAGTATCGCAACGCGCTCACGCGCAAGTACGTCGACGGTGAGAGCCTTGAGACGCTCGCGGGCGAGCTCGGGATCTCGGTCGATGCCACCAAGTCTCTTCTCGCCCGCGCGCGGCGCGCGTTCCGCGACACGTTCGCGACGCTGTCCGCCAACCTCTCGGAGGTCTCGCCATGAACGACGATGCGAAGGATGTTCTCGAGCGCAACGTGGAGACGCTCCTCGAGACCGGCGGCGAGCCGCCGCGGATCTCGGACTCGGTGCGGACGCGGATCCGCGCGAGCTTGATCGCGCGAGCGGCGCAGCCGGAGGTGCCGGCGAAGCGGCGGTCGCGCGCGCGCGCGATCGGGCTCGGCCTGGTCGCCACGGCGGCCGCGGCCGCGATCGTCACGCGCGTCGTCGGTGATGATGGCGCGACCCGCGGAACGACGGGCGCGGTGCAGACGCTTGCCGATGGCTCGACGTGGGTGACCGCGCCGGGCGGCAAGGTCACGGTGCTCGGCGAGCGGCGCGTACGCGTCGAGGGGGCCGCGCTGCTCGACGTCGCGCCCGGCAAGGGCACGTTCGTCGTCGAGACGGCGCGCGGGCGGATCGAGGTGCTCGGGACCCGGTTCGTCGTCGAGGCCGAGGCCGCGAAGACGACGGCGTCGGTGGTGCGCGGCCAGGTCAGGCTCGCCAGTGATGCGGGCGACGTGCTGCTGCATGCCGGCGAGCAAGGTGTCGCCGAGCCCGGCCGGCCGCCGACGCGCGGGCCCGCGCCGCGCCTCTCGTACCTCGCGTCGTGGGCCGCGCAGGCGCGCCGCGAGGCCGACAAGGACCTGCTGCCGATCCACCACGGCTCGCTGTTCGCGCGCGATCCGGGCGTGCGCTCGCATCCGCCGTGGGGCGACGAGTATCGGCTGCCGATCAAGAAGCTCGGTGTCGACATCGTGATCGAGAACCAGGTCGCGCGCGTCGCGCTCGATCAGACGTTCCACAACAACCGGCCCGAGACGCTCGAGGGCGTGTATCGGTTCGCGATCCCGCCCGACGCGGCACTGCAGCGGCTGGCGATGTACGTCGACGGCAAGCTCACCGAGTCCGCGGTCGTCGAGCGCATGCGCGCGCGCCGCATCTACGAGGAGCTGGTGTATCGCCGCGTCGATCCGGCGCTGCTCGAGTGGTCGGGCACGGGCCGGCTGTCGCTGCGCGTGTATCCGCTGCTCGGCCATCAGGACAAGCGGCTGATGCTCGCGTACACGCAGAGCCTGCCCCGGCTGTACGGCGATTGGTCGATCGACGTGCCGCTGCCCGAGATCGATCAGCCGGTCGGCGAGGTCGCGTTCGATGTCACCGTGAAGGGCTGTGCGCAGTGCGAGATCACCTCGACGAGCCACCCGGTCAAGGTCGAGCCCAAGGGCGCCGACGCCATCGTCACGTACCGCAACACAAAGGAGACGATCGGCGACTCGCTCGTGTTGCACGTCCGCGACCCGCGGCGTCAGGCGACGGTCGCGAGCCACACGCAGGGCGACGAGTCGTACGTGATGGTGCGCGCCGCGTCGGAGCTGCCGCGCGAGGTGCAGACGTATCGCCCGCGCACGTGGGTGATCCTCGACGATGTCAGCGCGTCGCGCGGGGCGATGGAGCGGCGGGCGCAGGCCGACCTGATCGATGCGTTCACCCGCGAGCTCGACGAGGAGGACAAGCTCGCGGTCGTCGCGTTCGATGTCACCGCGCGCACCAAGCTCGCGCCGACGCGCGTGCTCGACGTGGATCGCGCCGCGCTGAAGGCGGCGCTGCGCCAGGAGGGCAACGTGGGTGCGACCGATGTCGGCGTGGCGCTCGACGCCGCGGCCGGCCTGCTCGCGGGGGTCGCGCCCGAGGACGCGATGATCGTCTACCTCGGCGATGGCGTGATCACGAGCGGCGCGCGCAACCTCGACGCGCTGCGCACGCGGCTCGCCGGCAAGGCGACGTTCGTCGGCGTCGGGGTCGGCGATGGCCCCGACACGCAGTCGCTCGAGGCGCTCGCCGCCGCGACCGGCGGCTACGCGACCACGATCGATCTGGCGGACGACCTCGGCTGGAGGGCGTTCGATCTCGTCGCCGCGCTGCACACGCAGCGGGTGACCGGCGTCGAGGCGCGCCTGGTCGACGCGGGCGGTACGCCGGTCCCCGCGGCCGTTTACCTGCGCTCGCCGCAGCTCGCCGACGGCGAGGAGGTCGAGGTGATCGCGAAGCTCGCGGGCGCCGGGACGCCGGTCGCCGTCGAGCTCTCGGGCACGACGCGGGGCGCGCCGTGGCGGCGCACGATCACCCTCGCCGACGCGACCAAGACCGACGGCGGCTATCTGCCGCGGCTGTGGGCGCAGCGGCACATCGCCGCCCGCATGCTCGCGAAGCACGAGCCCGTGAGCGCGCCACCGTGCGCGACCGGGCAGGCGTGCGCGAGCGAGGTCGAGCTGCGGCAGGCGCGGGACGAGCAGATCCGCAAGGAGGTCGTCGCGCTCGGCAAGCGCTACTTCCTGCTGTCGCGCCACACGTCGCTGCTCGTGCTCGAGAGCGACACGATGTACGCGCAGTACGACGTGACCAAGGGAGCGGGGGACACGTGGGCGCCGTACGTGATGCCGGCGACGATCCCCGTGGTCGCGACGACCACGGCACCGGTCGCGAGCGATGTCGCGGACGACGCCGAGCTCGTGCGCACGCCGATCCCGGTGTTCTACGACTACGCAGCGCTGCCCCAGGGCGGTGCTTTCGCCTCGCTCACCGGTACGGGCGACATCTCCAGCGGCTTCGACGACATCAACGTCTACGGCGGTCTCCTCGGTGGCGAGGCGGGCGGCTTCGGCTTCGGTCGCTCGGGCTTCGGTCCGGGTGGCGGTGGCACCGGCTGGGGCACCATCGGCACCGGTCGCTACGGCATCATCGGCAACGGCTCGGGCTACGGCGCGACTGGCAACGGGCGCCGCGGGTCGCGCGTTGACCTCGGGCTCGTCCCGCCCCCGCCGCCGGCGGAGGCCACGGCAACCCCGGCCGGCAGCACGGCGGGGCCGATGAGCGTCACCACCAAGCCGCAGCCGGACCAGGACGTCGCGGGCGCTGACATGACCATCCTGCGCGCCCATGGCGGCGAGGAGAAGTCGCGCCGCCAGATCGTCGAGACCGGCGAGCACAACGGCGCGTTCGCTCAGGGCGCCCGGTTCACGACGTCGCTCGCCGGCCCGCTGATCCTGCAGCGCTTCACGTATCCGTCGGACATCGCGTTCGATGACCTCACCGCGCACGTCCCGGCGCTGTTCCCGGACGCCGCCGATGCCTGGCGTCGCCGCCTCGGCGAGCGGAGCGAGCAAGCGCACGCGATCGACGACGCGGCGCGCGCCCTGCTCGCGAGGGCGCGCGCCGCGCTGCCCACCGGCGTCTACCGGTGGGACGGCCGCGAGCTCGCCGTCGACGGTGCGCGCCGGATCGGCTGGCGTCGCACGACCGAGCGCGACCTCGCCGAGACCGCGTCGTACGACGGCGCGACGTGGACGCGCCGCTACGCCGAGCTCGGCCTCGATGTCACGCGCCCCGTCGGCGACGACGACATCGCGCTCGCGCTCGCGTACCTCCCGATCTGGATCGCCGAGCCCGCGCACTACACGCGGTGGTTCGAGGTTCGCGCGAAGGATGCGCGTACGGTGACGCTCGCGCGGCCGGCCAGCGGCAAGGCCGAGGTCGCGTTCGAGCTCGCCTTCGACGACCGCGCGCGCCTCGTGGCGATCCGTGACGCCGGCGGCAGCGAGCTGCTGGCGGTGACGTGGGGCGCGTCCGGTCCGACGGCGGCGCGCATCGGCGGCCGCGAGGTCGCCATCGGGTTCACCGGCCAGGCGATCGCGGATGCGGCGACCTGGGCGCATCGCGCCGCGGCGCCGGGTTTCGCGGTCGAGCTGCCGGCACGTGTGCCCGCGTACTGGAGCGCAAAGGCTGCCAAGGAACAGCTCGGCACGCCGGCGTGGCGGCATGCGCAGCGCCAGCTGATGGTCGCCTACGCGGGCCTCGGCGACCGCAACGCGCTGTTCGCCGCGTACGAGGCGCTGCGCGCGCACGGCGGCGTCGAGCTCGGGGACCTCGCGTTCGCCAGCGGCGGCATCGCGACGTCCTCGACGGATGCGCAGCTCGCCGCCGCGCTCGCGCCGTTCACCGTGGCCGGCTCTCCGGGGCTCCCGCTCGCGCGCTACCTGATCGCCGGCCGCGCATACGGCAAGGCGCCGCGCCCCGAGCGCATGCGGCCCGAGATGACCGCGGGCGTCGTCGGTGCGGTATGGCAGCTGCGCGAGGTGACCGCCTACCTCCGCGCGTCGAAGGGCATGACCGCGGTCGACCGCCTCGTGGCGATGGGCGACCGCGCACCGGAGCTGCGGCTGATCGGCGCCGCCGCGATCTCGCAGAGCGGGTCGGTGCCGCCCGCGCAGCTCGCCCGGGGCTGGGAGGCCGTCGCGCGCGGGGCGTACGTCAACATCGCCCGTGCCCAGGCCGCGATCGCGATGGCGAACCGCGGCGACGTCGACGCCGCGTTCGATCGTGTCGCCGCGCTGATCGCGGACCTGGATCTCGCGGCGCCGCCGCCGGCGCTCGCGCAGATCGCGTATCGCCTGCCGAGCTCGCGGCGCGGGCAGGCAGGCTGGCAGCTGGTGTGGACCGCGTGGCGCGACAAGGTGCTCGCGAGCACCAGCTTCGAGCACGTGATGGCGCTCGTGCCGGTCGCGACCCAGCAGCGCGCTGATCTGCCGGGGATCCTGGCGCGCGCGGCGGAGCTCGCCGAGGACGACACCGACGAGCTCACTGCGGTGGTGCGTGCCGCGATCTCGCACGGCCTCGGCGCGTGGGCGCAGAGCGTCCTCGAGCCCGTGCTCGCGAAGCGGCCGACCTATGCGCTGCACCAGCTCGCGGGCCAGCTCGCGCTGGGGCAGGGGCGTCCCGTCGAGGCGCTGGCCCACTTCGAGGCCGCGCAGCCGCTCGCCGGCGACGAGGCGATCGGCATCTCGACCGTGCGCGCGGAGCTGACGACGATCCTGCAGGTCGCGCGGCAGGC
>DATLHR010000338.1:0-14782 GCA_035539815.1 Kofleriaceae bacterium
TGCCGAAGGACATCGGTGGCCTCGGCCTGTCGCTCGTCGAGCACGGCCTGGTGTCGGAGCGCCTCGGTCGCTCGCCGCTCGGTCACTACCTGTTCGGGGCGCAGGCGCCCGACGCAGGCAACGCCGAGATCCTTCACAAGTACGGCACGCCCGAGCAGAAGGAGCGCTGGCTCGGCCCGCTCGCGCGCGGCGAGCTGCGCTCGTGCTTCTCGATGACCGAGCCCGAGACCCCGGGCTCCAACCCGACGCTACTCTCGTGCACCGCGCGCAAGGACGGCACCGACTACGTGATCGACGGCCACAAGTGGTTCACCACGGCGGCCGACGGCGCCGCGTTCGCGATCGTGATGGCGGTGACCAACCCGGATGCACCGCCCCATGCGCGCGCTTCGATGATCATCGTGCCGACGGACACGCCGGGCTTCGAGCGCACGCGCAACATCAAGATCATGGGCGATCCCGGCGAGGGCTACGGCAGCCACGCCGAGATCTGGTACCGCGGCGTGCGCGTGCCGCAGAGCAACCGGCTCGGGCCGGAGGGCGCGGGCTTCCTGATCGCGCAGGAGCGGCTCGGCCCCGGCCGCATCCACCACTGCATGCGCTGGATCGGCATCTGCGAGCGCGTGTTCGACACGATGTGCGCCTATATCGCGCGCCGCAAGATCGACGACGAGAAGACGCTCGCGACGCGGCAGATCGCGCAGGCGTGGGTCGCCGAGGCGCGCGCCGAGATCGATGCCTCACGCCTCATGGTGCTGCACGCCGCATGGACGATCGAGCACAAGGGGTTCGACCGCGCGCGTGATCAGGTGAGCATGATCAAGTACTACGTCGCGGATGTGATGCTGCGCGTCGTCGATCGCGCGATCCAGCTCCACGGCGCGCTCGGCATCACGAGCGACACGATCCTCGCCTACTACTACGTGCACGAGCGCGGCGCGCGCATCTACGACGGCCCCGACGAGGTCCACAAGATGGTGGTCGCGAAGCGGATCCTCGCGCGCTACGGAGCCCGCCGATGATCGAGGACCAGCCGCGCGCCGTGCGCTCGGGCGAGGAGCTCGATCTCGCCAAGCTCACCGCGTACGTCGAGCGCGAGCTCGGCGCCCACGGCGCGGTGTCCGTCGAGCAGTTCCCGGGCGGCCACTCGAACCTCACCTACTGCGTGCATCACGGCGATCGCGAGTACGTGCTGCGCCGCCCGCCGTTCGGCAGCAAGGTGAAGACCGCGCACGACATGGGCCGCGAGGTCACCGTGCTGTCCGCGCTCGCGCCGGTCTACCCGCGCGCGCCCCGCGTGCTCGCCTACGAGCCGACCGGCGAGGTGCTCGGCGCGCCGTTCTATCTGATGCAGCGCCGCCGCGGCGTGATCCTCCGCAAGGACCTGCCCGCGGAGCTCGCCGGCGATCACGGCCGCATCCGCCAGGTGTGCGAGCTGCTCGTCGACGCGCTCGTCGATCTACACGCCGTCGACTACGCCGCCGCCGGCCTCGGCGAGTTCGGCAAGCCCGCAGGCTACATCGAGCGTCAGGTCACCGGCTGGACCGAGCGCTACAAGGCTTCCCAGACCGACGATGTCCCCGCGGTCACCGAGGTCGCCGCGTGGCTCGCGCAGCACATGCCGGCCGATGGTACGCCGTCGCTGATCCACAACGACTTCAAGTTCGACAACGTGATCTTCGACGCGTCGCTGTCGCAGATCACCGGCGTCCTCGACTGGGAGATGACGACGATCGGCGATCCGCTCATGGACCTCGGCACCACGCTGTCGTACTGGGCACAGGCGAGCGATCCACCCGCGTATCACCAGCTGCCGTTCGGACCGACGGCAAAGCCCGGGATGATGACGCGCGAAGAAGTCGCGCGCCGCTATCTCGAGCGCTCGGGCCGCCGCGCCGGGTCGCTCGTCTTCTATTACGCCTTCGGCCTGCTCAAGACCGCCGTGATCGCGCAGCAGATCTACTACCGGTACAAGCAGGGCCTCACGCAGGACCCTCGGTTTGCGGCGATCGGCATCGGCGTGCGGCTGCTGTCCGAGCAAGCGCGCACCGCGATCGACCGCGATGCGATCTGATCGCCGTCATCACGGCGGCCTCGGGAGTGCCACTAGGCATCGTGTCGCAGGTGGTAGTCCGCGCGCCTGCTTGCGCGTGGTGGGCGTTCCGGTACGAACGCTCTATGGCGATAGATTCGTCCGTCTCCGCGGCCCGGTGGCTGGTCGGTGTCTTGGGAGCGGTCATCATCGCCTTCCTCGCCGCCACGGCGGTCTCGCTACACATCGATAGCGCGATCTCGGACCGCGCGAACGCTCTCATCGGGAACGCGATGCCGAGCGTGCAGTACCTGTCGACGGCGCGCGGCAACCTGTACATCATGCAGCGCGAGATCGAGCGAAGCGCGGACGCGCCGGGCCCTGGGATGCCGGCGGAGCAGGCGATCTCGGAAGCGCGGAAGAACGCCGACGCGCTCATCGCTCTCTATCTCGCGCGCCCATTCTTTCCGCACGAGCGAGAGCTGTTCGCACTGGTGACCAGCAGCCTCGCAGAGCTCGATCAGAGCTATCGCCAGTGGGTCACATCTCCGACGCCCGAGACCCTCGCGAGGCTGCAGCGCGACTTCGTGGCCGTCGACGCCGGGCTCCAGCGCGTCATCTCGTTCGACGCGGAACAAGGGCGGCGGCTCGGCCTGGAGATCGAGCATGTACGAGGCAAGTCGCGAGGCGTCGCGATGTCGCTCGACGCCATCGCGGTCGCGCTCGCGGTCACCGCATCGGCGCTCGCGCTCCGCCAGCTTCGCCGCGCGGCTCGCGCCCGGACCCTCGCGCTGCGCGAGCGCGAACACCGCGAGGCCGCGCTGGCAGCGCAGAACGAAGCCCTCGGCCAGTTCGCCGGGAGGGTCGCGCACGACATCTTGAGTCCGCTGAGCACAGCCGCCCTCTCGCTCGACCTCGTCCGGCACGGCTGCCGGGAAGACCGAGCCATGCTCCGGAGCCTCGAGCGCGGCACCGCGGCCATTCATCGCGTCCATTCGCTGGTCGAAGGTCTCCTCGCGTTCGCCCGCGCCGGCGGGCAGCCCGAGCTCGGCGCGAGCACGGAGCTCGCCCCCATCCTGCGCGACACCGTCGACGGTCTCCACGCCCATGCCCAGCAGCAGTCGATCACGCTGACGCTCGCACCGGTGCCGCATGGCTCCGTCGGTTGCAGCGCCGGCGTGCTCACGAGCCTCGTCACGAACCTGGTGCAGAACGCGATCAAGTACATGGGGGAGTCGCACGAGCGGCGGATCGTGGTCCGCGTCCTCGATGGCGGGTCCCGATGGCGAGTCGAGGTCTCCGACACCGGTCGTGGCATCTCCGAGGAAGACCAGCGCCGGATCTTCGAACCGTACGTTCAGATCGTGCGTGGAGGTGGCGGCATCGGCCTTGGCCTCGCGACGGTCGATCGCCTCGTGCGCTCGCACGGCGGCGCGGCCGGCGTGGAGTCCCGCCTCGGCGTAGGTTCGACGTTCTGGTTCGAGCTGCCGAAAGTCATGTGACCTCCGAGCACGATGCGTTGGCTCGCGGTGTGCTCTGTGAATTGCACAACGACAGGAGGACGCCATGCGAACGCTACTCTGGACCGCTTTGCTGTCATCGACGCTCGTGCTGGGTGCGTCGTGCAAGAAGGACGCTGGTGAGCGCCAGCAGGAAGCCGCGCGGAAGGTCGTCGAGGAGCGGAAGGATGTGGGCGAAGCGCAGCGAGACGCACAGAAGAAGATCGCCGAGGAGCAGAAGGACGTGGGCGAGGCGCAGAGGGAACAGACGGAAGCCTCGCGTGACCTGGATCGCGCCAAGATCGAGTATCAGCGAGAGTCGCAGCAGCGCCTCTCTCGCATCGACCAGAAGATCGATCGGCTCGAGAGCAAGGGCGATGCGGATTCGCAGCGTCGCGCTTCCGAGTTCCGCGCACGTCGCGATCAGGTGAAGGCGCAGGAGTCCGAGCTCGGGACAAGGACCTCCGAGAACTGGACGGCCTTCAAGGACAACATGAGCAAGCGGCTCGACGATCTCGAGGACGAGATCGATAAGGCGCTGTAAGTCGCGACGCATTGATCCTCGGCGCGCACGCGCTCCCGCCGCGGCTGGCATAAGGTGCCTGGGCCATGAAGCGCCAGGTCCTTTCGCTCGCCTTGCTCGCCGCGTGCGCGTCGCCCTCCAGGCCGACCCCGTCGGCGGTGTCATCCGCGCCGCCGCCCGCCGCGCCACCTGCCACGTCCGCGACGGCCCCCGCCGCGGAGGTGCGCACGATGACCGCCGACACGCCACTCACCGATGGTGACGGCAACACGTTCGTCGCGCCCGCCGAGTGGACGGTCACGAGGCAAGGCGCGATGACGATCCTGTCGCCGCCCGAAGGCGACTCGCGCATCGCGCTGATCGGCGTCAGCGCGGACACCAGCGAGGCCGCGCGCGACGCGGCGTGGAAGCTGTTCAAGCCCGCCAGGACGTGGCCCCTGCTCGACACACAGACCGCGCCCGATCGCTCCGGGTGGAGCCGGTGGACGACCTACAACTATCAGACGTCGCCGACCGAGCACCGCGCCGTGCAAGTGGCCACGGCCTTCGCGAACGGGCGCTGGCTGGTCATCGTCATCGACCTGGACCTCGCGATCGCGGAGAAGCGCGGAGGTCAGCTCGGCAAGATCTTCGACAAGCTCCATCCGAAGGGCTACTCGGACGAGTCATTCGCGGGGAAGACCGCGGCCAAGCTCGATGCCGCGAGGATCGACGAGCTGAAGAAGTTCGTCACCGCGGCGCAGAGCGTGACCGGCGTGCCCGGCGTCGCGTTCGGTCTCGTCCAGGACGGCAAGGTCGTGTGGGCTGGCGGGCTCGGCGTGCGGGAGCTCGGCAAGCCGGCGCCTGTGGATGCGAAGACGTTGTTCATGATCGCGTCGAACACCAAGGCGCTGACGACGCTGATGCTCGCGAAGCTCGTCGATCAGAAGAAGCTGACGTGGGAGGGCGCGGCCACCACGTCGCTGCCGCAGTTCAAGCTCGGCAACGACGAGGTGACCAAGCAGGTCCAGATCAAGCACCTCGTCTGCGCGTGCACCGGCATGCCGCGCCAGGATCTCGAGTGGCTGCTCGAGTGGAAGCGCGCCACGCCGTCGACGATCCTGAGCTCGCTGGGCAAGATGATGCCGACGTCGAAGTTCGGCGAGCTGTTCCAGTACTCGAACCTGATGGCCGCGGCGGCCGGCTACCTCGGCGGCCACGTCGCCTTCCCGAAGCTCGAGCTCGGCGCCGCCTACGACAAGGCCATGCAGTCGCTCGTGTTCACGCCGCTCGGCATGCGCTCGACGACGTTCGACTACGCGAAGGCGCTGCGCACCAACCACGCCATGCCGTACAGCATCGATCTCGAGGGCAAGCCTGCGCCCGCCCCGATGGAGCTCAACTACTCGGTGATCCCGGCGCGGCCCGCCGGCGCGGCGTGGAGCAACGTCGAGGACCTCCTCAGGTACGTGCAGATGGAGCTCGACGAGGGCGCGCTCGCCGGTGGCAAGCGGTACATCGGCAAGGACGCGCTGCTTGCGCGGCGGACGCCGAACGTCGCAGTCGGCAACGACGGCGCGTACGGCATGGGCCTCTTCCTCAGCACCGCACGCGGCGTCACCGTCGTCCACCACGGCGGCGACGTGTTCGGCTACCACAGCGACATGATGTGGCTGCCCGAGCACGGGGTCGGGGCGGTGATCCTCACGAATGGCGACCTCGGGCCGATCATCCGCGACCAGTTCCGCCGCAAGCTGCTCGAGGTGCTGTTCGGCGGCAAGCCCGAAGCCGACGAGAACGTCGCGACCTCGGCGCGCAACTCGCTCGCGGACATCGCCACCGCGCGCAAGATGTTCACGCTGCCGGCGGCCCCCGCGCACGCGCAGAAGCTCGCTGCGACCTACAAGAACGCCGAGCTCGGCACGATCACCGTCGTACGAAGCGGCGGCAAGACCGTGTTTGACTTCGGCGAGCTCAAGAGCGAGGTGGCGTCGCAGGTGAACCCGGATGGGACCGTCACGTTCACCACGGTCGTGCCCGGGTTCATCGGGCTCGGCTTCGTCGCCGGAGAGGCCGGCGGCAAGCCCACGCTCGTCATCCGCGACAGCCAGCACGAGTACGTGTTCACCGCGCCGTAGCCCCGCACCACTACAGGATCATCGGGCAGCTGACGTTGATCGCGTCCGTGAGATCGTTCGTGACGTCACATTGGTTGACGCCTGCGCCTGCGTCGATCACGGCCTTCACCTTGTAGCCGTACGGCTGGACGCCGGGCGTCGTCGGCGTCCAGTCGATGCTGACGGACTCCGTCGCACCGACGAACAGCGGGCTGGTGGTCTGGACGGTGCCGATCGTCTCGAGCGTGTTCCCGTCGGCGTCGACGTGCAGGAAGGTCACGCTGATGCCGGCCGGTGCGGACGCGGCGCCCTGGTTGATCACCGTCGCCGTCAGCAGGATCGACGGGCACGCCGGATACGTCGCCACCAGCTCGGCCGCGAGGTCAGGCGCCGCGAGCACATCGTTCGGCTGCACGTTCTGGCGGAAGTTGTTGAGGCCCGGTTGCGTCCAGTTGCGGGCCTCCATCGTCGGAACCGTGCCGTCGTCGTTGATGTTGGTGACGTGATACGCGTGCTGATTCCAGATCCGCCGCGTGCGCACCCAACGATTCTGCGCATCGCCGATCACCTTGAACCCCGACGTCGAGGGCCCACCACCGACGTCGTCGTCACAGGTGTTGAGTGAGTAGTTGTTGCTCATCACCACGATGTCCGCGTGGTCGTCCCCATCGACGTCGACGATCACGGGGTTCTCGAACAGCGTGCCGGAGGTCGAGCAGGTCTTGAGCAGCACCTCACCCGTGGCGCCGCGATAGACGCGTAGGTTCTTCTCGTCGTTGTAGACGGCCTCCGCACTGCCATCGCCCTCGAAGTCGAACACGGAGGAGCCGGTGACCCGCGACGAGTAGTCGCGAGTATCGGTGTTCCACCACAAGGTCTCGCCGGTCGCGCCGCGCACCACCAGGTACCCCCAGCCGCCGGCGGTCGCCACGTCGGGATGACCGTCGCCATCGAAGTCCGCGATCGTCGGCGGGCCACCACCGGTCGCGGTCCCCGTCGTCGGCACGTAGCCCTGGTTGACGTCGATGGGCCCCCACAGGAGGGTGCCATCGTGGTGATACGCCCAGATCATGTGCGTCGCGGAGACGACGGACACGATGTCGGGCTGCCCGTCGCCGTCGAGGTCACCGATGGCCGGCGTGCCCACGCCACCTTGGGTGGCCGTGTGATCCCAGTACAGCGACCCATCCGCGTGATACACGGCGCCGCCGGCGACGAGCTCCATGCCGTTGCTGTCGTCGCCGTCGAGCTCTGCGGCGGTCGAGTACGCCCCGCGCGTGGGGCTCGCGTCGACGATGAGCGCGCCGGTGTGCGAGTTGACCAGGGCGAGGCCGATCAGGATCTCGGGCACCCCGTCGTGATCCACGTCGACCACCGAGGGCGCGGCGTTCCCGACGCACAGCAGCTCGGAGGTCATCCAGCGCAGCGTCCCGTCGGAGCGCAACGCGAGCAGCTCGCTGTTCGCGCCGGACACGGCGGGCGTGTGACACGCGAAGATCTCCATCGTCCCGTCGCGATCCACATCCGCGAGCGCGAGCTGCGCGCCCGGCCTGACGCGCAGCGCCGGATCGGTGACGTTGAACAGCTCCCCGGAGCCGTCGCCCTTGACCACGCGGAGCACGCCGTCGCTGTTGTAGGCGCCGCCGCGGAACGTGGAGAACACGACATCGGGCAAGCAGTTGCCGTCGAGGTCGGCCACCAGCGGGGTCATCATCACCTGGTTGTATTCGGACAGCGTCGTCGAGCCTTCCCACGCCCACTTGATCACGGGGTCGAACTCGCCGATCGGCGGCTGATAGGTACAGCTCGCGGTCGCAGCTTGCGGAAGACATTGCTGCAGCGTGGGATCGCAGTACTCGTCGTCCTCGCAGGTCGGCACGCCGCACGCCGCGACCACGCCGGGCGTGCAGGCGCTGCCCGGCATCGTGCACGCCCCGAGATGGCACACCTCGTCACCCTCACAGCACACCTCGGCGTCCGCATCACCGCAGCGCGCGTCGGTCCCGCAGTCGAGGTGGCACTCGCCGCCTTCGCACGTCTCGCCGACCTCGCACGTGATCGGGCCACACGCCGGTCCCTGGGGAGCGTCGTCGGTCGTCCCGACGCTGGGGCTACACGCCGCGAGCACCAACGCGATCGCGAGCTGACCAACGGACGCGCGTGCGCTGCCTGAGAGCATGCGCAGGGTCGCGTGCAACCACTATTCCGCACACGTTCCCCAACGAGCTCGTGTGTTTGCGCTTGCTCGGAACTGGAGTCACCAGCAGGTCTAGGGTCGGTTGACCTGTCCCGCTCCGGCCACCACCGTCGGCCTCACCGCCGCACTTCGAGCTGCCAGGCACCGTGCTCGGCGTCCTCCCACACCTCGACGCGCGGATCACCGTCACGGAAGATCAGGACGCGCTTGCCGTCGATCTCCGCCGGGCGCGGCTGCCCCCACTTGTGGAGGAACAGGTCGTAGAGCGTGTCCTTCGCATCGGGGTGCGCCTTGAAGGGGATCGAGAACGTGAGCTCGCGGATGCGGTTCTGCGCGGTGTCGAGGCGGACGCGTGTGGCGCCGCGCTCCCACTCCGTGGGGGGCAGCGTGATCACCAGGTCGCGGCCGGGCGCGTCGGTGGTCGGGAACTGCTTCTTGACCTCGTCGACGGTGAGCCCGAGCACGGGGATCGCGTCGATCACGTCGGGCTGCTCGCCGAACAGCTGCGCCGCCGGCAGGTAGTTGTCGAAGGCGAGGTCATGACTCGAGCCGAGGGCGTCGCGCAGCGTCGCGCGCCAGCCCGTCGTGGGATCCGGCCACACGAGCACCTTCCTGCCGACGGGCTCGGTGGCGGCGAGGCCCGCCCCCCACGCCTCGGCGATCAGGCTCTCGGCGTGCGCGGGCAGGTTGAGGTAGATGGCGCGCACGATGCCGAGCTTGTCATCGACCGCGACGTACTCGCGCACGCCGTCGACGCCGGTCGCCAGTCCGGCGCGCACGTCGACGAGGCCGGGCGCCGCGACGCGCGCCTCGGCCAGCTTCATCCCGATCTGTAAGTTGGCGAGCCTTCCGGGCGGCACCACGTGCGCACCGAAGAACTCCGCGGTGAGCGCGTGATACGGCACGTACTCGACGAGGCAGTTGCGCTCGAGGCAATCGAGCTTGACCTTCCACCCCGTCGCCTCGCTCGACCACGTGATCTCCGGCTGCCCGAGCGCGTCCTTGACGATCTGCGGCTCCCCCCACGCCTTGGTCAGCAGCGAGCGCGCGGTCTGGCCCTGCACGATCGCGACGATGCTCTGCACGGTGCCCGCTTCGACGCGCACCTGGAGGCTGACGTCGCGCGCGCCCGACTCGAGCTCGAGGTGATCGCGCACGCCGTGGTGATCCTCGCGCAGCGCGGGCACGAGCTGCTTGGCGTGCGCGGCACTCATGCCGGGATGGATCTTGGCGAGCCCGCGCGGCGGCTCGATCGTGGGGCCGAAGAAGTCCGTCGTGGCCGCGGGTGCGGCATTGCACGCGGCGATCGCGAGCAGCGCGATCGAGGACCTCACCCCCCTGTTGTGCCCCGACGCGGTCTATTTGACCAGAGCTCGCAGCGCATCCGCGAGGATCGTCAGCGCCGACCGCATCTCGTCCTCGCCCAGGAACGCGTAGCCGATGCGGAAGCCGTGGAGGTGGGGGTCTCCGAGGAACGCCGCCGATGCATTGCTGACGATCACACCGCGACGGGCGAGGTGCGCCTCGAGCGCGGGCAGGTCGATCGTGCGCGGGACCTCGAGCCACAGCGTCGGGCCGCCGCCCGGACGCGTCCACCGCACGCCATCGGGCATCAGCTCGTCGAGTGCGGCGAGGCACGCCGCGTAGCGGGTGTCGAGCGCGCGCTGGAGCGCCTGGAGGTGGGTGTCGTAGTAGCCGCGATCGAGGAACTCGGCGACGACGGCCTCGGTGAGCCACGCATTGCCGAGCGTGCCGAGCCGCTTCATCGCGACCAGCGTGGGCACGAGCTCGGGCGACGCCGCCACGAACCCGACGCGCAGCGACGGCAGCAGCTTCTTGGTGAACGAGTTGACGTAGAGGACGTGCTTGCCACCGAGCATGCGCAGCATCGGCCGGTACTCGCCGTCGGACAGCATGTCGCTGCCCCAGTCGTCCTCGAGGACCGCCACGCCGTGGCGCTGGCACAGCTCGAGGACGCCGCGCAGCTCCGCACTCGAGTACGAGTAGCCGGTCGGGTTGTGGAAGCTCGGGATGAGGTACGCGAGCGACGGCCCGGTCGCGAGCGCTCGCTCCCAGCGCTCGAGATCGATGCCGCCGAACGGATCGAGCTGCATGCCGACGAGGTCGCAACCGAGCGACTCGAACAGCAGCTTCGCATAACCATAGACCGGCGACTCGAGCGCGATGCGGCGCACCGCGAGCGCCCGCGCGACGATGTCGAGCGACTGCTGCGACCCCGTCGTGATCACGACCTCGTCGGGCTCGACGTCGAGTCCGCGCGCGGACAGCCGGCGCGCGATCGCCTCGCGCAGCGGTCGGTAGCCCTGCGGCTCGTAGAACGCGGGCATCTTCTCGCGCAGGACGGAGCGCGCGCACTCGGCGATCCGCTCCGTCGGCAGCAGCTCGGGATCGATGAACACCGTGGACAGTCCGGTCGTGCCACGCGGGGTGCGCTCGGGGCGCACGAGCGGCGACGGAACGAAGGCCGGCAGCGGCGGCGTGGCGACCGGTGCCGGGCGCTCGATCGCGCGTGCGGCGAGCACGAACACGCCCTCGCGCTCGCGCGCTTCGACGAGACCGCGCGCGACGAGCTCGTCGTACGCCGCCTGCGCCGTGTTCTTCGAGAGTCCGAGCTGTCGTTCGAGCGCGCGCACCGGCGGCAGGCGGCTCCCCGCGGGCAGCGACCCGGCCGTGATCTCGCGCTGCACGCTCGCGACGATGTCCGCCGCCGTCGCCTTCCGCGCGCCCGTGGCCACGTGCAACCCGACATACGGTGATCGCGACATGGCACCGTGATATCGCGCCACGACGCAGCGCGCGAAGGGACAACCGCCGGAGCCCGACCGGGACAGCCCCGGGAGCGGGCCGGGACTTGCGATCTCGGCCCAGCGATCGGTGGTACGGTTTGGCCGATGTCGGGCCGTACGTTCGCGTTGACGCCGGGGAAGCGGGTCCTCTACCTGACGAAGGATCCGGACAAGATCCGCCGCCAGCTCGCCGGAACGCTGACCCTGACCATGAACGACGTGTCGACCGAGGATCTCCTCGACGACATCAACACCGACGCGATGACGCCCGCGTGGGTGTGCTTCGACTACCTGCCCACCGAGATCGCGAAGAATGCCTACGCCGGCCTCGTGGTCGCCGGCCAGCGGCTGATCCCGGCACAGGCGCTGTCGGACGCCGGGTTCGAGGTCATCGTCGCGGGCGCGCAGAAGGGCGTGGGCTCGAGCCGCGAGCAGGCCGCGCAGTGCGAGCTGTTCTCGGGCTCGCGGCTGGCGATCGCGTCTTCGTTCGCGCCGATCCACGCGCGCAACAACATCAACATCGGCCAGCTGATGGGCGATCACGCGATGCTGCGCCGCCTCGAGCGCGGCGAGGCCATCGAGTTCTCCGAGTTCACCCGCGGTCACGACGCGATCACCGCACTCATCATCGAGAGCGGCGGCCTGCTGCCGTTCTGCGCCCGGCTCGACAAGGGCGACCTGAAGGTGCCGCCGACCGGCACCGCCAAGCGGGCGATGAACCTGACCGAGAAGATCCTCGCCGCGAAGCTGCTCCCCGGGCAGGGCGAGTACGTCAAGCCCGGCGACGCGGTGCTCGTCCGCGTCGATGCAGGCTACTCGCACGAGTTCACGACGGCGCAGGTCGACCACTTCCTCGTGCAGGAGTACGGCGCCGCTTACAAGCTGCAGAATCCGTCGAAGTTCGCCGTGTTCGAGGACCACCTGATCTACGCGACGGGCGTGCCGTCGATGGCGAAGTTCGCCGACAAGATCCAGGCGCTCCGCGACAAGCAGCGCGAGTTCGCGCAGCGCACCGGCGTCCGCAACTACAGCGCGAAGGACGGCGTGTCGCCCGGCATCTGTCATCAGGTCGCGCGCGAGCAGTTCCTCGATCCCGGCGACTTCGTGCAGGCGACCGACAGCCACACCTGCATGGGCGGCGCGTCGGGCGCGCTGGCGTGGGGCGTCGGCGCGACGGAGTACGCGGCCCTGCTCTACTGGGGCTTCACGCCGCTCGCGGTGCCCGAGTCGATCCGGTTCGAGCTCGTCGGCGCGCTGCGTCCGGGCGTCACCGCCAAGGATGTCATGCTCCACATCCTCGCGACCTACGCGAAGCGCGAGGAGACGCTCAATCGCGTCATGGAGTTCGGCGGCGACGGCCTGTTCGCACTCTCGCCCGACGAGCGCGCGACGCTCGCGAACATGGCCACCGAGTGCAGCGCGCGCGGTGCGGTGATGGAGGTCGACGACTCCATGCTCGCCTGGATCGCCGCGCGGCGGCCCGGCGTGACCATCGAGTCGCTGCGCGCGAAGGTGGTGACGCCGGACGCCGGCGCCGAGCACGCGGGCGGCATCCACCGCATCGACCTCGCGAAGATCACGCCGATGGTCGCCACGCCCGGCGATCCGGATCGCGGCATCGCCAGCGACCCCAAGAACGGCGCGCTCGTCCCCGAGATCGGACACGTGAAGATCGACATCGCGTACGGTGGCTCGTGCACCGCGGGCAAGCGCGATGACATCGACATGTACGCGCGCGTGATGGCCGACGCCGAGCAGGCGGGCAAGCGCGTCAAGGACGGCGTGAAGTTCTACCTGCAGTTCGGCTCCCAGGAGGTCGAGGCGTACGCGAAGCAGCGCGGCTACCTCGAGCTGTTCGAGCGCACCGGCGTGCAGGTGATCAAGCCCGGCTGCGGCGCGTGCATCGGCTGCGGCCCCGGCGTCTCCGACCGCAGCGATCAGGTCACCGTCTCCGCGATCAATCGCAACTACAAGGGCCGCTCGGGGCCCGGCCAGCTGTACCTGGCGTCGCCGCTCACCGTCGCGGCCTCCGCGGTCGAGGGCGAGATCGTCGAGTACCAGGCCGGAATGTTTTCGAGCAAGAAGTAGATGGCGAAGGCGAAGCCCGCGAACAAGGCGACGCCCGCCAAGAAAGCGGCGAAGCCGAAGCCCGCGAGACAGCAGCAGACCAGGTCCGCGCGCGCCGCGAAGGCCACGCCCGCACGCGTCGCCGCGAAGACCAAACCGGCGCGCGGTGCGAAGGCCAAGCCGGCGCGCGCTGCCAGGACGAAGCCCGCACGCGTCGCGGCGAGGCCCGCGCCCCGCGCCCCGAGTCCCAGCAACGCACGGCTCGCCCCGAAGAAGCCGCCCGCGGGGGAGCCGGCCGCCAAGAAGTCCGGCGGGCAGATCGTCCAGATCCTCGACGACGACCGTCCTCTCGAGGCGCTACGGCGCTACCTCGGCAGCTTCGACGGCGGCGCGACCGAGCAGCAGGGCCAGATCGCCCTCGGGTCCGCGCAGCTGATGCTGTTCGCGATCGAGCGCGAGCACCGCGGAGGTGACGACGTGAAGCAGGTCGTCGACCTCGTGCTGTCGCGGTGGGCTGCCTTCCCCGAGCCGACCGGCTTCCACGCGCAGGGCTTTCTGCGCAACGCGTTCGCCGCGATCGGCGACGACACCGAGCGCCTCCGCGCGCTCGTACGGCTGGTTCCCGCCGACGCGAGCCCCGAGCTTCGCTACAACATCGCCGCCGCGTATGCGTACGCTGGCGACAAGCCGGCGCTCTTGCCCGCGCTCGCCGACGCGCTCGATGCGGGCGCATCGCCCGATCAGATCCGGCGCGACACCGACTTCGGCGCGTTCGTCCGAGATCCGGACGTCGAGGAGCTGCTCGCGCGCGCCGGCGCGCCCGAGATTCCCGTCGACGTCGCTCCTCACCTGCGGCCCGTGCGCGCCGCCCTCGACGCGACGCTCGCGACGCTGCGCAAGTTCGGCGCGGAGCCACCGCTGC
This sequence comes from Kofleriaceae bacterium, assembly GCA_035539815.1. Classification (GTDB taxonomy): domain Bacteria; phylum Myxococcota_A; class Polyangia; order Haliangiales; family Haliangiaceae; genus JABFXX01. Next base: position 14,144 of record DATLHR010000338.1, read on the forward strand.
CCGCCCCTGCCACGCTCGAACGCATCCTCGGCGTCGAGCGGATCGCGCGGATCCAGCTGCCGAACGACTATCGCGCGCTGCTCACGCTCAGCGACGGGCCGCGCCTGCTCGAGTTCTCGTTCCTCGGCACGAGCGACTTCACCTCCGATACCGAGCTCGCACGCACCACGCGAACGAACCTCGGCTCCGGGTGGCGCGACGGTCGCGGGATCGGTGCCTGCGTCCCGCTCGCGAGGTGGGGCCAACCGACCGACTGGCTGCTCTATGACCCGCTCGGAGACGTGCGCGGCGCGCCCGGGTACGTGCTCGTGTTCGACGACGGACAGCTGTCGCTGCGCGACCTCGTGCACGCGTTCGAGCGCCTCGAGCAAGCGACCGAGTACGAGCTCGGAACGAATTAGCGCCCGGTCATGAGCGGCCGATCACGGCAGCGCGCTCTCGGGATCGAAGGCGGGCTTCGTGGAGGCCGGCGCGGGCTCCTTCGTGGAGGCCGGCGCGACCGACGCCGACGAAGAAGTCCGCGCCGTCTTCGACGAAGAAGCTCGCCGGCGCTTCTTGCGGGTGGGAGCGGCCGGCGGCTTCGGATCCGGTTCCGGTTCCGGTTCCTCAACGCGCGCTGTCGTCGGCTGTGTCGGGGTG
>DATLHR010000339.1:0-4230 GCA_035539815.1 Kofleriaceae bacterium
ACCGGTGGTCGCGCACGTGGTGATCGGTGCGCCGCCCGCGAGCGCCGCGAGCGCGCCGCCGATCGCCTGCTCGATCGCGAGGCGTTCGATCGTGGCCGCGCCGCCGGCGCGCGCACGCGAGCGTGATCGCGAGCGACAGTCCGACGATGGCGAGGGTGAGCACCGCCGCGATCGCCGGCAGCCCGAGCTCACCGCGCGCGAAGCCGCGCGCCAGCCCGCGCACGCTCGCCGCATCCAGCGCCGTCGCGACCGCGGGGTGATCGACGGCGAGGTCCGGCCACAACGCGGGCAGCTCGCCGACGAGGAACAGCCCGATCAGCAGCGCGAACCCGAGCGCGCCGGCGCCCAGCGTCGACGACATCGCCGCGCTCGCCGCGATCGTCCACGCGAGCAACGCGGCGCCGATCGCGATCGCACCACCGTAGCCGACGGCGATCGCCGCGAGGTCCCAGCCGCCGTCGTCGGCGCGGAACGCGGCGACCACGCCGAGGTACGCGAGCGTGGGCAACCACAGGAGCGCGTAGATCAGACTCGCGGCCATCCACTTGCCGACGACGGCGGCGCCCTCTCCGACCTGGGCCGTGAGCAAGAGCTCCCAGCCGCCGGACTTCTTGTCGTCGGCGATCGCGCGCATCCCGAGCAGCGTGAGCACGACGAGCTCGAGCACCCACGTCAGCAGCGTCCCCGCGAGCTGGCTCTCGAGCAGCGTGCCGAGCGGCGCCGGGCGCCGCGGATCCGACAGCGCCCCGACGAGCCCCGCGAACGCGACGCCCTGGACGACGAGGAACACGCCGCCCACGACGTACACGATCGGCGCGCGCAGCATCACGTGCAGCTCGCGCCGCGCGACCCAGTACGCCGCTCTCATGCGGCCCCCGCGTCGTCGAGCAACGCGATCACCGCCTCCTCGAGGCGCGGCTTCTTGGTCTGTGCGCACAGCGCCCCCGGCGCGGCGTCGGCGACCACGCGCCCCTTGCGCAGCACGACGACGCGCGCGGCGAGTGGCTCGAGCTCCGCCACCGCGTGGCTCGACACGAGCACGGCGCGCTGCTGCGCCGCCGCGATCAGCTGGTCGCACAGCTGCCGGGTCTGGATCGGATCCATGCCGCTCGTCGGCTCGTCGAGCACGAGCAGCGGCGGGTCGCCGAGCAGCGCGTCGGCGAGCCCCACGCGCTGGCGATAGCCCTTCGAGAGCGCGCCGATCGGCCGGTCGGCGTGATCCGTGACCGCCGCCGTCTCCATGCACGCGCTCACCGCCGCGCCGACGGCGTCGCCCCGCAGCCCCTTCTGGTGCGCGCGCAGCCGCAGATGATCGCGCACGAGGAGCTCGTGCGGCGCCGGTGCTTGCTCGGGCAGGTAGCCGAGCTTCGCTTGCGCCGCCGCGCGCCGCGTCGCCATCGACACGCCGTCGATCGTCACGTCACCCGCGTCGGGATCCATGAACCCGGTCGCGATCCGCAACAGCGTCGTCTTGCCCGCGCCGTTGCGCCCGACGAGCAGCACGGCCTCGCCCGCCGCGACGTCCAGCGAGACGCCGGCGAGCGCACGCCAGGTCCCGTAGGACTTGTCGATGCCGCGCAGCGCGAGCACGGACCTACTCGCCGTCGGTGGTGCGTTGCAGGGGCAAGCGGATCGCGAACGTCGTGCCCCCGGCGCCGGTCTCGCACCGGATCGTGCCCTTGTGATCGTCGACGACGCGCTTGACGATCGCGAGCCCGAGGCCCGTGCCGCCCTTGCGTCCGGTCGCGAACAGCTCGAACAGCCGCGCGTGCACCGCCGCCGGGATGCCGGGGCCGGTGTCCTTGGCCTGCAGCTCGAGGTGATCGCCGTCCCTGTCGATCAGCACGCGCAGCGTGCCCCCGTTCGGCATCGCGTCGACCGCGTTGCTGGTCAGGTTGTGGAACACGCGCATCAGCTTCTGCTCGTCGAAGTACGCGATGCCGTCGTAGCGAGCCTCTACGAGGAAGTCGATGCCGCGCCCCGCGACCGCGGCGCCGAGCTGTTGCGTGAGCTCCTCGGCGAACTTGTTCATGTAGACCTTGCGTACGACCAGGTCCGAGTCGCCGCGCGCGAAGGCGAGCACCTCGCGCGTCATGCCGGCCATGAGGTCGAACTGGCGCTGGATCTGCTCGACGTACTTCTCGCGCTGCTCCGCCTCGTCGCATGCGGCCATCAGCTGCGCGTATCCCGAGATGATCGTCATCGGCGTCTTCAGATCGTGTAGCAGACCTGCGAGCATCCGCCCGATCGAGGCCAGGCGATCGCGGTTGGAGGCCTCGCTGCGCCTGCGAGCCATTCCGATCGCGCCCGCGGTCTGCGCGGCGATCAGCACCAGGAGCTTGAGATCGTCCTCGCCCCACGGGCCATCACCGTCGCGCGCGGCCTTCCGCTGATCCACGATCTCGATGCCGCCGATCACGTCATCGCCGTCGATCAGCGGCGCGACGATCAGGTGCTCGGGGCGAACCCCGCTCTCCTTCGCGATGTCGCTCGCGTGGCGAAGGTCGTGCTGCGGATCGTCGACGATCACCGGCGTCTTGTGCGCGATCGACCAGCCGATCAGCCCGGTGCCGCGCGGCAGCGTGCGCTCGATCAGCTTCGGCGCCGCGGGCCCCTGCACCGTGCGAAACCGCAGCGACCCGTCGGACTCGCACAGCGCGATCGAGCCGGCGCCGCCGCCGAGCACCGTGATCGCCTGCGCCAGGATGCGCGACAGCAAGTCGTCGAGGTCGAGCGCCGCCGACAGCTCCTTCTCCACCTCGTACAGCGCGTTGAGCTCGCGCGTACGGCGCTCGAGGTGGCGCCGCGCTTGCGACAGCTGCTGGTTCTGCTGGACGAGCGAATGGTAGAGGCGCGCGTTCTCGATCGCGATCGCCGCCTGTGACCCCAGCGCGAGGAGCAGCTCCTCGTCGCCCTTGACGAACGGGCCGCCCTGCTTGTTGAGCACCTGCAGCACCCCGACGGTGCCGCCGAGCGCACCGAGCATCGGCACGCACAGGATCGAACGCGTGCGATAGCCGCTCTTGAGGTCGACCGCCGGCTGGAACCGCTGGTCCGCGTACGCGTCGGGGATGTTCACGATCTCGCGCGTCTGCCCGACCCAGCCCGCGATGCCCTCGCCGACCGCGAGCCGGATCTCCACGCGCTCGTCGCCCTGCGTGACCTTCGACCACAGCTCTCGGCCGTCCTCGCTCATCAGGTAGAGCGTGGAGCGGTCGGCCTCCATCAGCTCGGTGACCTTCGTCATGATGAGGATGAGCAGCGAGTCGAGGTCGCCCGACTGCGAGAGCGCGCGGCTGACCTCCTGGACCAGCGCGACCTTCTTCTGCTCACGGCGCAGGGCTTCTTCGACTGAACGAAGCCCCTGGCCTTCCGACATGGCGGCCATCCTACCGCAAGCCCTGGTCACACCGCCTGGTCGCGGGGCGCTTACTCCATGCCGCGGCGGCGCAGGTCGTCCTCGTCCAGGCCCTCGAGATGACCGATCTCGTGGAGCAAGGTGTCCCGGATCTGCTCGGTCAGCTCGGGGCGGGTCTTCACCGCGCGGGCGAGGTTCCTGCGGTACAGCACGATCGACCGCGGCTCGTCTCCCGGTTGCGGCGGCAGCTGCGCCGCGGGCCCGACCGGGCCGCGGTACAGGCCGAGGATCGTGGGCGGGAACGGCGGCGTGACCGCCGCGAGGTCGGCCGCGGCCGGCAGCTCCGCGATCTCGACGGAGATCGCCTTGACCCGGGTCTTGCGGTCCGCGGGCAGCGCGTCGATCACCGCGTCGATCTCGCGCTGGAACTCCGCGACCGAGATGAGCACGGGCGCCGCGATCTCGAGCGGCGCGAGCGAGCGCGCCTTGGTGAACGCGGCCTCGGCCGCCTCGGTCTCCCCGAGCTGCTCGAGCGCGAGGCCGAGCATCTGGTGCGTGTACGCGTCCTCGGGCTGGATCACGAGCGCGCGCTCGAACGCGCCCTTCGCGCCGGCGAACCGCGACAGATCGAACAGGGCCACGCCGCGCTCGTGCAGCGCATCGCCGCGCCCCGGAGCGAGCCGCAGCGCGGCGTCGATCCGCACGAGCGCCTCGTCGCTGCGCCCGAGATCATTGAGCGCTTGCGCCTCGAGCACTGCGAGATCCGCGGCGAGCGGGGGGTTGCGTCGGCGCCGCGCCTGCACGCGCCGGCTGCCGCGCTGCGCGAGCTCGAGCCCGAGGCGCAGCGCATCTCGCCCACGCTCGCCCTTGCC
>DATLHR010000340.1:0-5820 GCA_035539815.1 Kofleriaceae bacterium
AGCTTCGACGCATCGGAGCACTCGTCGCCGCCGCCACCGCCGCCGTCACCACCACCGCCGCCGCCACCATCGGGGCCGCCGTTCCCAGGACGCCCATCGGGGCCTCCGCAGCCGATCGTCAGTGCCGCCAGTGCGCCAAGCCAGACCGTGGACTTCATGGCGGCGGACACTAACACCCACCTCCCGGGGCAGATCCAGGATCTTTTGAGGCCCCTCTCCGGTGTCTTGGAGGTCCATCTGCTCGTAAGGAGGATTCGCTAGCGATCCCTGCACATCTGGGCGGTGTGAGGACTGGAGTTTGCGCTCCCGTCTGTTACGAAGGTCCCGATCATGGCCGACACGAGTGATGACCGCAGGATGCTGGGCGAGCGCGCGGCCCGCCAGCTCTCCAACACCACCAAGACGCCGCCGTACTGGGGCGGCAGCAGTCCGCGCTGGCTCGTCCAGATGCTGCCGTGGACGCCGGTCGAGGCCGGCGTGTACCGCGTCAACCGCGTCGTCGACCAGAAGTTCGCGGTCGAGTGCAGCCCCGAGGACGTGGCGAAGCTGCCGGTCGGCCTCGTCGACTACAACGAGAAGCCGCGCGAGTACACGCTCTCGTCGTGCACGACGACCGTCGAGGTCCACACCCGCATCTCCGATCTGTTCCGAAGCCCGTACGATCAGGTCAAGGAGCAGCTCACGGTCGCCGTCGAGCGCATCAAGGAGAAGCAGGAGGACGAGCTCGTCAACAACGGCAACTACGGCCTGCTCAACAACGTTCACTCGTCGATGAAGGTGAAGCCGCGCGGTGGCGCGCCGACGCCGGATGACCTCGACGAGCTGATCGCGAAGGTCTGGAAGGAGCCCGCGTTCTTCCTCGCGCACCCGCGCGCGATCGCGGCGTTCGGTCGTGAATGCACGCGGCGTGGAGTTCCACCCCCGACGGTCACGCTGTTCGGCTCGCCGATGCTCACGTGGCGCGGCCTTCCGATCGTGCCGTGCGACAAGCTGCACGTCAGCGGCAAGAAGACCGACATCCTGCTGATGCGTACCGGCGAGAAGAAGCGCGGCGTCATCGGCCTGTTCCAGCCCGGCCTGCCGGGTGAGGTCAGCCCGAGCATGTCGGTGCGGTTCATGGGCATCAACAACGTGGGTGCGTCGCAGTACCTCATCACGCTGTACTGCTCTGCCGCGGTGCTCGTCGAGGACGCCATCGGCTGTCTCGAGGGTGTCGAGGTCGACCGCTATCACGAGTACGGCCCGTAGTCGCTCGTCGCCGCGCCATGACCGACGACCCCGCTCGCTACGCACCGCCGCTGGAGCTGCGCATCCCGCTCGGGACGCTGGTGGACACCGCTTCGCCCGCGCCGTCGGTCACGCTTCCGGCGCCTGCACCGCATGCGGCGCTCGGAGGCGGGCCGGGCATGTCGACCGGTGCGGTCGCGCCTCCGCCGACGGCGCCGACGGTGCCCGACCTCAGCGATCCGTCGCAGGTGATGCTGCTGATGTCGCGCATCGCGGGCGAGCACCTCACCGGTGCGTCGATCGTTCCGGTCCCCGCGCCCGCGCAGGTGATGACGGGCTCCGCGCTCGGCGGACCCGCGCCGAGCCCGGGCATCTCGCCGACGCTGGTGCCCGCGAATGTTTCGGTGCCGGGCGCCGATCCGACGAGCCCGGCGTCCGCGACGAGCACTGGGCCAGCCGCCTCGGGTGGCCTGCCGGCGTCGAGCGGCCTCGGCGGTTCTGACATCGTCGGCACCGGCTACACGCCGACGACGTCGAGCGTGGAGCGCGCGGGTGGTGTCGGCACCGGTTACGCGCCGACGACCTCGAACGCGGGCGCCGCGAACGGTCTGCCGTCCTCGGCGACGAGTCGCGACACGGATGTTGTCGGTACCGGCTATGCCCCGACGACGTCGAACGCGGGCGCCGCGAACGGTCTGCCGTCGTCAGCGAGCGTGCCGTCGTCGTCGACGGTGCCGTCGTCGTCACCGTTCGGCGCGCCGCTCGACTTCTCGGCGATCGCGACCGATCCGATGCAATTCACGATGCCCGTGCTGAACGAGCCGTCGCTCGGCGCCGGTCACTACTTCGTCCCCGATGCGAAGGCGCTCGGGCTCGACTCGGGCACGGGACGCGTCGAGGCCTACGAGCCCGCGCTGCGGGAGGACGACGCCGTGGTGCGGGACCTCGGAGGGAACGCCTTCGATCCGTACGTCGTGCGCCGCGACTTCCCGATCCTCGAGGAGCGGGTGCACGGTGGCAAGCGGCTCGTGTGGCTCGATAACGCGGCGACGACGCAGAAGCCGCGCGCCGTGATCGACCGCATGAGCTACTTCTACGCGCACGAGAACTCCAACGTGCACCGCGCCGCGCACACGCTGGCGGCTCGCTCGACCGATGCGTTCGAGCGAGCGCGCGAGAGCGCGCGCCGGTTCATCAACGCGCCGTCGGCGAAGGAGATCGTGTGGGTCCGCGGTGCGACCGAGGGCATCAACCTCATCGCGCAGAGCTGGGGCCGCCGGCACATCGGCGAGGGCGACGAGATCGTCATCACGCACCTCGAGCACCACGCCAACATCGTGCCGTGGCAGATGCTGTGCGCCGAGAAGGGCGCGCGGTTGCGCGTGGCGCCCGTCGACGATCGCGGCGACGTGATCCTCGACCAGTTCGAGAAGCTGATGGGGCCGCGCACCAAGCTGGTGTCGATCCCACACGTCTCGAATGCGCTCGGCACGATCACGCCCGCGCAGACGATGGTGGATATCGCGCATCGCTACGGCGCGCACGTGCTCGTCGATGGCGCGCAGGCCGTCTCGCACATGCGGGTCGACGTCCAGGCGCTCGGCTGCGAGTGGTACGTGTTCAGCGGCCACAAGGTCTACGCTCCCACCGGCATCGGCGTGGTGTGGGGCAAGCAAGAGGTGCTCGACGCGACGCCGCCGTGGCAGGGCGGCGGCAACATGATCGAGGACGTCACGTTCGAGAAGACGAAGTACCAGCCACCGCCGATGCGGTTCGAGGCCGGCACCGGCAGCATCGGTGACGCCGTCGGGCTCGGCGCCGCGATCGAGTACTGCGAGCGGATCGGCATGGACGTGATCGATCGCTACGAGCACGAGCTTCTCGTCTACGGCACGCAGCGCCTCGCCACGGTGCCCGGGCTGCGGATGATCGGCACGTCGGTGAACAAGGCCGGCGTGCTGTCGTTCGTGCTCGATGGGCAGCGCACCGAGGACGTCTCCGCGATCCTGGACAAGGACGGGATCGCCGTTCGCTCCGGCCACCACTGTGCGCAGCCGATCCTCCGCCGGTTCGGACTCGAGGCCACCGTGCGCGCGTCGCTCGCGTTCTACAACGTGCGCGAAGACCTCGACGCGCTCGTCGACGCGCTGCATCGCCTGCAGGCTGGCCGCGGCTAACCGCCCGTCGCGCCTCGGGAGTCTTCCGGGTGGGAGACGTGCGCCCATCCGCTACAGCGGATCCGTTGAAATTAACCCCTTGTCCGTTATGACGGCATCCGTTAAAACGGATCCCATCATGGTCGAGACGCTCAGCCCCGCCGATGTGGCCGAACTGCTCTCCACGCGCGACGTGGACGTGGTCGACGTTCGCGACGAGCACGAATGGAGCGCGGGGCACATCGCCGGCAGCCGGGTCATCCCACTCGACACGCTGCGCACCGATGCCGAGGCGATGCTCGGTACCAAGCCGCTCCTGTTCGTGTGCGCGCGCGGCGTGCGCAGCCTGAGCGCGGCGAAGCTCGCCGAGCGTCTCGGCTTCGCGCAGGTCTACAACCTCGACGGTGGGACCAGTGCGTGGGCACGCGCGGGCCTGCCTCTCGTCGCCGAGTCGATCCAGAGCGCGGCGTAGCCGGCGCTCAGCGTCCGAACAGCGCGCGGATCGCCTTGCCGAGTCCTCCGCCGCCCTGTTTCGCCTCTGCCCGGCACTGGCAGCGCTCCGCCTGCGGGACATGTCCGAGGACTTGCTCCACGTGGGCGCCGCAGCCAGCCCACGTGGGGCGCTTGCACTTCTTGCAGGTGATCGCTCTGCACATCGATGGGCCTCCGGGCGCATGGTAGCGCCATCCGTCAGCCCGGCAGCAACGCCGCGACGAGAACATCCGCGCGATCGATCGCGCGCTGCGCTCGCTTGACGAGGTCGGCGGGGACGCGACGCTGGCGCGCTGCGGCCGTGATCGCGTAGTCGAGGTCACGAATCGCGATCCACGCACGGCGGTGTGCGGCGAGGCGGCGGCGGCTCTCGGGCGGCGACGCGAAGCCGTCGGCGAGATCGCTGCAGGCGATCGCGAGGGTGCCGACGAGGTCGGCGACGAGTGGAGCGTCGTCGGGCTCGTCGAACGCCGGAGAGGCTGCAGGACGGATGACCGCGTCGGCGGCCCGCGTCGTCGTGCGCCGCGGCGCGATCGCAGCAGCACTCGCGCGGAGCCGGACGGCGAGCTCGGCGAGCGGCGGCGCCGCCTCGATCATCGCGCGGAAGGAGGGATGGTGCTGGAGGGGATGAGCAGGTCGACGTGCGTGCATGCGGCGCCGACATCCACGCGCCGCGCCACCGAGCTGCGCCTGCGGTTCTGCGTGGTTGTCGCGCGGCTCGTCCGAGGCGCGGACACGCTCGTCCGAGCGCCGGCCGGACAGCGGACAGGTGAGTTAGACTGAGCGGCGCGTGATCGGCCAGGTCGTCGGTAACTATCGGATCGTCAGCGAGCTCGGCCGGGGCGGGATGGGCATGGTCTATCGCGTCGAGCACACGCAGCTCGGCAGGCCGGCCGCGCTGAAGATGCTGCTGCCACAGTTCTCGGCGGATCCGGGGATCGTGCAGCGCTTCTTCAACGAGGCGCGCGCCGCCTCGGCGATCGAGCACCCGGGCATCGTCGAGATCTTCGATTACGGTACCCACGCCGACGGCACGGCGTACATCGTGATGGAGCTGCTGCGCGGCGAGAGCATGCAGCAGCGCATGCAGCGCGGCCCGATGGCGCCGATCGAGGCCGCATCGATCTGCGCCCAGGTCGCCGGTGGGCTCGCGGCGGCGCACGCGCGCAACATCGTCCACCGCGATCTCAAACCCGACAACATCTTCCTCGTGCCCAACGAGCTGATGCCCGACGGCCTCCAGGTCAAGCTGCTCGACTTCGGCATCGCGAAGCTCTCCGACGACCGGAGCGCCTTCAAGACGCAGACGGGCGCGTTGATCGGGACGCCGGCATACATGAGCCCCGAGCAATGCATGGGCTCGCCCGATCTCGATCACCGCACCGACCTCTACGCCGTGGGCTGCATCCTGTTCCATGCGCTGACCGGCCGGCCGCCGTTCGTGAGCGCGCAAGGCAGCGGCATGATGATCGCCGCGCACATCCGCGATCAGCCGCCGCACCCGCGGACGTTGGTGCCCGCCATCCCCGATGATCTCGCGGTGATCACGCTCCGGCTGCTCGAGAAGGAGCCCGCCGCGCGCTTCCAGACCGCGCTCGAGCTGCGCGCCGCGTTCGCCGCCGCGGGCGCGCACGTTCCAGGCACGAACCCCGGCGCGCAGCGCGCGAGCTCGGCGCCGCTCGCCGTCGCCGACGGCTTTGCCGCGACGATCGCGCCGGCGGGGCTCGCGCTCACCGCAGCGACGGGCCCCGGTGTGCCGTTGACGACGGCGGGGGCATCCGCCGGGCAGATCGTGACGGCGGCGCCGCGAGGGTCGCGATCAAAGGGCGTGTGGATCGGCACCGGCATCGCGGTGCTCGGACTCGCCGGTGCGGCGGCGGTGGTCGCGGTCTCGCGGAGCGGAGATGACCCGGACCGTGGCACGACGGGCAGCGCGGATCCCGGC
>DATLHR010000341.1:0-3056 GCA_035539815.1 Kofleriaceae bacterium
GGGCCGCAAGGTTCGCCTCGAGGCTGCCGCGCACGAGAAGGACGTCACCGACAAGGCACGTGCGTCGGCCCAGAAGGCGATCGACGACGCGCAGACGAAGATGCGGTCGGAGACCGAGGCCGCCCGCGCGCAGCTGATGCCGCAGGCCGATGCCCTCGCCAAGTCGATCGCGTCCAAGCTCCTCGGCCGGGAGGTCGCGTGATGTCGACGCTGAAGTCCATCGCCATCGCGCTCGCACTCGTCGTCGGCGCCGGCACCGCGTTCGCGCAGTCCGCCGAGCAGCCGCCGACCGGTGGTCTCGAGCCGTCGGCCGAGGCGAAGTTCGCGCCGCCGAGCGACGAGGAGAAGAAGGAGACCGCCGAGCACCCCGTCGATTCGACGACGGATGCGCGCGCGACGCCAACCACCGCGCACGGCGATCACGCGCACGCGCTCGCGCCTGGCGAGGTGTTCGCGGATCTGGATCACACGAAGCACTTCAACTGGTTCGGGTTCAGCTACCGCGGCAAGGACCAGTACGGCGGCAAGTTCGGCGACGGCAAGGTGCTCGACCACGACGGCAACGTCGTGATCGACCCGCACACCGGCTCGCCGCTCGCGGAAGAGCCGATGTCGGCGCCGTTCGTGCTGATGGTGCTGAACTTCGTCATCCTCCTCGGCATCCTGCTGTGGAAGGGCCGGCCGATCGCGCGCCAGATGGCGGGCGAGCGCCACGATCTGATCAAGAACGCGCTCGACGAGGCGGCCAAGCTGCGCAAGCAGGCGGCCGACAAGCTCGCCGAGTACGAGACCAAGCTCGAGGACGCCGACGCCGAGATCAAGGCGATGGTCGAGGGCATGCGCAAGGACGCCGAGGCCGACAAGGCGCGCATCCTCGCGAACGCCGAGCGCCAGGCGGCGCAGATGAAGAAGGACGCCGAGGCGCGGATCGCCGCCGAGATCGAGCTCGCGCGCGCCGCGCTCACCCGCGAGGTGACGGCGGCGGCCACGGGCGCGACCGAGAAGCTGCTGCGCGAGAAGCTGCAGGCAGCCGATCAGCAGAAGCTGGTCACCACGTTCATCAGCGACCTGTCGGCCCCGAAGCCGGCGCAGAAGGAGCGCGTGTAATGGCCGCAGGCAGCCTGTCCCGCCGCTATGCCAAGGCCGTCCTCGAGATCGGCCAGGCCAACGGCAACCTCGACAAGATCGGCGCCGACCTCCGCGCGCTCGCCAAGGCGATGAAGGACTCAGCCGAGCTGCAGTCGGCGCTGACCAACCCGGCCATCCGTCGCGCCGACCGCCGCAAGGTCGTCGACGCGCTGCTCACCCGTATCGGCGCGCAGCCGCACACGAAGAACCTCGTGTACCTCCTGCTCGACGGCGAGCGGCTCAGCGCGCTGCCCGGCATCTCGCGCGAGCTCGACTCGATGATCGAGGCCAAGGGTGGCCGCGTGACGGCCGAGATCGTGTCGGCCAAGCCGCTCGACGCCGGCCAGCTCTCCCAGATCACCCTCGCGCTCGAGAAGCTCTCGGGCAAGAAGGTCGACGTCACCAAGCGCGAGGACGCGAGCCTGCTCGGCGGCGTGATCGCGAAGGTCGGTGACGTCGTGTACGACGGATCGCTTCGCACCCAGCTCCGCAACCTCCGCGACGAGCTCACCAAGTAAGGACCGAGGAAGACCATGTCTGATATTCGCGCCGCAGAGATCAGCGACATCATCCGCAAGCAGATCGAGAACTACGACAAGAAGGTCTCGGTCACGGAGACGGGCACCGTGCTCACCGCCGGCGACGGCATCGCGCGCGTGTACGGTCTCTCGGGCGCCATGGCCGGCGAGCTCCTCGAGTTCGAGGGCGCTGGTGGCGACAAGGTCAACGGCATGGTGCTCAACCTCGAGGAGGACAATGTCGGTGTCGCGCTCCTCGGTAAGTTCGAAGCGGTGCGCGAGGGCGACGTCGTCAAGCGCACGGGCCGCATCGTGGAGGTCCCCGTCGGCGAGGAGCTGCTCGGCCGCGTCGTGAACGCGATCGGTCAGCCGGTCGACGGCGGCAAGCCGATCGTCGGCACCAAGAAGCGCCAGGTCGAGATCAAGGCGCCCGGCATCATCTCGCGCAAGTCGGTGCACGAGCCGATGCAGACCGGCATGAAGGCGATCGACTCGATGATCCCGATCGGCCGCGGTCAGCGCGAGCTGATCATCGGCGACCGTGGCGTCGGCAAGACGGCGATCGCGATCGACACGATCATCAACCAGAAGGGGCAGAACATGTTCTGCTTCTACGTCGCGATCGGCCAGAAGCAGTCGACGGTCGCGACGGTCGTCGACCGCCTCACGAAGGCGGGCGCGATGGAGTACACGACGGTCGTCATCGCCGGCGCGTCGGAGCCCGCGCCGCTGCAGTTCATCGCGCCGTACACCGGCGTCACGATGGCCGAGTACTTCCGCGACTCCGGCCGCCACGCGCTGATCATCTACGATGATCTCTCCAAGCAGGCCGTCGCGTACCGCCAGCTGTCGCTGCTCCTCCGCCGCCCGCCGGGCCGCGAGGCGTACCCGGGCGACGTGTTCTACATCCACTCGCGACTCCTCGAGCGCGCTGCGAAGATGTCGGACAAGGAGGGCGGAGGCTCGCTGACGGCGCTGCCGATCATCGAGACCCAGGCCGGTGACGTCTCGGCGTACATCCCGACCAACGTCATCTCCATCACCGACGGTCAGATCTTCCTCGAGGCCGACCTGTTCTACTCCGGCGTCCGTCCCGCGGTGAACGTCGGCATCTCGGTGTCGCGCGTCGGTGGTGCGGCCCAGACTAAGGCGATGAAGAAGATCGCCGGCCGCCTCCGCCTCGAGCTCGCGTCGTACCGCGAGAAGGCGGCGTTCGCGCAGTTCGGCTCCGACCTCGACAAGGCGACGCTCGCGCAGCTCAACCGCGGCGAGCGCATGGTCGAGCTGCTCAAGCAGGGCCAGTTCCAGCCGATGCCGATGGAGCAGCAGGTCATCGTCATCTACGCCGGCACCAACGGCTTCGTCGATGACTACCCGGTGGCCGTGCTCGGGCGTTACGAGCAGGAGCTG
>DATLHR010000342.1:0-24693 GCA_035539815.1 Kofleriaceae bacterium
GTGAGCGCGTACAGCAGCACGATGCGATCGCGCACGAGCAGCGCCTTGCCGGCCTCGAGCTGCGCGGCGAGCTGCGGCGGCGGTGCCAGCAGCAGCTCCTGGTACTGCGCGCGCGTGAGCGGCAACGGCGCATCGACGAGGCTCTCGACCTTGGCTACGCCGGGTACGCGCGAGATCCTCCGCGACAGATCGTAGAGCGCACCGATCCGCGCGGGCGTGAGCGCCGGGGCCGCCGGGAACTCCACCGCCACCGTGATGCGAGTGCGGGCGAGGTCAGGAAACGAGGTCTCGAGCAGCGCCAGCCCGCGCCGCGCCTCCGCCGTGGGCGGCAGCACGCTCGCGTCGACGCTCGCCATGCGCAGTCCGAACGCGGGCATCGCGAGCCCGACGAGCACCAGCACCGTCGGGATGATCACCCGCCACGGATGCTCGATCACCCAGCTCAGCCGTTGCAGCAGCCGGGCGCGCATCGGCACGAGCCGCCGCAACGGCAGGCGTCCCCGATCGAGGCGCGGCCCGAGCACCACGAGCAGCGCGGGCAGCAGCGTCAGCGCGAACAGCACCGCGAGCCCGACGACGATCGCGCCGCCGAGCCCCATCGACACCAGGTACGAGCCGCGGAATGCGAGCAGCCCGCACAGCCCGGTGGCGACCGCGAGGCCCGCGAACACGACGACGCGGCCGGCGGTCGCCATGGTGCGCATCAGCGCATCTCGCGGCGCATGCCCTGCTGCCAGCTCCTCGCGGTACCGGCTGACCGTGAACAACGAGTAGTCGATCGCGACACCGAGCCCGATCAGCGACGCGACGTTGATCGTGTACGACGCGATCGTGGTGACGTGCGAAAGCAGCAGCACGCACGCGATCCCACCGAGCACCGCCAGCGCGCCGACCACGACGGGGAGCACCGCCGCGACCGCGCTGCGGAACACGAGCATCAGCACGAGCACCGCGATCGGCAAGGCGATCACCTCGGCGCGGATCAAGTCGCGCTCCAGCATCGCGTCGAGGTCGCGCTGAAACGGCACGCGCCCCGTCCACGCCATCGTCGCGCCGGCGGCGACCACCTCGTCGCGCACCGTAGGATATGCCGCGACCGCATCCTGGAACGATCCGGCGAACGTCACGGCCACGAACGCCGTCGCGCCCGATGCATCGATCATCCGCTCGCCCAGCACCGGAGGTGCGGTCGCCGGGGTGACCACCGCTCGCACGCGCGGCTCCGATCGCAGCGGCGCGATCGCGCGCTCGACCGTCGCGCTCGTCGTCGCCCGCTCTGTCCCGCGCGGGAACGCGAACACCACGATCGCCGTCGTGTCCATCGAGGCGCCGGTGACCTGCTCGACGAGCTGCTCCGCGCGTCCCGCCTCGAGTCCCTCGATCTCGCCCGCCGTCAGCCGGCCGCCGTGGATCACCACCGCGAGTGCCGCTGCGAGGAACGCGCTCGTTGCGATCAGCACCTTTCGTGGGTGGCGCCACACGAACGCTCCGAGCGCTGCGAGCATTGCGTTGCTTCAGCGCTGCAAGCAGGGCACCACGGGTAAATTCTCCGGCATGACGACGCTGCCTACGAAACCTTTGAGCGGGACGATCGCCGTCGTCACCGGTGCGAGCCGAGGCGGTGGCCGGGGCATCGCCGTCGAGCATACCGCCGTTCGAGATGTGAGCACCGCGGCTCACCGACTCGCGCGTGTCTGTAAGGTCCGCTGCACGCAGCCGCCCGCGTGATCGCCATGGTGCGCAAGACCCACACGCGCCGGCGGTAGCGTCGTGTGATGCAACGAGCGCACAGCTTCCTCCTCGCCATCGTGCTCGCCGCCGGCACCGCCCACGCGCAGCGCGCTCCCGACATGGCCACGCTCGATCGCGGCGATGGCATCAGCAAGATCGCCCTCGACGGCGGGCTGACGTTCCTCGACTTCCCGTACGACCTGGCGCTTCGCCTCGAGCTCTACGGTCACTACGTCACGCGCTCGGGCCTGGGCATCTACGGCTCGCTGCCGCTCACCATGTCGTTCGGCGCGCCCTCCGACGACGAGGATCCGGTGCCGCCCGACGCCATCCCCAACGACGCCGCCGCGCTCGCCAACATCGAGGCGGGTGGACTCTACGTGGTGACCAAGTCACCCAGCCTGTCGTTCGTGTTCCGGCTCGGCGCCTCGATCCCGACCGCCACCGACGGCCGCGACGAGGCGGCGACGCTGCTCGCCGGCGTGTACCCGCGCTTCACCGACGTCGCGAACACGTTCAACGAGTGGTACGTGCGGTTCAGCTTCTCGCCGCTGTACTACGCGAACCGCTTGTTCCTGCGCGCGGACCTCGGCGTCGACGTCGCGTTCGAGGACTATGTCCCGAACTTCCTGCGCTTCAACCTCGGAGCCGGCGTCGACCTCGGCCCGGTCGCGCTCAGCCTCGAGAGCGTCAACAGCCTCGCGTTCTGGGAGGGCGATGACGACTTCTTGAACGCCCTCGCCTTCACCGTCCGCTTCATGGGCGAGCGGTTCCAGCCCTACCTGGCCGTGGGCGCCCCGATCGACGACTCGCGAGACAACGTCGATCTGTTCCTCGCCGCCGGCCTCCAGTTCGTGCCGTGATCGCCGCGAAGGGTTAACGCGCGACGAACTCGGCCAGGTGCTTGCCCGTCAGTGTCTTCTTGGCCTTCACGAGCGCGGCCGGCGTGCCTTCGAACACGACGCGTCCACCGTCGTGGCCTGCGCCCGGGCCGAGGTCGATGATCCAGTCGGCGTGCGCCATCACCGCTTGATGGTGCTCGATCACGATCACGGACTTCCCCCCATCGACGAGCCGATCGAGGAGCACGAGCAGCTGCTCGAGATCGGCGAGGTGAAGGCCCGTGGTGGGCTCGTCGAGGACGTAGACGCCGCCGTCGGTCCCGAGGTGGGTGGCGAGCTTGAGCCGCTGGCGCTCGCCGCCGGACAGCGTGGTGAGCGGCTGGCCGAGCCGTAGGTAGCCCAGGCCGACCGCGGACATGTGCTGCAGGATCGCGTGCGCGGGCGGCGTGTGCGCCTTGCCGCTGCCGAAGAAGCGAGCCGCTTCATCGACGGGCATGTCGAGCACCTCGGCGATGTTGCGCCCGCCGAGCTTGTACTCGAGCACCGAGGGCTGGAAGCGCTTGCCCTCGCAGTCGGTGCACAGCGTCGAGACATCGCCGATCATGCCCAGGTCGGTGTAGATCACGCCCGCGCCGTTGCACGTCGGACACGCGCCCTCGGAGTTGGCGCTGAACAGCGCGGGCTTGACGTTGTTGGCCTTCGCGAACGCCTTGCGGATCGGCTCCAGGAGATCCGTGTAGGTCGCCGGGTTGCTGCGGCGCGAGCCACGGATCGCGGTCTGATCGACGGTCACGACGCCGTCGCGCTTGCTGACCGAGCCATGGATCAGCGAGCTCTTGCCCGACCCGGCCACGCCGGTGACGACGACCAGCACGCCGAGCGGGATGTCGACGTCGACGCTCTGGAGGTTGTGCCTGCGGGCGCCGCGCACCTCGAGCTTGCCCGACGGCTTGCGCACGGACGCCTTCAGCTTCGCGCGATCGCTGAGGTGACGACCGGTGAGCGTGCCGCTCGTGCGCAGCCCTTCGATGGTGCCTTCGAACACGACCTCGCCGCCGGCCGTGCCGGCGCCGGGACCGAGATCGACGACGTGGTCGGCGATCGCGATCATCTCGGGCTTGTGCTCGACGACGAGCACCGTGTTGCCCTTGTCACGCAGCCGCAGCAGCAGATCGTTCATGCGCTGGATGTCGTGCGGGTGCAGACCGATCGTCGGCTCGTCGAACACGTAGGTGACGTCGGTGAGGGACGACCCGAGGTGACGGATCATCTTCGTGCGCTGCGCTTCGCCCCCCGACAACGTCCCCGATGGACGATCGAGGCTGAGGTAGCCGAGCCCGATCTCGACGAACGAATCGAGCGTGTGGCGCAGCGTCGCGAGCAGCGGCGCGGCCGTCGGCTCGTCCAGGCCGCGCACCCAGGCGGCGAGGTCGCTGATCTGCATCGCGCACACGTCCGCGATGGTCTTGCCCTTGATCTTCGAGGACCGTGCGCGAGCGCTGAGCCGCGTGCCTTCGCAGTCCGGACACGTGGTGAACGTGACCGCGCGCTCGACGAATGCTCGGATGTGCGGCTGCATCGCCTCGACGTCCTTGGACAGGAACGACTTCTGGATGCGCGGCACGAGCCCCTCGTACGTGAGGTTCACGCCCCCGACCTTCACCTTGGTCGGCTCCTTGTAGAGGAACGTCTCGCGCTCGTGCTTCGAGTACTTGCGGATCGGCTTGTCCGGATCGAGCAGCGCCGAGAAGATGCGCACGTTCCAACCGTCGGCGGTGTAGCCGGGGATCGTGAGCGCACCTTCGTTGAGCGACTTGCTGTCGTCGAACAGCTGCGAGACATCGATGTCGTTCACCGAGCCCATGCCCTCGCAGCGCGGGCACATGCCGCCGTGGACCTCGAACACCTTCTTCTCGGTCTTGCCCGCCCCCTTCTCGACGGTGATCGCACCGACCGCGCGAACCGACGGCACGTTGAACGAGAACGCGTTCGACGATCCGATGTGCGGCTTGCCGAGACGGCTGAACAGGAGCCGCAGCATCGCGTTCGCGTCGGTCACCGTGCCGACCGTGGAGCGCGCGTTCGCGCCGAGCCGCTCCTGATCGACGATGATCGCCGTGGTCAGCCCCTCGAGGACATCGACCTCGGGGCGATCGAGCGTCGGCATGAAGCCCTGCAGGAACGTGCTGTAGGTCTCGTTGATCAGCCGCCGCGACTCCGCGGCGATCGTGCCGAAGACGAGCGACGACTTGCCCGATCCCGAGACCCCCGTGAACACCGTCAACCGCCGCTTTGGCAGCTCGAGGCTGACATCCTTCAGGTTGTTCTCGCGTGCTCCCCGGACGCGGATCAGGTCGTGGTTATCGGCGGGACGCGGCTTCGCGGGCGGCATGGGTCGGGCATCTTAGCGTCGAGGTTGCCCCGAAGCCGCTCACCGTGCGCGACTGACACATGCATCGCGAGCCCTCCAGGCATCGGCACGGGACGACGCCGGATCACGGTGGCATAGATCTTGAGGCTGAAAATACGATGACTCGGAGTGCACAGCGCCGGATGCGGGCGCACGGTCTGCGGCAAAGCCTCGGCGACTTCATCCGAGGCCGGCAGCAGGACATCCTCTCCGAGTGGATGGCGGAGGTCCGGGCGCTACCGGTGGCGAGCGATCTCGATCATCCGGCGCTCCTGGATCACGTCCCTCAGGTGCTCGATCGCATCGCGACGATGGCCGACAGTTTGGCGAAGGGCGAACCGGCAGAGCCCCCCAGGCACGAGGTCGAGGCGCACGCGGCGATGCGCCTGGACGAAGGCTTCGACCTGGGCGAGGTGGTCAGCGAGTTCACGATCCTCCGCGATTGCGTGATGCGGCTCTGGAAGCAGAACGCCGTCGATCCAGAGCACATCGAGGAGCTGCGCGCGGTCAACCTGGCGATCGACAATGCGGTGACGGCCTCGGTCATGCGGCTCACGCACGCGAGAGACCGCACGCTGGCCGCCCTCGATCGCATCGCCTCCGAGGCCCTGGAGAGCCGCAGCGTCGAAGAGCTGCTGCAGCGCCTGTTGAAGGTGTTCGTGGAGTTCACGACCGCGGTCGATACCGCTGCGATCCTGATTCGCGAAGGCGACACGCTGCGGGTCCGCGCTGCCCTCGGGCTCCAGCGCGAGCGCGAAGTCGGCCTGACGATGAAGATCGGGGAAGGCTTCTCGGGCCGGATCGCGAGCGAGCGCAAACCGATCGCCATCGACGGGCCGGCCGCCCCCTACCTCAAGAGCGAGATCCTGCGAACCTCCGGGGTTCGCGCCCTCTATGGCATCCCGTTGGTGGAGGGCGGCGAGCTCCTCGGGGTCGCGCACATGGGGTCGTTGAGCGCGCACGAGTTCTCCGCGCAGGACAAGCGCCTGCTCGCGGTGATGGCCAACCGCGCGGCGACCGCGATCTATCAGCACATGCTGCGCGAGACCGCGGAGAGGTCATCGGCGGAGCTCGCGGCGATCCTCGAGAGCATCCCCACGGCGGTGTTCATCGGAACGCGGGGAGCGATCACGCGCGCGAACCGGGCGGCGCTCGACCTCCTGGGCTACGACGACAACGAACGACTCGAGCGCGAGCCCGTGCAGAGCCTCGTCGACGCGCTCGACATGCGCGACGCCAGCACCGGCGAGCGCCTGGATTACCAGGACGGTCCGGTGCGTGCGGCGGCGCGTGGAAGCAAGGTCCAACGCGACGTGGTCGTGTACGACCACACGAGCGAGAAAGACACCATCGTGCACGTGATCGGGGCACCGATCACGCGACAAGGCACCACCTACGGCGCCGTCGCGGTCGCCGTCGACGTGACCGCGCGCCGCCGCATGGAAGAAGCGCTGCGCGAGCGCGAGCGCGAGTTTCGCACCCTGGCCGAGACGATTCCTCAGCTCGTCTGGATCACGGACAACGCCGGCGCGGCCTACTGGTACAACCAGCGCTACTACGACTACACGGGGGCCAAGCCCGCCGAGCTCGAAGGGTTCGGCTGGCAGCGTGTCCACCACCCCGATCACGTGAAGCGCGTGACGGAGAAGTTCCGGGACTCGCTCGCGCGTGGAGAGGTCTGGGAGGACTCGTTCCCGCTGCGGGCCAAGGAAGGCTTCTATCGCTGGTTCCTGTCGCGCGCGGTCCCGGTCCGCGATGAGACCGGACGCGTGGTGCGGTGGTTCGGGACCAGCACGGACATCACCGAGCAGCGCTTTCTCGCGCACGCGTCGCAGCTGCTCGCCTCCTCCCTCGACATGACGATGACGCTCGAGCAGCTCGCCAAGCTCGCCGTCCCCGAGCTCGCCGACTTGTGTGCGGTCGATCTGTTGCGCGATGGCAAGCTCGAGCGCGCCGCGATCGCCCACGCCGATCCCGCGAAGGTGGCCGCGCTGCGCGAGTGGTCGGGCCGTCACCCGCTCGAGCTCGCCGCGCAGAGCGGGCTCAGCGAGGTCATTCGTACCGGCCGGGCGGTGTTCTACCCCGACTTCTCCGAGGCGAACCTCGTCGAGCTCGACCACGACCCCGAGCACGTCCGCATCCTGCGCGAGCTCGGCATCGCGTCGGTCATCATCGCGCCGCTGGTCGCGTTCGGCCGCGCGCTCGGCGCGATCACGCTCATCCGCGCAGAATCGGGGCGCCATTATGGGCAATCCAAGCTCGAGACCGCGATCGAGCTCGGCAACCGCGCGGGCATCGCGATCGACAACGCGCGCCTCTATCGGGAAGCGCAGGATGCCACGCGTGCCCGCGAGGAGATCCTCGCCATCGTGTCGCACGATCTGCGCAACCCGCTGGCCTCGATCGACCTCGGCGCCGTGATGGCGCTCGAGAGCGGAGACCTCGGCCCCAAGGCACGCAAGCCCGTCGAGACCATCCGCCGTTCGGCGATGCGCATGGAGCACCTGTTGCGCGACCTGCTCGATGCGACGAGCGCGCAGGCCGGACGCTTCACGCTCGACAAGACCCCGGAGCGCACGAGCGAGATCCTCGCGAGCGTGAGCGAAGCGCACGAGGAGCTCGCGAACAGGAGCGGCATCTCGCTGGTCGTCGAGAGCCCCCACGATGACGCGAAGCTGTGCGTCGATCGTCCCCGCCTGATGCAGGCGTTCGGCAACCTGATCGGCAACGCGATGAAGTTCTGCGGCCGCGGCGATGTGGTGACGATCCGCGCCGGGCTCGACCAATCCATGATGCGATTCACGGTCAGCGACACCGGGCCGGGGATCAGCGCCGACGAGCAACCCCACATCTTCGAGCCGTACTGGTCTGCCAAGCGCCACGCGAGCAAGGGGACCGGCCTCGGCCTCTATATCTGCAAGGCGATCGTCGAAGCACACGGTGGCGAGATCTCGGTGGAGAGTACGCTCGGCCAAGGCACCACGTTCGCGATGACGTTCCCGATCGCCGATGACGCCTGCTAACCGAGTCGCGCGGCGCGAGTCAGCGGTGACCGAGCGCTCGCGAGCGACAGCGCGCGTTGTCGGCCTGCAGCCAGTGCGGTCGATCTGCGTAGGGCAAGGGAGGTACTCGGCCTGCAAACGGGACTCGATCTTCGCTCGCGCCGTACGGAGCTCGCGCGACATCGTCGATTCGCGGCTTGGAACGACCTCTGCAGTCGCTGCCGATGACCATGGTCGCCCGCAGCGCTCCCACCGATGCCGATGAGCAGCTGGTCGTCGAAGCACGCGATTGGACTGAGTGGCCCGTCCTGGCGAGCACGTGGTCCTTGATCGCACGCCAGTGTGAGCGCCCGACGGTCTTCCTCACGACGGAGTTCGTCGAGATCTGGCTCTCGATCTTCGGCGAGCAACTCGCGCCGAAGGTCTACGTATTCAAGACGGCGGAGGCGCGTCCCGTCGCCGTGTGCGTCGTGGTCCGGCGCATCGAGCGACAAGGCCCGTTCTTCCTCCGACGCCTGTACCTGAACACGGCGGGCGAGGACGAACGCGATAGCCCGTGCATCGAGTACAACCAGCTGCTCTGCCTTCCCGGCTACGAGCAGGCCACCGGCGCCGCACTTCGGCGCCACCTCGTCGAGACCGAAGCCCCCTGGGACGAGGTCCACGGTGCCGGCCTGATCGACAGCAGCTCGTTGAACGCCTTGCGCACGAGCCTGCGCGAGACGCGCGAGATCGACAGCGTCAAGCAGAGCTACTACGTCGACCTGGACGACCTTCGCGGCAGCGGCGCCGACTTCATCGATAAGCTCGCGAGCCGCGAACGAACGAAGGTTCGGCAGAGCCTGCGCAAGTACGGTGACATCGGACCACTCGGGGTCGATCGTGCCGGGGACGTCAGCGAGGCACTGCGCTTCCTCGACGAGCTCGCGGCGCTGCACCAGGCAACCTGGACGTCGCGCGGACGTCCGGGCGCATTCGCGTCGAGCAAGTTCTACGACTATCACCGCCACCTGATCCGTCGCTGCTTCGCCCTCGACCGCATCCAGCTCCTGCGAGCGCGCGCCGGCGACACGACCATTGGCTATCACTACAACTTCGTGTTCGACGGATTCGTCCACTTCTACCAGTGCGGATACGACTACACGGTCGGGGAGCGCCTGACGCCTGGGATCGCGCTCCACACGCTCGCGATCCGGCACGCGTTCGAGCACGGCCTGCGCGGCTACGAGTTTATGGCCGGCGACATCGAGTACAAGCGGCGGCTCGCGACGCACGCGCGGCAGATGCACTGGATCACCTGGCAAGCCCCCACCATCAAGATGAAGAGCTTCGAGCTGACCCGGCGCGCCGGCCACGCGCTCCGCACGCACACGCGCGAGGTTCGCTCGGCAGTCTACAAATCTCTGCGCGGCGCGTTGCCGTCCGGCAACGAAGAGGTGTCATGAGCTTCCTCGCCAGGGCCAGGACCAGGCTGCGTCGGGTCGGGATCGCGTTCGAGCGCACGTACCTGTTCAAGCGAAGCGCGGCGACGGTGACGAGGGGCGAGCTCTACGACGACCTCGACCTGCGCATCGGACTCGTCCCACCGGCAGACATCGATTCTCTCTGTGCACTCGGCGCGGACAACCGCGAGACCTGGAAGCTGCGGCTCGAGCGTGGCGACGAGTGCTGCGGCGCTTGGATCGGAGACGACCTCGTCCACTACTCGTGGATCCAGCTCGAGGGCAAGCACGCGATCACGAGTGCGGCCATCGAGATCCCCCTGCGCACCGGAGAGTTCTGGATCTACAACTGCCGGACCTCGGAGACACATCGCGGTCGGCGGATCTACCCGCGCACGCTCGAGCGCATCGTCCTCGATCGCTTTGCAGCTGGGTCCACGACAGCGTGGATCTACACCACCGAGAACAACATCGCGTCACAGCGCGGCGTGGAGCGCGCGGGCTTCGTGCGCGTGCAGGCGCTCCGGGCGTTGCGGCTAGGCCAGTACTATCGTGCGCTCACGCCCAAGACGACGTTGTCTCGACTCGAGCAAGCACCGGCATAACGCGATCGGAGGCCCGCATGAACAAGCGTCTGGTCGCTGCGAACGTAATGGACATGATCGGCGCGACCCGCGCACTGCTGGGGCTGCGCCGTGTGGCCGGCTCCCCCTGGGTGCCCGTGGTCACGTTCCACCGCGTCCTGGATCCGAACCAGCATGCACCCTACTTGTTCGACGACAACGTGGTCGATTCGACGCCCGACGAGTTCGAGCGGCACGTGCAAACGATCAGTCGCTACTTCACGCCGATCAGCATCCGCGAGCTCGCGCTCTCGATGAACGGCGAGCTGCTGCCGAAGAACCCGATCCTGGTGACGTTCGACGACGGCTACCGGGACAACTTCGAGGTGGCGCTGCCGATCCTGAAGCGACACCACGTCCATGCCGTCTTCTTCATCGCGACCGAGTATCTGACGCGTCGCCGGGTGTTCTGGTGGGATCGGATCAACTACATCCTCAAGCGTTCGACCCGGCCGCGGATCAGGATGACGTATCCGGACGACCTCGACGTCCCGATCGCGAACCCCGCGGAGCGGAGGACCGCGATCAACCTGATGCTTCGCGTGGTGAAGCGCCGGGTTGGGCTCGATCTCGAGCACTTCCTCCGTTCGCTCGCAGTCGCCGCCGACGTGACCTGGAACGACCAGCTCGATCGGGAGCTCGCAGAAGCCGCGCTGATGACCTGGGATCAAGTCCGCGAGCTGCGCGGCGCCGGGATGGACATCCAGTCTCACACGCGAACCCACCGGGTCCTCAACACGCTCGATGCGGCACAGCTGCGCGAGGAGCTAGACGGGTCGAAGGCCGATCTCGAGCGCGAGATGGACGAGGAGATCCTGTCGATCTCGTATCCGGTCGGTCACGGCCTGCGGGAGCGAGACGACGTCCGCTTCGCGGTGAAAGCAGCCGGCTACAAGCTCGGCTTCACGAACGCGACGGGCACCCACCTGCGTCGCGATGGCGCCCCGTACGATGTGAGCCGGATCGCACTCGACCAGGGAACGCCGGACGCGTTGTTTCGCGCCACGTTGGCGGCGCCCTTCTTGTTCGGCTGACTCCCCGCTCGAGGGCTCGTGGGGCGCATGAAGCTTCCTCGCCCCGCTCGTCCCCGGTAGACGATGCTAGTCTGGGGCCGTGCGCGCGCGTCCCTCGCTCCCTCTCCTCCTCGTGATCTTGATCGCCTGCGGCCTCGCCGGCTGCGGAGACAACAAGGTGCCGATCCGCGACGACGGTGCACCGCTGAGCAGCGAGAAGGCGATCACCTCGTTCACGTTCGAGGCCGCGCATAACAGCGCCCTCACCAGTGACGTCACCGCAACGATCACCGGCACGACGATCACCGCGACCGTTCCCTCCGGCGTGGATCGTAGCGCGCTCGTCGCGACGTTCGCGACGACCGGCGAGAGCGTCACTGTCGGCGGCACCGCGCAGGTGAGCGGCGTCACCCCGAACAACTTCACCGCGCCCCTCAATTATACGGTCACCGCCGCGGACGGGTCGGCGATCGCGTACCTGGTCACGGTGAGCGAGGCTCCGAGCAACGCCAAGGCGATCACGGCGTTCGGGTTCGAGGACGCGGATAACGAGGGCCTCACCGCCGACGTGACGGCGACGATCACCGGCACCACGATCACCGCGACGGTCCCGTTCGGGACAGACGTGACGGCGCTGGTCGCGACCTTCACCACGACGGGCGCGAGCGTCGCGGTGGGCGCCACTCCGCAGGTCAGCGGCACGACGGCGAACGACTTCACGAGCCCGGTGGAGTACGTCGTGACCGCCGGCGACGGCTCCACGCAGACCTATACGGTGACCGTCAACATCGCGGCGAACAGCGCGAAGGCGATCACGGCCTTCTCCTTCGAGTCGGTCCACAACGCGGGTCTCGGGGCCGACGTCGTCGCTGTCATCAGTGGCACCTCGATCACGGCGACCGTGCCGTTCGGAACCGACGTGACCGGGCTCGTCGCGACCTTCTCGACCACCGGTGCGAGCGTCGCGGTCAACGGCACCGCGCAGGTGAGCGGCACGACCGCCAACGACTTCAGCACCCCGGTGAGCTACGTCGTCACGGCGGCGGACGCCTCGATGCAGACGTACACCGTCACGGTCAACATCGCCGCGAACACGGCGAAGGACCTCACCAGCTTCGAGTTCCTGACCGTCAAGAATCCGGTCCTGTCCGTGAACGTCACCGCGACGATCACCGGAACGGAGATCACCGCGATCGTTCCGTTCGGCACGGACATCTCCGACCTCGTCGCGACGTTCGCGACCACCGGTGACAGCGTCGCGGTCGCCGGGACGCCGCAGGTGAACGGCGTGACCGCCAACGACTTCACGAGCCCCGTCGAGTACACCGTCACCGCGGCGGATGGCAGCACCCAGCTCTACACGGTCACGGTCATCAACTCGTTCAGCAGCTCGAAGGACATCATCGCGTTCAGCATCCTGGGGCTCGACGGCATCATCAACGGCACCAGCATCACGCTCGTCGTGCCGAACGGCACCGACCTGACGGCGCTGATCCCGACGATCACGATCACGGGCGCGAGCGTCAGCCCGGGCAGCCTCGTGCCGAACGACTTCACGACTCCGGCGACCTACGTCGTCCGGGCCGCGGACAACACGACGAAGACGTACACGGTGACCGTCCTGACGGCGAGCCAGACCGCGAAGGACATCACCCGCTTCACGATCAATGGCCTCGACGCGATCATCGCGACGACGAGCCCGACCACGGGCACGATCGCGATCAACATGCCGGGCGGTACGGATCGGACCGCGCTCAGCCCCGTCGTCACGATCACCGGCGTGAGCGTCACGCCGGCCAGCGGCCAGACCGTGAACTTCACGAACCCGGTCGACTACGTCGTGACCGCGGCGGACGGCTCGACGAAGACCTACACGGTCACGGTCGGTACGGTGAACGGTAACGGCACCAAGCTGATCGTGGCGTTCTCGATCCTCGGCGTGGAGGGCCAGATCACGAACGGTGCCCAGAGCAGCACCGTGATGCTCACGCTCCCCGCCGGCACGGACCTCAGCGCCCAGACCCCCACCATCGTGATCAACGGCTCGAGCCTGAGCCCACCGAGCCGCGTGCCGCAGGACTTCACGCAGCCGGTCATGTACACGGTCACGTCGGCGGACGGCTCGATCCGCGTCTACACGGTGACGATCACGCTCGCGCCCTGACGCGCGCGGCGGCGGTGCGTCACCTGGCGGGCACCTCGTCGAACGCGACGCCGAGCAACCCGAGCGTCGCGCCGAGCGCCATCACCGCGCCTGTCCCGAGCAACACCGCGCCAGCGGCTCCTCCGAGTCCACGGTCGTCGCCGGCGCCCGCATCGCGAATCATCCAGACGCCGGCGGCCCCCACCGCGACGCCACCGACGAGCCACGCGGCGTTCTTGATCGCGACGCGCGGCCGCTCTGCCCGCGTGTGGACCGTGCACCCGGTGAGCGCGACCACGCAAAGTGCACGAGCCAGCACGTCCGCCATGTCCGCCGGGGCTGCATCGTGCGTGCCGCCATTCGCAGCGCGCACCCAGGCGAGCTCGCAGCCGGCAGCTCGTGGATTCTTGAGGGGGCTCTGACTGCCAGGTCAGGCCGCCCTCCGCGCTCACTTCGGCTTGCAGGCCTTGAGGTTCGTGCCGGTGACGCCGTTGCACTCCTGATCGTCGCGACAGTCCGCGGCGTCCTCGCACAGCCTCACGCAGACGTTGGTGACGTTGCCGAGCGCGTCGCACACCGCCTCCGCGGGGCACTCGGCGCGCTCGCCGAGCCTCGTGCACAGCGAGGTGCAGTACCCACCGGCAGCGCTGGTCTCGCACGCGAGGCCAGCGGCCTGACAGCGATCGTTCTGCGAGCACTCATCGCCGATGTGGACTTCGTCGTCCTCTCCACTGCATGCCGCGACGACGAGGACCAGGACGGAGAGCAGGCGCATGCCGCAACGATACGCAGAGCTCGGGGTCGAGGTCACGACCAATCGGCATGGGCTTTCCACGATGCTGTCCCACTCGTGCGTTCTCCGGCCCAGAGAGACAGAGGTCGAACATGAGAACGAAAGCGTCCTTCTGGTCTCGCCCGCGCGGCCCGCTGCTGCTGGGGCTCGCCGCGTGCGCGGTCTGCTGCAGCGCCCCGCTGGCGGCCATCGCGATCGGCGCCGGCGCCGCCTCGACGCTGGCGGCGATCGCCGAGCCG
This sequence comes from Kofleriaceae bacterium, assembly GCA_035539815.1. GTDB lineage: Bacteria > Myxococcota_A > Polyangia > Haliangiales > Haliangiaceae > JABFXX01. Next base: position 14,239 of record DATLHR010000342.1, read on the forward strand.
ATCGCAGGCGTGTTGCTCGCGGGTGCGGCGATCCTGGCGGTCGCGATCTATGTTCGCCGGCGTCGCGCGGCCGCGGCGGCGTCCTGCGCGACGGACGGCAGCTGCGGGTGTGGCCCGGAGTCGAAGCGAACGATCTACGCGTCGCCCGACCCGGCGCCGGACACGCCCATCGCCTGCACCGCCGACTTACACAACAAGCGCGCCGTACAAGCCGGGATCGACGCGTACCGCCAGGCCTTCACGTACCTCGTCTCGACCGAGCGCACCCACGACGGCTTCCGGTGGCGGTTCCGGCAGGCGCCGAACCTCGAGGCGAGCCTCCAGGCGCTGTCTCGCGCCGAGCACGCGTGCTGCGCCTTCATGAAGTTCGACGTCACGGCCACGGACGACGAGATCGTCTGGGAGACCCGCGGCGACGCGGGCGCGCAGAGCGCGATCGAGGAGTACATGCGGTTACCCGAGCGGCTGCGCGAGGAGGCTCGCCCCGGGCATGATGTCGCCCATCTCAAGGCCCACGCCTCGCGCGTCGGATTGCGGTTCACGGCCGACACGTCGAGGTAGGGTCACTCACCGTCGATGAAGAGTGCCGAACGAGCACGCCTCCAGACCGCGATGATTCGCTTCGCGGATGGGGAGCGTGCGGCGTTTCGCGAGGTCTTCGACGGACTCTGGCCGATGTGCCTCGCGCTCGCGACCCGCTCGCTCCGAGAGCGCGCGGATGCCGAGGATGTGGCGCAACGCTCGATCCTGAAGGTCTTCGATCAGATCGTCGATCTCGATCGCCGTCGCGACGGGGTGGCGTGGGCGCTGACGATCACGGCGTTCGAGGTGCTGACGCTGCGAAAGCAGCGCCTGCGGCGACGCGAAGACGACGTGGACATCGACCCGATCGACGCGCAGCCAACCCCCATGGATCGGCTGGCCGAGCGCGAGCTCTACGACCACGTCCGCGACGTGATCGGCGAGTTGTCGGAGCGTGATCAGCACGCGCTGCAGTCGATGCTGCTCGGGGAGACGCCGCGGGGCGAGGCCGCACGGAAGCGCCGCTTCCGCGCGATCGAGCGGCTTCGAGCCGCATGGAGGAAAGCCCATGGTTGACGTCGAAGCGCTGGCCGGACGCGCGCAGCGCGTGGCAGCTCGCAGTCGCGTTCGCATGGCGTGCCGCATCGCGGTCGTCATCGTGCCGCTCGCATGCCTCTCGCTCGCGAACGGCGGGCAGGTCGGCGCGTGCGCCTGCCTGGGCGCCGCGCTGTTCGCCGTCGCCGCGTATCACCGCTGGCGCGACCGCGCTGGTGTCGACGCGGTGAGGACGGGCCTTCTGCTGGGAGCGGTGCCGCTCGTCGCAGCGCTCGGGCTGAATGCGTGCGGCATGCAGTGCGCGCCAGGCTGGGCGATCACGGAAGCGGAGGTCGCGTGCTTCGCGGCGGGCGCGATCGCCGGCATCGCTGCGTCGCTGCTGGTGGCTCGCACGCCTCGGGATCGACGGCGCCGCTGGGTGAGCACGATCCTCGTCGCGTCGCTGACCGCAGCGCTCGGCTGCGTGGGCCTCGGCGCGGCCGGGGTGCTCTCGACGCTGGTCGCGCTCGTCGCCAGCGCGAGCGTCGTTTGGATCCCCGTCGCCCTTCGGGCAAGCTGACGGTTCCGACGGGCGTGATGACATGCGGCGACCTACAATGTCACCATGGTCCGCCTTGGTCTCTGCTGCACGTTCCTCCAGCAGCCCATCAAGTTCCGGACGACGACCGCGCGGTACCTGCTGACGCAGCGAGCCTCCGAGCGCGCGCGCCTCCTGAACGAGCTCGCGCTCCACAATGCGCGCGCGCTCGGCGCGGCGATCACCTGGTGCGCGGCTCACGGCATCGGCGCGTTTCGGGTCCCGAGCGGCATCCTGCCGATGTACACGCACTCCGTCGTCGGCTGGCGTCTCGACGACGATCGCGGCGCCGGCGCCGGAGTCATCGCCGCGCTGCGGGCGGCCGGCCGAGCGCGCCACCACACCGGCGTTCGGCTCAGCTTTCATCCCGATCAGTTCGTCGTCCCGGGCTCGGCGAACCCGGCGGTGGTCGAGGCCTCCCTCCGCGAGCTCGAGTACCAGGCGCGCGTCGCCGAGCTCATCGGGGCCGAGCAGCTCACGATCCACGGCGGCGGCGCGCAGGGTGGCAAGGCCGCGAGCCTGGAACGACTCGCCGCCAACCTGCGCCGGCTGTCGCGCCGGGCGCGCAGCCGCGTCGTCCTCGAGAACGACGATCGCGTGTTCACCGTCGAAGACCTGCTGCCGATCTGCGAGCGCCTCGACGTGCCGCTCGTCTACGACGTGCATCATCACCGCTGCAATCCGGACCGGCTCGGTGTCGAGCAGGCCACCGCTCTCGCGGCCGAGACCTGGGAGGGGCGCGAGCCCTGGGTTCATCTGTCGAGTCCGGCGCTCGGCTGGAACGGCAAGGACCCGCGCCCGCATGCGGACTACATCAGCGTCGGCGACGTCCCGCCCTGCTGGCTCGGGCGTTCCATGACGATCGACGTCGAGGCGAAAGCGAAGGAGCTCGCCGTGCTGCGCTTGAGCCGCTGGTTCGCGCGCATCGAGCGCGCGGGGCGGCTTCGCGCCAAGCGCTATGTCGGCGACGGTCGAGCTCGATGACGCGCTCGTGCTGCGTGGTAGGGTCGTCGCGCCCGCGCCCCACACGCGTCCTGCTCACGAAAGAACGCCAATGCAGCTGGCAGACGACCAGTTCCGTCTCCTCGTCGAGTCGATCCAGGACTACGCGATCTATCTCATCGATCCGACCGGCACGGTTCGCTCGTGGAACGAGGGCGCGCAGCGTCTCAAGGGGTACACGCGCGAGGAGGCGATCGGCAGCTCCTACGCGACCTTCTTCACGGCAGCGGATCGAGCGAATGGGAAGCCAACGCACCTGCTCGCTGCAGCGCTGAAGCAAGGCCGCCTCGAAGATAGCGGCTGGCGCGTGCGAAGCGACGGCACGCAGTTCTGGGCGAACGTCGTCCTCACGTCGCTGTTCGAGAACGGACGCCACGTCGGCTTCGCGAAGATCACGCGCGACCTGACCGACCGGACCTATCGAGCCTTCGTCGAAGCAACCCACGCGATCGTCTGGGCCACGGACGCAGCGGGGCACCCGAACTCCGACTCCCCGACCTGGCGAGAGTTCACCGGCCAGACCGAGGGCGAGTGGCGGCAACTTCGCGCGTGGGAGCCCGTGCATCCCGAGGACCTTCCGCACCTGCAGCAAGCGTGGACGGCCGCGACGGCGAGCGGACAGGCGTTCGAGGTCGAGTTCCGCCTGCGACGACACGACGGTGTCTACGTGTGGATGGGCTCGCGCGCGGTGCCGTTGCGGAATGTCGATGGCTCGATCCGCGAATGGTTCGGCGTCACGTTCGACATCTCCGCGCGCAAGCAAGCGCAGCTCGAGCGCGAACGCGCGGTCGATCTCCTGACCACGACGCTGCGAAGCATCGGGGACGCGGTCATCGCGACGGATCCGCAGGGTCGCGTGTCCTTCATGAACGCCGTCGCGGAGCGCCTGACGATGTGGACGACCGACGAGGCGCGCGGACGGCCGATCCACGACGTGTTTCCGATCTTCAATGAAGCGACCGGCGCCGTCGTCGAGAACCCCGTCGACAAGGTCCTCCGCGAAGGAGCGACGGTCGGGCTCGCGAATCACACCGTCCTACGTCGCCGCGATCGATCGGAGATCCCCATCGACGACAGCGCCGCGCCGATTCGCAGCGAGGCCGGCGTGCTCGAAGGCGTGGTGCTCGTGTTTCGCGACGCGACGGAGGAGAAGCGTCACCTCTACCGCCGCCTGTTCCTCGCGCGCGCGACCGAGGAGATCGCCGCCGCCGACGACTATCGCGACGCGCTCCGCCGGATCGCGGGGCTCGCCTGCCCGCGCATGGCGGACTGGACCAGCGTCGATGTCCTGGAGGTCGCGACGGGGGAGATGCAACAGCTCGCCGTGGCGCACGTGGATCCCGCGAAGGTGCAGTTCGCGATCGAGCTCGCGAAGAAGTATCCGCCCGATCCCAACGCCTCGGCCGGATCGCGGAACGTGGTCCGCACGGGACGCGCCGAGCTGTATCCAGAGATCCCCCAGGCGCTGCTCGAAGCCGGCGCTCGGGATGACGAGCACCTGCGCCTGATCCGCGAGCTCGATCTTCGCTCGGCGATGGTCGTCCCGTTGCGCGGCCAGCGAGAGGTCTTCGGCGCGCTCTCCTTCATCTTCGTCGGCGACACACGCCGCTACACCGAGGAAGATCTGCAGCTCGCCGAGGAGCTGGCGAATCGCGTCTCGCTGCTGATCGAGCGCCGCAGGCTCGAGGAGCAGGCCGAGATCGCGAACCGGATGAAGGACGAGTTCCTCGCCACGATCAGCCATGAGCTGCGCACACCGCTGCAAGCGATCCTCGGCTACGGAGCCATGCTGGAGCGCAAGGCCGTAGCGGACCCGGACAAGGCACTCGCGGTGATCATGCGGAACGCGCACGCGCAGGCGCGTCTGATCGAGGACATGCTCGACATGTCTCGCATCCTCAGCGGCAAGTTGGGGCTGACGCTGAGCCGCGTCGACCTCGGCGCGGCGATCGCCGCTGCCATCGATGCCGTCCAGCCCGCCGCGATGGCGCGGAACCAGCGCGTCTCGATCGAGTTCGGCGATGACCTCGGCTTCGTCATGGGCGACTTCGAGCGGCTTCAGCAGATCGTGTGGAATCTCCTGGCCAACGCGGTGAAGTTCACCCCCCGCGAAGGCTCGATCACGGTGAGCGCCTCTCGCACCGGGTCGAGTGTTCGCATCGCAGTACGTGACACCGGCAGAGGGATCTCGGACGAGCATCTGTCCGCGATCTTCGATCGCTTTCGCCAGGTCGATAGCTCGAGCACGCGCAGGCAGGGCGGACTCGGGCTCGGGCTCGCGATCGTCAAGTACCTCACCGAGGCGCACGGCGGAACGGTCACCGCGCAGAGCGAGGGGACCGACCAGGGCTCCACGTTCATCGTCACCCTGCCCGTGCAGCTCGAACCCATCGCGAAAGAGTCCCTCACGCGAGCGCCTCGCGGTCCCATGTCGTCGGCGGCGCTCGCCGGAGTCCGCGTGCTCCTCGTCGACGACGACGAGGATACTCGCAACGCGATCGCCGACACGCTCTCGTCCGTCGGCGCGCGCGTGGATCAAGCGGTCTCGGCGGCGGACGCGCTTCAACGGCTCGAGCAGCACCGCCCCGATGTCCTCGTGAGCGACATCGGGATGCCCGTGGAGGATGGGTACGCGCTGCTCCGTCGAGTGCGCGGCCTCCCTCGCGAGCGCGGCGGCGACATTCCGGCCATCGCGCTCACGGCGTACGCGAGGCGCGAGGACGTGATGAAGGCCGAGGCCTCCGGGTTTCAGCTCCACGTGCCCAAGCCGGTCGAGCTCGAACAGCTGGTCCACGCCATCCAGAGCCTCTCGCGCCCGGCCCGGTAGCGCGCCACCTTCCCGTTAGATCGCCTCACGTTCAGGCGAGCGCTTCCGTCGCGCGGACGCCCTTCCCATGCGCCACGATGGTCGTGATGGCACACGAGGATCCGAGGAGTGCGGCGGCCGAGCGCGTCGTGCTGGTGGTCGATGACGACGAGCTCGTGCTCAAGGCGCTCAAGCGGTGGCTGCTGGCACGGGACTACCAGGTCCACCTCGCGAGCTCGGGCGCCGAGGCGCTTGGACTGCTCGAGCAGCACCCCACGATCCAGCTCGTGATCAGTGACAACGACATGCCCGGGATGACCGGCCTCGAGCTCCTCAAGGAGGTTCGGCACCGCTTCCCGAAAGTGTTTCGCATCATGCTCACCGGCACCGGCGATCTGCAGACGGTGATGCGCGCGATCAACGAGAACGAGATCTATCGCTTCGTGGAGAAGCCGTGGAACGACGAGGTCCTGAGCAGCGCCATCCACCTCGCGTTCGAAGCGTTGCTCCTGAAGGCCGAGCTCGAGCGCGAACGCGCGCGCTCCGAGCAGCTCCTGCTCAACGTCCTCCCCGCGCCGATCGGTCAACGTCTCAAGCGCGGTGAAGCCCCGATCGCGGACAGCTTCCCTGACGTGACGATCCTGTTCACCGACCTGGTCGGCTTCACCGAGGTGTCGGCCCGCCTACCCGCAGCCGCGCTCGTCGAGATGCTCGACGAGGTCTTCTCCGAGTTCGACGCTCTCGCCGCCACCCACGGCGTCGAGAAGATCAAGACGATCGGCGACGGGTACGTCGCGGTCGCCGGCATCCCGGTGCCTCGCGACGACCACGCGCGAGCGACGGCGGACATGGCGATCGACATGCTGCAGGCCGTGCGCCGCTTCGCGGACCGCGGACACCTCCCGCTGCAGATGCGGGTCGGGATCAACAGCGGCCCCGTGGTCGCCGGTGTCATCGGCAAGCACAAGTTCACGTACGACCTGTGGGGCGACGCGGTGAACGTCGCGAGCCGCATGGAGTCTCACGGCCTGCCGGACCGCATCCAGATCACCGAGGCCACACGGCGCCAGCTCGACGATCGGTATATCACCGAGCCGCGTGGCGTGATCGAGGTGAAGGGGAAGGGCCCGATGACGACCTGGTGGCTGCTCGGGCGGAGATGACGTCGCGCGAGGCGATCGAGATCACGCTCTTAGCTGGCGCGTTGAGCCCGCTCGCGACGCCGCTCCTGTATGACGGGCGTACATGCGTAGTACAGCATCACTTGTGTTCGTCCTCGCCGTGCTCGGCGTGGGCTGCGGTGACGATACGAAACAGCCGGTCAACCCGGATGCAGGGCTCGACGCGAGCGTCGATGCGCCGCCCGATGCGCCGCCGGATCCACCGGTCACGCGCTACTGCCGCGCGATCAACGAGGTGATCTGCGCCGGCCTCACGACCTGCGGCTGCCGGTTCGACACGCGGCCGTACGACGCGACCGCATGCGTCGAGGCGCGCACCGCCGAGTGCGTCGAGAACACCACCGCGCAGGCCGCCGATGTCGCCGCCGGGCGTGCCGAGCTCGACGAGGTCTCGCTCGCGCGCTGTCTCACCGCGCTCGAGGCCGCGGTCGGCGACTGCGACGCGGGCGACCTCCCGGCCGCGTGCCGCGACACGTTGCTATCGACCGCCGCGATCGGCGCGACCTGCGAGCTCGCCGGTGGCGGCCTCGCGTACTGCGCCGACGGTGCAGGCGTGTGCGGCCCCGGCAACGAGTGCCTCGCCCTCCCCTCCAGCGGCCAGGCCTGCCTCGGCGGCGTCGTGTGCGGACGCGATCTCGCGTGCGTCTCCGGCATGTGTCAGCCGCCCGGCGCCGCCGACGATCCGTGCGAGCCCGGCAGCTGCGGCGGCTCGCTCGTGTGCGGCCCCGACTTCACCTGCATCCCGCCCGGCGCCATCAATGGGGCCTGCTTCACCACCGAGCAGTGCGCCGAGGGTCTCGCGTGCGTGCAAGCAGACGGCAGCGGTACGTGCCAGCCCGCGATCGCACAGGACGCCGGCTGCACCGGCCCCTCTCAGTGCGGTGCGGAGCGCAGCTGCGTGCCCGCGCCGGAGAACCGCACCTGCACGACGCCCGACGGTGTCGGAGACAGCTGCGAGACCGATAGCTGCGGCGACGATCTCACGTGCAGCTCGGGCGACCTGACCTGCGTCGCGCTGCCGGGCCTGAACGATTCGTGCCTCGACGGGACGTGCGCCGACGGCCTGCTCTGCGACGACGGCACGTACACCTGCATCACGGCCCCCGGCGTCGGCGAGACGTGTGCGGTCGGCTCGCGGTTCTGCGCCGAGGGCCTGGGCTGCCGCGAGTCCACGAACACCTGCGAGGTGCCGCCCGGCGACGGCGAGCCGTGCGTGCTCAACCCGCCCGAGTACCTGTGCGCATCGGGCTTCGGCTGCGACTTCGATCAGGGCCAGATCTGCGTCGCGCAGGGCACCGCCGGCGCATCGTGCACGAGCGATCGCGGCTGCGTCGCCGCGACCTACTGCGAGACCTCCACGAACACCTGCAAGCCACGGCTCGCCGCGGGTGCGGCCTGCGAGGACGGCAACGAGTGTCAGGCCGGTCACGAGTGCGCCTTCGTCGCGGGCGTCGCGACGTGCCGCCCGATCCCGACGGCGAACCAGCCATGCACCTTCGACTGCGCCGGCGACCTCGCCTGCAAGGGCCCCGCCGGCACGTGCGCGCCGGCACTGTGCTCGGTGCGCTGACCGCCGCGGGAAGAAAAGCTCCAGTGTGCACGGACCGGGAACGCGGAATGCACCTCGTGAAGACGTGGAAACCCGCACCAGTCTTCCGCGCATCGAGGAGGCCGAGCAGCTGCTCGAGGAGCTAGAGGCCCGCGAAGAGCGCTACATCACGAAGACATTCGCACGTGAGGGCATCACGCGGACGGTGTTCGCGTTGCGGCAGGGCTCCAGGATTTTCCTGGAGCGCGCGCTCGGCGACCTCGCACTCCGCGTCGTCGCCGGCCACATCGAGCTGCACGAAGGCGACCTATGGGATCAGCTCCCCTACCTGATCCGGCACACCGAGGGCGCCTGCAGCTTCTTCGCTCTGTACGACCACAGCATCGACCTTCCGGTCGGCGCGCTGCTGATCCTCGATCCCGAGCAGCCGCATGACGTCGAGGCACTCGACGACAGCGCGTTCGTGCTCGATATCCGGGTGTGACGCGCCCACGTGGGCGCGCCGAAAATCAGAACGCCGACCTGGGAGGGCCGGCGTTGGAGCGGGAGACGGGATTCGAACCCGCGACGTCAACCTTGGCAAGACTTCCCGCCCCACGTGGACGAAGGGTCTGGCAGGTTTGAAAGTCAGGGTGACCGCGTAGATTCAGGGATGTGGGCGACGCCTGGATGCGCCATGGAGGTCCAGCATGACGACGCGCGCTGGAGAAAAGATCTTCGAGCCGAGTTGGGCAGCAAGAATCCCCGAAGTACTTCGGTGGGCGGACCCTTTCGTTTATCAACTCGCACGTGCGGTGGACGACGACACGCTATTCACCTCGATTCGCTCTCAGTTGGAGCAGTGTTGGGCGGAAATTCCAGAGGCTCGCCGTCCCGCGGTCCTATTGGGACTTCTACGATCTAAGCAAGACCTCCAGCACTATCGCGCTCGCGACGTGTTGTTCACGGGCACCGCCCTTGCGCGAATGGGCTGGGACGTCCATTGGGAACCTGCGGACTCGGATGGAAGAACCCCCGACTTCCGGTTGCTCAAGAACGGCGTTGAAGTCCTCGCCGAGGCAGTAACGCCTGAAGTGGAGAGCCCTCTGCCGGCGACCAAGGACACGCTCCGCTTCCGCGACTCGATCGACACGCTGGAGTCGGAGTATGGCATTTGGGTCGATGGACTTCAGTTCGGCGCCAACGGCGACGCTACCGCTGTTCGTTCGCACTTCGTCGCCGCGATCGATGCCGCACGAGCGGCCAACGCCCAGGGCGCCTCGGGCGAGGTTTCTGTTCCCGGTGTTTCGATTCGGTATCGGCTTGAGCGGCGCAAGAAACCGATGCGTTGCCCGTACCTCGGCACTGAAATGGTGATGTTCTGGGGGCCCACCGGAGACGACGAACTTCGAGGGGCGATCGTCCGAAAGATCCGTAAGTACCAACGGCCGATGGTTGTGATCACAGGCGTCGCGACCGGCGGCAGTCCTGAGTTCGACGCCTGAGCACGAGCGCAGTAACTGAGGGCTGAACGCGTCGCGGCGAGCAGGCAACGCGAGGGGAATAGCGGAAGCCCCTCGAAGAACTTGACCATTCAAGTCTGCGAGGGGCTCCTCTCCTTTCAACCGGTCAGTCGGAAGGAGGCCCCACCTGTGCCACGAAGCGCTCGTCGATTCCAGAGTCTTGTTGCTGCTGCCGAGGATCGACGCTGACCTCGCGGCGAAGGCGCGGGCCGCGGGGTGCCCGGAGTGCGGCGGTCGGCTCGACGTCGCGAACTATCCGCGGAAGCCGCGCGGCGCTGACGGGCTCGGCGAGGAGTACGACGTGCGCGCGAGCTTCTGCTGTGCGGTGGACGGCTGTCGGCGACGGCGCACGCCGCCATCGGTGCGCTTCCTCGGCCGGAAGGTGTATGTCGGCGCGGTCGTGGTACTGGCGTCGGCGCTCGCGCGTGGGCCGACGAAGACATCGACAACCAAGCTGTCGGCGCTGCTCGGCATCACGCGTCGGACGCTGGCCCGGTGGTGTCGCTGGTGGTCGACGACCTTTTCGGCGAGTCGGTTCTGGGAGAGCGTGCGCGGCCGCTTCGTCCCAGTGGTCGATATCACGACACTGCCGTCGTCGGTGTTGTCACGCATGACGGCGACCGGCGACGAGCCGGCGCTGGTCGCGCTGCTACACCTGCTCGCGCCGATCTCGACGACGCCGGGGCTGGAGGCGAGCGCTATGTGAGGGTCGGCGGCGACCCGCAGAAGATGCGCGTGTCGCGGGCAGCGGGATCGGCGTA
>DATLHR010000343.1:0-22007 GCA_035539815.1 Kofleriaceae bacterium
CACACGGCGGCGCCGGTGGCGATCCCGCGGACGTCGCGCACGTCCTTGACGATCGCGCCGCCACCGATGAACCCGATCCCGGTCATGAGCGCGCGCAGCGTCCGCGCCAGACCGTCCATCGAGTAGATCCCTTGCTCGTAGAGGTAGCGACTGATCAGCACGTACGCGCAGGCGCCCACCGAGACCAGAGGAACCGTCCGCAACCCCACGCCCGCGGTGGTTCGTTTCGTCCGTTCCCAGCCGAGCGGCAGCGCGAGGACGTACGCTGCGCCGAGCGCGACGCCTGCCTCGAGCAGTTGACGCAGCGTATCCGCTAGGTTCGCCATCGCGCCTCAGCCGGATGTCCCGTCGTCGGACTCCAGCGCGTCCTCGACCTGGCGTGTGAGCTTCCGCGTGGACTCCAGGATGAACAAGTTCACGAGAGCGAGCACGACCGCGAGCGCATAGAAGCCGTACGCGACCGCCGCGCCGATCGCTCCGGTCGTCCAGATCGCGGCAGCGGTCGCGAGTCCGCTCACACCGCCCGAGTGCTTGATGATCGCCCCTGCTCCGACGAACCCGATCCCGGTCATCAGGCCCTGCAGCACATCGGACTGCTCGGCGCGTGCCTCGCCCGTGAACAGCGACTGACCGACGAAGACGTAGACGCAGGCGCCGACCGCGACGAGTGGGAAGACGCGCAGCCCGACCACCGCCCGCGAATGGCGCTTCCGTTCCCAGCCGAGCGGGAACGACAGCACGCAGGAGAGAACGATCGAGACCAGCAGCCTGAGCAGCTCGCCGGCGTCGAGACTTACGAAGGTCATCGCGCACGACCGAACCATGCAGCCAGCACGCCACGGCGTGTAGGTCCTCCTCGGAGGCCGCCGGTGTCGAACTTGCTCGGTCCGTGTGGAGGAGCCCCTCATGGAGAGCAGAGCAAGGCTATTCGGACACTCGATCCATCAGATGTTGATCGTGTTCCCGCTCGGACTGCTGGCGACGTCGTTCATCTTCGACATCGTCTTCCTTGCCACCGGGAACGGCCGGTTCGCGGACATCAGCTTCTGGATGATCGCGAGCGGCCTCATCGGTGGCCTCGCGGCCGCCGTCTTCGGGTTGATCGACTGGGTCGCGCTTCCCAGGAGCACGCGGGCGAAGCGCATCGGCGCACTCCACGGGATCGGGAACGTGATCGTCGTGGGCCTGTTCGCGGTGAGCTGGTTCGTTCGGTACGACGCACCGGCGGTGCCCGAGGCGGCGGCGATCGTGCTCTCCGGTCTCGGCGTCGCGCTCGCGCTCGTCACCGGGTGGCTCGGCGGCGAGCTCGTCGATCGCCTCGGCGTGGGCGTCGACGAAGGTGCTCATCTCAATTCACCGAGCTCGCTGTCGCGTCGTCCCGCCTCCGAGCACGCACGATGAGGCGGCCACGTATCGCCGATCAGGTCGTCGTGCTCACGGGGGCGTCGTCGGGCATCGGTCGCGAGACTGCGCTCGCGCTCGCGCGACGCGGGGCTCGGCTCGTGCTCGCGGCGCGTGGTGTGGAGGCGCTCGACGCGACGGTGCGTGACGTGGAGCCCGAGGTCGGGCACGCGATCGCGGTCCCGACGGACGTCAGTGATGCGAGTCAGGTCGAGCGCCTGGCGCGCACCGCCGTCGAGCGCTACGGGCGCATCGATACCTGGATCAACGGCGCGGCGGTCGCCACGTACGCGACCGTCGAAGAGCTCACCACCGCCGAGATCGATCGGGTGATCCAGGTCGACTTGCTCGGCGCGATCTACGGCACACGTGCAGCGCTCGCTCACATGAGCACGCGTGGTCAAGGCACGATCATCAACGTCAGCTCGGTGCTCGCGGCCCGCGCGTTCCCGCTGATGTCGACGTACAGCGCGGCGAAAGCAGGCCTCGACGCGTTCACCGAGTCACTCCGCGTCGAGCTCGCGCGTGACCATCCCGGGATCTCGGTCTCGCTGATCCTGCCGTCCTCGATCGCCACGCCGTTCTACGACCACGCGCGCTCGAAGCGCGGCCGGGCGGCCCGGCCGTATCCGCCCGTCTACGCTCCGGCCGCCGTCGCTCGCGCGATCGTGTTCGCGGCGCGCCATCCGCGGCGCGCGATCTACGTCGGCGTGGCGGGCCGACTGCTCGCGCTCGCGGAGCAGCTCAGTCCGGCGCTCGTCGATCGCTACTTGCTGCAGGGCGATCGCGCGTTCGAGCACATGCTGTCGAACCGCCCTGCCCCACGCGACAACCTCTTCGCGCCGGTCGACGCGCCACCGGCGAGTCAGGGCTCGCACCCGCCGCAGCTCCACCACAGCCTCTACACCGAGCTCGTGATGCGGCGCGGCCTGATGCTCGCGATCGCCTCCCTCGGTGCGCTCGGGCTGTGGCGATGGCAGCGCAACCGATGAACATGGGGGGTCGGATAGCCGGCGGCTAGTCGAGTAGCCGATCGCAAGCGGTTGATATCGCTAGGATCCGGCATGGCGTGGAGCTTGCTGTCCCCGTCAGCCGATGTTGGGAAGAAGCACGTTCGTGCTTGTCGCTGTCATGTCCGCTGCCTGCGCAATCGATCCCGCCGAGGAGGTCGACGACGATCTCGATGACGTCGATGGGAAGGGCGACGTGTACGGCAGCGACGATCGCAAGGAGCGCTATCAGTTCCTGCCGACCAGCACGCTTCGGTATCGACTGGCGCGGAGCTCCGGCATGCTCGCCATGCGCGGTCTGGTCAACCCACGCCCGGATGGCAACTACGAGCTGTTCGAGCCGCGGACGCTCGCACAGGGTGGCGTGTGTGCCGACGAGCGGTTCGCCAACCAACCCAAGGTCGGGTACTGCTCGGCGACGCTGATCGCGCCCGATCTCGTCGTCACCTCGGGCCACTGCGTGATGAACGCGATCAGCGGCCTCACCGGCGCACAACACAAGTGCGAGTCGACGTACATGGTGTTCGACTTCGCGTACGAGTTCTCGAGCCCGTCGGATCCCGTCGGGGTGCTCCGCGTGCTGCCGAAGGGCGACGTCTTCCAGTGCGTGGAAGTGCTCGCGGCCGAGATTCCGGAGAACGGCCAGCCTCGACAGGACTACGCGATCCTGCGGCTCGACCGTCCCGTTCCCAACCGCACGCCCGCCGCCGTCTACGATGGGCAAGACATCCCGTACAACACGCTCGGCTTCCAGATCGGCCATCCCTCGGGGCTCCCGCAGAAGATCACGCCGGCGCGCATCTACGAGCACCTCGATCCCGCGCGCTACTCGGCGTATCGCTACCGGGCCGACATCCTCGGCGGCAACTCCGGCGGCGGCGTGTTCACGCCGAATGGCACGCTGGTCGGCATCCCCACGCGGTACAGCGGCCAGGACTACGTGCTCGACACCACGGCGCGCCCCGAGTGCTACCGCACCGCCGTGTGCGGGGTGAACGCCGAGTGTCCGATCCCACCTGGCGCGTACGATACCGCTGCGATGCTCGACCGGATCCCCGACGACCTCAAGCGCGAGCTGACGATCTCGACGAAGTAGCCGCGTCAGCGCCGGGGCCCGGACGATCGGCGCGGCGCGCGGCCGCGATAGTCGATGTGCGAGACGTCGATCTCGCGCAGCAGCTCGGTATCGAGATCGCACGCTTCGAGGGCGTGCGCCGCGAACGTGTGGGTCATCATGACCGAGATGAACATGCCCGCGCGGTGCGGGGCGATCGAGAGGTCGAGGGCGATCGCGGCGAGCGGCGAGACGACGTTGGGGCGCAGGTCGCTGCGTCGAAGCAGCGCGCGCCGCAAGGCGTGGGAGAGGAGCCACGGCTTGCGGATGGTGATCGGATGCCCCGCGAGCAGCCGCTCCAGCTCGACGAGGCGCTCGTCTTCTTCACGGAACGGCACCCCAAAGCCGCCGATGATCGGCCGCGGCTCGAGGTAGCGGGCGATGACCGCGTCGACGTGGGCCACATCCGCAGGGTCGTCGACCTCGGCGGAGATCGTCGCGAGTGCACGAGCCGCGCTGGCGCCGGCGTTGGGCCCGATCAGCTCGGTGAAGCTCGCGAGCTGAGCGCCGTAGAAGCCCGCGTACGGGTTTCCGTGGCTCGCGAGGACGCGGGTCAGCTTGAGCGGCCAGACGCGAGCGTCGGGCGACGTCAAGGCGAGCGCGACCGCGCGCAGGACCTCGCGGTCCGCGTCGTCGAGCGCGCGCGCGCCGAACGCGCGCATCAGCAGATCGGTCGGCGTCACGACCGTGCGCGCGAGCGTGTCGAACACGTCCGCGCCGCAGAAGCGATTGCGGCCGTACGCGATGTGCCCGGCGTGGGTGATCGGGCGCGTCACGCGGACCGCCCCTCGTGGTCGACGTACTGGTAATCGGGCAGCCGCGCCGGGTACGCCTGGATCGCGCCGGCCGGCAGGCTCGCGCTCTCGGCGACCGCGACGAGCAGCCGCGCCCACACCGCGAGCGCCTCCACGACGTGCGCATCACGAAGCCCGAGCCGGTGCAGGAGGGCGTGAGCGCAAGCCGCGCGGCTCAGCACCGGCGTCGCGGGCAGCGCGCGGGCGGCACCAAACCACGCGGCGGTGCGCACCGCGAGCTCGCGCTGATCCTCGATCGCCTCGGCCGAGGGAGCTGGCTCCAGCGCGCACGCCGGGAGCCTCGCGGAGGCGTCGCCGGCGTCCCCCGCGTCGAGCCACGCGAGCCAGGGTGCGAGCGCCTCGCGCTCGGTGCGGCCTTGCTCGGCGAGCGCCGTCGCAGTCACCGCGACGAGCGCCGCGGGCTTCGCCCGAACGACGCGCGCGAGCAGCGCGGCGTGCGAGCCCGCTTCGCCGACGTGCACCGGAGCGAGATAGATGATCGCCGTCTCCAGGGCTTCGCGCGCCGCGAGGCTCGGCAGCTCGCCCTGGAAGGCGAGCCACGCCAGATCGGCGATGCCGTGTCCGTGCGCGAGATCGCCGCGTACGCAGTAGCCGTGGATCCGCCGCTCGCCCCGCGCGTCGACGACGGTGGCCGGCAGCTTCGCGGGCCACGGCTCGCGATCGAACGGGCCTTCGTAGATCCGCGGCGTGCTCATGCCCGAGCTCCGGTCGCGAGTGACTGGACGCGCTGCACCAGGATCGGCGAGGGCACCGAGCGGTCGATGCGAACATCGATCACGACCGGCCCCTCGAGCGAGAGCGCGTGATCGAGCGCCGCTGCGAGCTCGGTCTCGGTCGCGACGTGCACACCTGCCGCGCCGAGGCTGCGGGCGTACGCGACGAAGTCGGTGCGCGGCAGCTGCGTCTCGATCGTGCGCATGCCGAGCGCGGTCATGCCGTGCTCGTTGAGGCCGAGCTGGGCATCGTTGAGGACGATCCAGATCGCGCGGATCCCGTACGACACCGCGGTCGACACCTCGTTCTGCATGAGCATCGCCCCGTCGCCGACGACGCTGACCACGCGGCGACCGCTCGCGAGCGCCGCACCGATCGGCCCCGACGTGAAGTGCCCCATCGAGCCCCAGGCCGCGCTCGTGCGATAGCGATCGGGCGTCGCGAACCGCAGCGCGTGGTTGCACCACGTGAAGGCGTTGCCCGACTCGCTCATGATGATCGCGTCGGTGGCATCGATGACGCGATCCTGGAGCACCTGCATGAGCATCGCCGGGCGGACGTCGCCTTCGCCGCGCGGCTCGAGCCGCGGTGGGCGTCCGATCGATCGGTGCGAGCTCGGTGTGCGGGACGCGAACCAGCCTCTCTCCTCGGCTCGCGCATGCACGGCGGTGACGAACGTGCGTGCGTCACACGCGATCGCGAGTCCGGGGACGTCGGGGAACGCGCTCGCGAACGCACTCGGATCGATGTCGACGTGGATCCAGTCCCGCGATGGCGTGCTGGTGTCCACGAGGAACGACGTCACCTCGCCGAGCCGCGTGCCGATCACGAGCACCGTGCACGGACGGCGCTCGGCGAACAGGTCGTGCACGGTGGTGTGGCCGCCGGCACCGCTGGTGCCGACGTAGAGGGGGTGATCCTCGGCGAGGATGCCCTTGGCACGCGGCGACCCGATCACGGGTAGCTGCGCGGCCTCGGCGAAGCGCGCGATCGCGTCCGCGGCCCCTCGCGCACCGTGCCCGATCCACATCGCTGCCGGCCCGCGCGACAAGCGTGCGAGACAGTCATCGAGCGCCTCCGCCGAAGGGGCGAGCTCGGCGCGGTCCCAGCGCTGGATCGCGGGCAGGCTCGCTTCCTCGACGATCGTCGTCTGCAGCGACCATGGCACGGCGAGATGCGCGACGCAGCCGCCCGGCCGCGACCACGCATTCGCGAGCTGTTGCAGGAAGCGCGAGAGCTCGCCGACGGTCTCCGGACGTGCGGCGAGGTCGAACAGGGCTCCGTTCTCCGTGAGCACCCCTGGCATCGTCGATGGCCCCGACTCCTGCACCGCGCCGCGACCGAGGCGATCGCGCGAGGTCGCGCCGGAGATCAGCAGCACCTTGGCGCCGTCCGCACGCGCCGCCATCATTCCATTCAGCGCGTTGAACAGGCCGGGGCCGGTGGTGACGACCACGACGGTGGGCCGTCCACTGGCGAAGTGCGCTTCGATCGCCGCGAACACGGCCCCACCCTCGTGCCGCGTATGCACGAGTGCGATCTCGCGACATAGCCCCGACGCCATCGGCGCGACCCCACCGCCGAGCACGCCGAACGCGTGGCGCACGCCGAGGCGGACCAGCTCGCGGCCGACGTACCGCGAAGCCGTCCACACGCGCGCGCCGGCCCACGGAGCCTCACGCCCCCACCCGACGATCTCGGGGAGCTCGACGGTACCTCTGGGCGCCCGCGTCGGCCGTGGGTCGTGGTGGACGGTGGACGCGGCGGAAGGGCGCGGGGCGCCACTGTTTTCGCGAAGGCTCTCGGGAGGCACGTGATTGCAGACTCCATACGCGGCCTCGTCCTCCCGGAGCAAACCGTCCACGAGTTTTTCCGAGCAACCCGAAATCCGTGCATTCATTGCGCCGCACGCCCGGATGCCAGCAAAGCGTTCGCGTTTTGCCGCCCAGCCCCGTGGGGTACCGGCGCGTTAGCGCCGGGTATGCCGCATGCTGGGACTCGCACCGGGGAGGTCCCGATGACGACCACAAGTACGAGCACGGCGGCCAGATGCTGTCGGATCTACGAGGCGATGGGAGATGTCGAGGAACCTCCCAGCGCTGGATCGGTGGAGTTGCGGCACGTCATGTGCCGCAACCTGGTGTGCGCCCGGCCCGATCTCGACATCGAGGCCGTGATCGCGCTGATGGTGGACAACCACCTCGGCTGCATCCCGGTGATCGACGACCAGCGGCGCCCGATCGGGGTGATCACGAAGTTCGACGTCGTCGAGCAGGTCCACGCGTTCATGCGGTCGGAGGCCAACGGGAGTCCGTTGCCGATCGATCTCGCCGCGCGCACGGCCGAGGAGGTGATGATGCCGCTCGCACTCACGCTGCACGAAGCCGCGAGCGTCGCGGATGCGGCCATGATGATGACCGAGGAGGATCTGCACCACGTGCTCGTCGTCTCGACGACCGGCATCCTCCTCGGCGTGGTGTCGAGCAAGGACATCGTCACGTGGGTCGCGCACCGGCACGACAAACAGCAGATCGCCCTTAACGCGAGAGGAGAGCAGCCGACTCACCCGGCGTGAAGCTGTTTTCGACGACGTTGGCGGCCGTGACGTGCGTATGCGCGTCGGTGGCCGCCGCAGATGTGGGCGTGATGGCGGATGTCGGCGCACCGGATGGGGCGACGGCGTCCGTGGTCTATCGTCCGCTGCGGGCGGTGCGGCTACACGCCGGCGTCGGGCACAACCTCGTCAGCACCGGCCAGCGCGTTGGCGTCACGCTGGTGCCGTTTCGGAGCTGGGTCACGCCGACGCTGTCGATCGATCACGGCAGGTATCCCGAGGGAGATGCTCGGTCGCTCGTGAGGAGCGTGGTGGGTGATGGGATGGCCACGGCGTCGCTGTTCGAGCGCGTGGGGTACGAGTACACGAACGGGCACGTCGGGCTCGAGCTCGGTCGCAAGCGCGCGACGTTGTACGTGCACCTCGGCGTGAGCCGGCTGGCTGGCGACCTCGGCGGTGGCACGACCGCGATGACCTCGGACGAGGACGTGACCGTCACCATCGGCGACTCGCACGTGTCCATGTGGACCGTGTCGGGCCGCATGGGCGTCATTCTCTATCTTCTATGAGGGACATCATGTGGAGAGTCGTGATCATCCCGAGCCTGCTGGCCGGATGCCAGGTACAGCTCGACGTCGAGGAAGTGCGCCTCTCCTATCGCAACGTCGAGGTGAAAGGCGGCGGTAATGGGATGGGGGCATCGAAGCACGGGTTCACGTTCGATGACCTCAGCGCGCTCGAGGAGCTCGTCGAGCTCGGCGCGGACATTCGGTTCGCCGGTGCCGAGCTGCGCGCGACGAGCGGCGTCGATGACATGAGCTTCGTCGACCAGCTGCAGCTCGCGGTCGCGAGCGCGGATCCCGATGCGGGGCTGCCCGCGCTCGTGCTGTATGGCTGCAAGGGCAACTGCGGTGCGCACGGGCAGGGGATCGAGATGAAGCCCGAGAAGAAGCCGCACGCGGGCGACTACCTCGGTACGGGATCGCTGCTCATCGACCTCGACATCGTCGGGAAGTTGCCTGGCAAACCGTGGACGCTCGATGTCGACGTCGTCCTCGAGGCCCACGCGGAGTACGAACTCGGCCGCTGAGCGAAAGGTCGAGGCCTCCGGCCCTTGGTTTTCGGCCCGCGCGTGTCGATCCTGCTGCCCATGCGGTTCATGGTCATGCACAAGGTCGACGCGGTGATGGAAGCCGGCGAGCGCCCGTCGGAGACGATCATCCACGAGATGGGCCGGCTGATCGGCAGGTCGATCAAGGCAGGCATCTTCCTCGACGGCGCGGGTCTGCACCGCAGCGCGGCCCGTGCTCGGGTCACGTTTGCTGGTGGCGCGCCGGTAGTGGAGCGCGGCCCGTACGCGGGTGGGAACGAGCTGCTCGCGGGCTTCGCGATGATCTCGACCACGACCGGCATCGATCGTGCGATCGAGCTGGGCATCGAGCTCGGCCGCGCCGCGGGCAACCGCGAGATCGAGGTGGGGCCGGTCGTCGAGGGATGGGACCTGCACGGAGGGACGCGGCCGTCGAACGCGCCGTACCGGTATCTGTTGTTCGTCAAGGCGGACGCGGCGCTCGAGGCCGGCGCCGCCCTGCCCGACGCGGTCCGTACGGTGCTCGATCAGTGGAAGCGCGACGGCGTGCTCGTCTCGGAGGCGCGGCTCTCGCCGAGCAAGCGCGCCGCTCGCTTCAAGGTCACCAGCGGCAAGCGCCACTGGATCGACGGCCCGTTCGCCGAGTCGAAGGAGCTGGTCGCCGGGTTCTCGATCCTCGAGGTGCCATCGCTCGACGACGCGAGGCGGTTCACCGAGGAGTACGCGGCGATCCTCGGCGACAACGAGGTCGACATCCGCGAAGTCGCGCCATAGGCGGTGGCATACTGCGCGCGTGCGTACCCTCGTGATCGTGCTGTCGCTCGTCGCGTGCAAGTCCGAGAAGTCGGCCCCACCGCAACCTTCCCCGGCGACTGCCGCGACCGGAAGCGCCGCGACCACGGGGTTCGCACGCGACTGCACCGCGGCCACCGACTGCATCGTGGTGCGCACGAACACGTGCTCCCAATGCGGATGTCCCGACGCGGCGATCGCCTCGAAGGCGATGGCCGCGTTCGACGAGGCGCAGGCGAAGCAGACGTGTCCTCCGCCGGAGTACGGCGTGAAGTGCAGTGCGTGCGAACCGAAGGTCGCCGCGTGCGAAGGTGGCCTATGCGTCGCGAAGCCGCGAACGTAGAGCTGCCGTGATCGCAGACGGGCGCTATGTTGAGTTGTGGCGCTCGGTCGCGCGCTCCGTCACCGCAACTACCGGCTGTTCTTCGCGGGACAAGGCACGTCCTTGTTCGGCACGTGGCTGACGAAGTTCGCGACCGTGTTCATGGCGTACCGGCTGACCGGCTCCGCCTTCATGCTCGGGCTCGTCGCGTTCGCGAGTCACGCACCGACGCCGATCTTCGCGCCGATCGCGGGCGTGCTCGTCGACCGATGGAACCGCCGCCGCGTCATCATCCTCTCGCAGGTCGCGGCGGGGGTGCAGTCGGCGACGCTCGCGGTGTTCGCGTTCTCGGACGCGATGACGGTGTGGCACTTGATGGCGCTCGGCGCCGTGCAGGGGCTGATCAACGCGTTCGACATGCCCGCACGGCAGGTGTTCCTACGCGAGATGATCGACGACCCGGCGGACCTGCCGAACGCGATCGCGCTCAACTCGGCGATGGTCAACATCGCCAAGCTCGGCGGCCCGGCCGCTGCAGCCGTGGTGGTCGCGCTCGTCGGGGAGGCGTGGTGCTTCGCCATCGATGCGGCGAGCTACGTCGCGGTGGTCGCGTCGCTTTTCGCGATGCGCGTGCGACCGACCGCGCCGCGCAAGAACGGTCACGTGCTCGCCGAGCTGTCGTCGGGGCTACGCTACGTGCGCGACACGCCGGTGATGCGCGACCTGCTCGTCCAGCTCGCGATCGTCAACGTCCTCGGCGGTGCATATCTACAGCTGCTGCCCGCCGTCGCCGCCGAGCAAGTCGGCCATGGCCCCTACACGCTCGGCGTGTTGATGGCCTCGGGCGGTTGCGGGGCGCTCGTCGGCGCGCTGTATCTCGCGAACCGCACCTCCGTCGACGGTCTGCGCCCGGTGATGCTTCGCTGCCGGATCCTGCTCGGCGCCGCGATGATCTCGCTCGAGCTCGCGACCACGACCTGGCTCGCCGCCCCGCTGGTCTTCGTGATCGGCATGGCGCTGATGATCCAGCTCGCCGCGACCAACACGCTGATCCAGACCATCGTCGAGCCCGCGCTGCTCGGCCGCATGATGTCGATGTACGCGATCGCGAACACCGGCGGCATGCCGCTCGGTGCGTTCCTCGAGGGCATGATCGCGAGCCGCGTCGGTGCGATCCACACGCTCGCGGGTGCGGGCGTGCTCGTCGTGATCGCGGCGCTCGCGCTCGGCCGATCAGAGAGCGTGGCGCGCTAGCACGCCGTTCGATCGGGGATCAGAGGAGCGGATCGAAGAGCGAGAAGCCGAGGTTGGTCACCGGCGCCGTGCCGCCCTTCGCCGAGATCGTGAGCACGACATCGCGCTCGAGGTCGGCCTCCATCGCCATCTCGAGGTTGGCGAACGTCTTCGTGTCGGTGTTCCCGATGCTCACGTCCCAGCCCTCGACGAGCGTGGTCCCGTCGGGCTCCGCGAGCGTGAGCACGAACGACGACTCCGTGCCCGACTCGCGCAGCGAGGTGCCCGCCATGAAGTGGCCGCGGATCAAGCCGCGCGTGTCGAGGTGCAGGCAGAAGGATGCCGTGCCGAGCTCGAGCGGCCCGACTTCCATCCCCGCAGGGGTTCCCGGCGAGCCGGGCGCGAGCGGGATCGACGTGGGGCACAGCACCGGCGTCTGGACGTCGTCGGGTGCGTCCGCCGGCGCGGCATCGACGGGGTCATCGCCCGCTGGCTTCGAGGCACACCCCGCGAGGGCGACGACCATCAGCACGATCCGCATGCGCGCACGGTAACGGGTTGCCCGCGGCGGATCACGAGAAAATGCGCGCCGGTGCCCGCGTCAGAGGTAGCGCGCGCGGAGATGACGCTCGAAGTGAACCGCCGACAGTTTCGCGCCCGTCGCGCGCTCGACGAGCTCGGGGGTGGTCCACCGCGAGGCCTGGCGCCAGAGGTTGGCGTCGAGCCACGTGAAGATCGGGGCGAGGTCGCCGGCGGCGATGCGCGCGTCGAGGTCGGGCACTTGCGCGCGGATCGTGGCGAAGAACTGCGCCGCGTACATCGCGCCGAGCGTGTAGCTCGGGAAGTAGCCGAACGCGCCGTCGGTCCAGTGGATGTCCTGGAGGCAGCCGTCGGTGTAGTTCCCGCGCGTGTCGATGCCCAGGTACGCCTGCATCTTCTCGGCCCACAGCGCGGGCACGTCCTCGGGCTCGATGTCGCCCTCGACGAGAGCGCGCTCGATCTCGAAGCGCAGGATCACGTGGAGGGGATAGGTGAGCTCGTCGGCATCGACGCGGATGAAGCCCGGCTTCACGCGCGTGTAGATGCGGGCGAGGTTGTCGGCGGCGAACGCGGGCTGCGCGCCGAGGTGCTTGGCGACGAGCGGTGCGATTAGCTGGAGGAACGGGCGGCTGCGCCCGAGCTGCATCTCGAACGACAGGCTCTGACTCTCGTGGATGCCCATCGAGCGCGCCTGGCCGAGCGGCAAGTGCACCCACTCGCGCGGGAGACGCTGCTCGTAGCGCGCGTGCCCGGTCTCGTGAACGATGCCCATCATCGCCTGCACGAAGTCGTCGGTGCGGTAGCGCGTGGTGATGCGGACGTCCTCGGCGACGCCGCCGCAGAACGGGTGCGTCGAGACATCGAGCCGGCCGGCCTCGAAGTCGAAGCCGAGCAGGCCCATCAGCTCGAGGCCGAGGGCACGCTGTGCCTCGACGGAGAACGTCCCGACGGGCTGCACGACCTCCTCGCTGCGCTGCTTGGCGAGCACATCTTGCACGAGCGGCGGCAGCCAGCGCTTGAGCTCGGCGAACATCGGCTCGATCACGGCGGCGGTCATCCCGGGCTCGAAGCGATCGACCAGCGCGTCGTAGCGCGAGAGGCCGGTGGCCTCGGCGAGCAGCGTGGCCTCCTGGCGGGCGCACGCGACGACCGGCTTCCAGTTCGCGAGGAAGCCGGCCCAGTCGTTCGCCTTGCGCTGCGTGCGCCAGGCATGCTCGCAGCGCGAGCCCGCGAGGCTCTTCTGCTCGACGAGCGAGGCCGGAAGGAGGTTCGCGCTCTGCCACTGGCGCTTCATCTCGCGCACCGAGGCGCGGTCGACCGGAGCCGTGACCTCGCCCTCCGCGGCCGTGAGCGCGGCCGCGAGCGGCGGCGCGGTGAGCGTCTCGTGCATGAGGACCGCGAGCTCGGCGAGCGCAGCGCCGCGCGCATCGTTGCCGCGCTGCGGCATCATCGCGGCCTGATCCCACGCGGCGATCGCCGAGAGATGTTGGTAGCGATAGAGCTTCGTGAAGCTCCGAACGAGCGTTTCGTAGGACGCGACCATCCTCGCACTTTAGCCTGGCGGCCAATCGCGCGAACTGGGTCATACTCTCCGTTTGCCCACCGTAGGATGCAGATGCCGTGAAGCTACAAGTTGTACCTAAGCAGACCGATCACCTCGTTCCCACGCCGATCGTCCACCAGACCGCCTTCTGGGGGCGCGTCCACCGGCGCATGGGCTTTGGCACCGAAGCGTTCGATCTCGCGCTGACGCCCGGGGCAGCGCTGGCCGAGCGCGGCGACTTCCTCGTCGTGCGATCGCCACTTTCGAACGATGCGGACTGCGCCTACGTTCCGTATGGGCCCGAGATCGCGCCCGACGTCGACAACTTCGGCACGTTCCTCGAGCGCCTGTCGGAAGAGCTGCGTCCGCTGCTCGGCCCGAACTGCGTGTTCATCCGATGGGATCTGCCGTGGACGTCGCTGCACGCCCGCGAGCCGGAGCACTTCGCCGAGGACGGTGAGTGGTGCGGTCCGCCCGAGAACCGCCTGCGCGAGATGCGCATGAACTTCGGCACGGCCGATCACAACCTGTGGAAGGCGCCGCGCGATCTGCTGCCGGCCGACACCGTGCTCGTCGACCTCGACGACGCGGAGGACGTGCTGCTCGCGCGCATGCACCACAAGACGCGCTACAACATCCGCCTCGCGGCCAAGCGCGGCGTCGTCGTCGAGCAGGGCACGCTGGCAGACCTACCGGCCTGGTACGAGCTCTACCTCGAGACGATGGCGAGGAACGGGCTCGATCCGATGCCGCTCAGCCAGTTCGAGACGATGCTCGACGAGCGCGCGGAGGGCTCTGCGTCCCCGGTGATCACGCGGCTGTTGCTCGCGCGCTACGACCGCACGCTGCTCGCAGGGATGTTGCTCGCGCTCGCACCGGAACGGGCGACGTACCTCTACGGTGCGTCGACGAACGTGCACCGCGATCGCATGCCGTCGTACGCGCTGCAGTGGGCCGCGATCCAGCTCGCGAAGGCGCACGGCTGTCGCGACTACGACATGCTCGGGGCCGCGCCGCGCAAGGAGACACCGCACCATCCGCTCGCCGGTGTGCACCGGTTCAAGGTCGGGTTCGGTGGCCGGCTCGTGCACCGCGAGGGCTGCTGGGACTTCCCGTTCGTCCACGACTCGTACAGCGCGTGGCGCGGCTTCGAGGAAGCCCAGCTCCTCGAGCGCACCGTCACGCGCTGAGCGTCACGCCCAGGCGTTGCCCCAGTCGATCCGCGCACCGGCTGGGGCGCGGATGTGGAAGTGCTCGAACAGGAGCGCGACGAGCTCGTCATGGCTGGCGATCACGTGGCGGATCGCGGCGCCGTCGCGCGCGCGATGCGTGAGCTCCCGATCCGCGATCGTGATCCGGCCGCCGTTCGACGCCGCGCGGGCGACGAGCAGCCGGTGCTTGAAGTGCGACTGCGGGTGCGTGCTCGTGTACCAGTTGGCGACGATGCGATCGATCGGCGGCATCTCCTCTAGGGTGAACTCGTTGACGTCGTGCCACGTATCGCCGAGCCGCACCTGGTGATAGATGAGCGCGTTCTCGCGCAATAACCGGCGCGGCTCGTGCGCGGTCTGTTGCTCGTCGTGCGAACCCAGCCGCAGCGCCGAGGTCAGCGACATCGCGCCGACGCCGACGTCGACGAGCCACGACTCGTCGAGCTCGACGCGCAGGAACAAGTGGGTCCGCGCCGGTGTGAACTCGCGCGGCCGCTGGTAGCGCACGCGCGCACTGAGCGGCCGAACGCGGTAGCCGAGCTGCGCGAGCACGGCGAGGAACAGCGTGTTCTGCTCGAAGCAGTAGCCCCCGCGACGATCGTGCACGAGCTTCTGCTCGAGCGCCGGCAGCTCGAGGTCGATCGGCCGGCCGAGCACGACGTCGATGTTCTCGAACGGAATGGCGCGCACGTGCGCCTCGGACAGGGCGTGCAGGGTCTCGAGGGTCGGCGCGCGCGAGCCGGTGTACGCAATGCGCGCGAGGTACGCATCCAGATCGATCACGTCCGAGCTAGTAGCACTTTCGCGGCGCGATCGACACGTGGTCTCCGAGGTCCTCGCAGTCGATTCGTCGACGGGATCTCGCTCGCATCGCATACGCTCCCAGGCCGTGCAGCGCCTCCATCCTGTCGTCGTGGGACTGGTCTTCGTCACTGCCTGTGCGGCGAACGAGGAGGTCGAGACCACGTTCGATCCCTGCTCGCCGCTCGAGATCGTGGTCACGAGCGATCATGTCGAGGACGTCGAGGCCGTGAAGGCCGCGCTGGCGGCGTGGGCACGGGTCGTGCCGGTGGGCGACGTCGCGGTGACGCCGGGAACGCCCGCCGCCGGCCAGCTGACGGTGCGGTTCCTCGACGGCGAGCAGCCGGTGCGCGGCATGTATTACGACAGCGTCGGCCTGGTCGAGATCTCGCGCGACATGCTCGCACCGGAGGTGTACCCGATCGCCGTCGCGCACGAGCTCGGTCATGCGTTCGGCCTGCTCCATGTCGAGGCCTCGACGCGCGCGTCGGTGATGAACGTCGGCAACACGACCGTCGGGCCGACGGAGCAGGATGCGATCGAGGTGATCGCGAAGTGGGCGAGCTGCCGCGCCGCCCCGTAGCCATGCCATCGCTCGTCGCATGAGATACTCCAGCGACTCATGCGGCACGCACTTCCGATCGTCGTCCTCGCAGCGTGCGGTGGCGGCGGCACTCATCGTCATGGGCCGGCGTCGCACGCCGACGACATGCGGCGGTTGTACGTGGAGGTCGCCGCGGAGCGGGCGGCGTTGCGTACAGGCGCGGCGCGTGGGCTGGCGAACATCGGGTTCGTCGTCCCCGTCGAAGCGGGCGGCGATGTCGAGCTCCAGGTCGAGGCGTCGCGGCTCGAGGTCTCCGGCGGCCGGACCTCATGTGGCGTGAAGATCCTCGTGCTGCGGCTACCGCAACACGATCTGCTCGGCATCGCCGACGGCAACGCGCACGTGGCGGCCACGGGCGAGGGTGCCGACGCCGATTGCCTCGAGCAGCTCGGCTCCACGCTCGTGAGTGGCAAGGTGCGCGGCCTGCTGCAGCGCCGGCTCGCCGCCAAGCGCTAACGTCGTCAACGGGGATGCCGAGTAGTGCGACGTGCGACTGCCGACGCCGCACGTCCGTCCGGACGGCAATGATTGCCCGTCTCGTCGTTCTCGCCGCGATCCTCGGTGCGTGCATCCCCCTGGGGCAGCCGGCCGCGTATCAGCCGCCCGATCCCGCGGCCGTCAAGGCGCAACAACGCGCCGGGCTCGCGCAGAGCATGGGATATCCGTCGAAGAAGTCGCCGCAGCAGCTCGAGCAGACGATCGAGACGCAGACGGCGAAGTTCCATCGGGCCGGGCACATCCGGGTGACACAGCTGCAGGCTCCCGAGCCGTTCGTGTTCGATGGCGTTGACGGCACCTGTTACACGATCGTGATGCGGCTCCAGGATGGCGCGACCTGGGGGCCCGCGGGCGACTACATGAAGTTCGATTTCCAGCGCGCCGACACCGCGGGCTCGGGCGGCCCCGGCGTGGTCGGCCCGGGGGCGGTCGCGTCGGTCGGCTGCGCGAAGGCGAGCGGTCCGATCACGCTGACGATGGCCTCGATGGTCGAGGGCGATCCTCTCGGCACCGGCCCGATCGAGATGGAGCTGTACAGCCACGTGCTCACGCGCGCGGAGCGTCAGCGGCTCGACGAGGATGAGCGCCGCCAGATCGAGGAGCAGCGCGAATTCGCTCGACAGGAAGCGGAGCGCCAGGCGCGCCGGCGAGAGGAGGACCAGCGCCGGCGCGACGAGCAGCGCGACCGCGAGCGTGCGGAGTCACGTTCGAGCTCCGGTTCGACCACCGGCGGCGGCAGCTCGTCGGGACCGGTCCGCGTGACGATCCGGTCGTCGTGCGGGCAGACGGTGCCGGTGTTCTACGGCTCGAACCCGAAGTTCGGCAGCGGGACGCGCTCGTCGATCAGCTCGAACAGCGTGCAGGGCCGTTCGTTCCGCGCGGGCGAGATGATGTGGATCACCGATGCCTCGGGGACCGGCCTCGACAGTGTGACGGTCTCGGCGAACACCCGGACGATCGAGATCACGTCGAGCTGCTCGCGGCTGGCAGAGCGCTGAGCTGGCGCCCGAAGGGCGCGATCTGCAGCAGTTTCGCAGGGCGCCGTGGCCGCGTGTCTCCGCTGAAGCGTACGCGCACGCGAGATGGTAAAAGCACCGGCCCACGATGGACGCCGCTGCTCCACCAACGCCGGCCGTGCTGCGGCCGGGGCTGCGCCTGGACGAGCGGGTGCGGTTTCCGCCCGAGCTGCCGATCAGCGCGTGCGTCGTCGACATCGCGAATGCGATCGATGCGCACCAGGTCGTGATCATCGCGGGCGAGACGGGTTCGGGGAAGACGACGCAGCTGCCCAAGCTGTGCCTCGCGATGGGGCGCGGGCGAGAGCGTCAGATCGGGTGCACGCAGCCGCGGCGGATCGCGGCGACCAGCGTGGCGGCGCGCGTGGCGCAGGAGCTCGACACGCAGCTCGGCGAGCTCGTCGGCTACAAGGTCCGGTTCTCGGACAAGGTGAAGCGCACGTCGGCGATCAAGTTCGTGACCGACGGCATGCTGCTCGCCGAGATCCAGGGCGATCCGCTGCTCCGCGACTACGACACGATCATCATCGACGAGGCCCACGAGCGCAGCCTCAACATCGACTTCCTGCTCGGCTTCGTGAAGCGGCTGTTGCCGCGGCGCCCGGAGCTGCGCGTGATCATCAGCTCGGCGACGCTCGAGACGGACCGATTCGCGAAGTTCTTCGGCGGCGCGCCGGTGATCGGCGTCTCGGGGCGAACGTTCCCCGTCGAGGTCATCTACCGGCCGCCGACCGAGGACGAGGCCGACCTCGCGGATGCGGTCGCCAACACGGTCAACGAGATCACCGAGCTCGATCCGCGCAACGACGTGCTCGTGTTCCTGCCCGGCGAGCGCGAGATCCGCGAGGCGATGAGCGAGCTCGAGCAGCGCGCGTTGCCGCACACGACGCTGTTGCCGCTGTTCGCGCGGTTGCCCGCGGCCGATCAGCAGCGCGTGTTCCAGCGCGGTGGCGGGCGGCGCGTCGTGCTCGCGACCAACGTCGCCGAGACCTCGCTCACCATCCCCGGCATCGTCTACGTCGTCGACACCGGCGTCGCGCGCGTCAATCGCTACAACGTGCACACCGGCGTGTCGCAGCTGCTCGTCGAGCCGGTGTCGCGCGCGAGCGCCGATCAGCGCAAGGGCCGGTGCGGCCGCACGGCGAACGGCGTGTGCTTCCGGCTCTACGAGGAGCAGGACTACGCGTCGCGCTCGGCGTACACGGATCCCGAGATCAAGCGCGTCAGCCTCGCCGGCGTGATCCTGCGCATGAAGACGCTGCGCCTCGGGGACATCGAGGAGTTCCCGTTCCTCGACGCGCCGCAATCGCGCGCGATCACCGACGGCTACCGCGTGCTCGAGGAGCTCGGCGCCGTCGACGAGGAAGGTCACCTGACGCAGATCGGCGAGCGCCTCGGCAGGCTGCCGCTCGACCCGCGGCTCGGGCGCATGATCCTCGGCGGGCGCGACGAGAACGCGCTGCGCGAGGTCGTGACGATCGCCGCCGTGCTCGGGCTGCAGGACCCGCGCGAGCGGCCACAGGCGGTGCAGCAGAAGGCGGACGAGTCGCATCGCAAGTTCCGCGAGGAGGGCAGCGACTTCGCCGGCTTCTTGAAGCTGTGGGCGTTCTGGCAGGACGCGCGTGCGAAGTCGTCGCGGCGGCAGCTACAGAAGCTGTGTCGCGAGCACTTCCTCTCCTACAACCGCATGCGCGAGTGGGAGGACATCTACGACCAGCTCGTGCGCGTGATGAAGGAGCTCGATTTCCGGCCCAACACGCAGCCGGCGTCGGGCGAGCAGATCCATCGTGCACTGCTGCCTGGACTGCTCAGCAGGATCGGGATGTGGAGCCCGGAGTCACGCATCTACATCGGCGCGCGGCAGACCAAGTTCTTCATCCATCCCTCGTCGGGGCTAGCGAAAAAACCGCCGGCGTGGGTGATGGCGGCCGAGCTCGTCGAGACCTCGCAGCTGTTCGCGCGCACGGTCGCGAAGATCGATCCGGTGTGGCTCGAGAAGGCCGGCGGCGCGCTGTGCCGCCGCAGCTACGGCGATCCGCACTGGGAGCAGAAGCAAGCGCAGGTGATGGCGCGCGAGCACGTGACGCTGTACGGGCTGCCGGTCATCAAGGACCGCTCGGTCGCCTACGCGCGCCACGATCCGGCGAAGTGCCGCGAGCTGTTCATCACGCACGCGCTCGTGCGCGGCGAGTACACGACGAAGGGCACGTTCATGCAGCACAACCGGCGGCTGGTCGCCGAGGTGCAGCGGCTGCGCGACAAGGCGCGACGCAGCGACATGTTCGCCGACGAGTACGAGCAATATGGATTCTACGATCGCCGGCTGCCACCCACCGTGGTCAGCGGCAAGACGTTCGAGCAGTGGCGCGCCGAGGCCGAGGCGAGGCAGCCCGCCCTGCTCCACCTGTCGCTCGACGACATCCTGCTCGACGAGGCGCACGACGTCTCGCCGGCGCGGTATCCAGATCAGCTGGTGCTCCGCGGGGTGGCGCTGCCGCTGTCGTATCGCTTCGAACCGGGTGAGGACGACGACGGCATCACGGTCACCGTGCCGCTCGCGGTGCTGCCGCAGCTCGATCCGGAGGTGATGACGTGGACCATCCCGGGCTGGCACCAGCCGAAGATCCTCGCGCTGCTCGAGTCGCTGCCCAAAGCGACGCGCAAGCTGATCGGTCCCCCGACGGATGTCGGGCGCGCAGCGGCGCCGGAGGCGGCGCGAAGGTCGATCGACGAGCGCGCGCACGCCTTGGCGGCCACGCTGAAGCCGTTCGAGGGCGCGATGTTGCCCGCGCTCGAGCGCGAGCTGTATGCGCAGACCGGCGAGCGCATCCCGCGCGATGCCTGGGACCTCCGCTCGGTGCCCGCGTACTTCGACTTCACCTATCGCGTCGTCGACGATCGCGACAAGGTGCTCGGCACCGGTCGTGATCTCGCGGAGCTGCAGCGCACCCTCGGGCAGCGCGCGAAGGACATGTGGGCGACGGTGCCGCGTGATCGCTACGAGCGCACCGGCCTGCGCACGTGGGACTTCGACGCCCTGCCCGCCTCGGTCACCGTCGACGTCGGCGGCCGCCGCGTCCAGGCGTACCCCGCGCTCGTCGACGCGGAGCAGACGGTCGAGCTACGCCTGCTCGAGTCACCCGCCGCCGCGGAGGCCGCCACGCGCGACGGCCTGCGCCGGCTGTTCGTGTTCGCGCTCAACACCTCGCTCGGCAAGCTCGACGCGCAGGCACCCGCGACGCTCGTGAAGGAAGCGCGCCGCGAGCTCGTGCTGCGCGCGCTCGACGAGGCGTTCCGCATCGCCGATCCGCCACGCGACCGAAATCGCTTCCAGGAGCGCGTCGGCGAGGGCCGCACCCAGCTGCCGC
Source organism: Kofleriaceae bacterium (assembly GCA_035539815.1). Taxonomy (GTDB): domain Bacteria; phylum Myxococcota_A; class Polyangia; order Haliangiales; family Haliangiaceae; genus JABFXX01. Next base: position 20,627 of record DATLHR010000343.1, read on the forward strand.
TCGTCATGCACCAGCTCGCACAGCTGGCCAGCGAGCTCGGCGTCGAGCATGGCAAGGTGCGCGCGTTGCTCAAGCCCCTCGTCGGCAAGCCCGGCATCGTGCGCGCCGTCGTCGAGGACGTCGAGTCGCAGCTCGCGCACATCACGCCGCCCGAGCTCATGCGCACGACGTCGATCGCGCGCATCAGCCACGTGCTCCGCTACCTCAAGGGAATCCAGGTGCGCCTGCAGCGTCAGGCCCACGATCCGCAGAAGGATCAGCAGAAGGGCGCGCAGCTCGTGCCGCTGTGGCAGTCGTTCGTCACGCGCCGCGAGCAGCTGCGCGCGAAGGGCCGCACACCGCAGGAGCTCGCGGAGGTCGGCTGGCTGTTCGAGGAGCTGCGCATCCAGGTGTTCGCGCCCGAGCTCAAGACCGCGGTGCCGGTCTCGGTCGCACGCATCCAGGAGCTGCTGAAGTAGCGCGTTCGACGCGCCCCGGGCGCATGTGGGCGAGCTGACCCTCGCCGACGAGTCCTGCTCTCGGCGCTACGCGCAAATGTCGACGTCGTGTTTGCTTCACTGCGCCGCGGCCCGGAGTTCCGGATCTTCCACGCCGCCCACGATTACTGACCTACAGAAGACTGCGCCTGCAGCTTGAACACGTCGGTGTCGTGCTCAGATGCTCTTCATCACCTCGTCCGCCTCGCGCTCGGCTTGGTCCTTGTTGTAGCCGTAGCGCTGCTGCAGTCGGCCGATCAGCTGATCCTTCTTGCCCGCGATGACGTCGAGGTCGTCATCCGTCAGCTTCCCGAACTTCTCGCGGATTCGGCCCCGGACTTCTTTCCACTTACCTTCGACTTGGTCCCAGTTCATAGCAACCTCCTGCACCCTGACGGTTGCATCGCATGTGCCTTCGGCGCTCACGCAGAGAGCCACCTAAGAAGTCCCGACGCACTCGATCGCCGCGCGCGCGCTCACACCGCGCGAGGCGCTCGCACAGTTCGATCTCGACGAGAGCCGGCTACCTCGAGATCACGCCACCGGGACGCACATTGTCGGGCGCGAACCAGCGCGCGAAGTGCTCGACCTTGGTCCACACCTCGGCTTGGGCGTCGTTCGCGGCAGCTACCATGAACTACGTAGAAATGCGTGCGGCACGTGTCGTCATCACGGGAGTTAGACTGGCAACGTGCGCGTCGCGGCGTTGCTGGGTTTGTTCGTCGTGGCCGGCGCCCACGTGGCGTGCTCGAACAACTCGAGCGAGCCTCGGGGCCAGCAACACAACGCACCGAACCTCGCCGCCCGCGCCGTCGAGCTGACCGACGTCATGCGCACCGCACCGATCGCGTTCCGGCCCGCTTCGGACGGGCTCGTTGCGCACGCGCAGCACCACGCGATCACCG
>DATLHR010000344.1:0-13543 GCA_035539815.1 Kofleriaceae bacterium
TCCTTGGACAACGCTGCGCGTTGCCCACACGACTGACGCCTATACTGCTACTGGCCCAGATTTTTCTTTGATCTGATTTCGGAGCGCTCGCAGGCTCTCGGTGCTGCACGTCGAGCACGGAGGGCTCCCTCTCTTCTGAACCGAAAAAAGATCTCAGGTCCTAGTAGCGGTGGGGCTGTAGGCGGTGTGGTCAACGCGCAGCGTTGTCCAAGGAGATGGGGAGGGCGACCTCGAGAGCCTGCAGCGCCTTGTCGCCGTCCACATCTCCGTCACCGGCAACAGCCGTCCGCGGTCTGCAGAGAATCGTTCACGGGCAGGAACGCTCCCGCGAGATCATCATCCGCGGTGACATCGTCCGTATGAAGGAGTCGTGCTGTGCTGAAGGAGCGGTCTCTGTGTTGAACTGAATTTATATCGGCGTTTTCAAGTTGACTTTCGTTGATGCACGGCGTACCGATGGACGCATGGGGCGGGTGCGGAAACGGCACGTTCAGCAGGAGCTGAGCTATTGGGGCGGCAAGCGGCAGAACGCCGGCCGCCGTGCGCGCGGCGAGCGGCCGAGTCAGCCGCACAAGCGGCGGCCCGAGCACAACGCCGCGCATCCGGTGCACTGCACGCTACGGTTGGAGCGCGACATCGGGACGCTGCGCCGGCGTTCGCTCTACCAGGCGTGCCGGCGTGCGCTGAAGACGGTGCTCGGGCGCGTGGACTACCGCGTCGTGGACATCAGCCTGCAGTACGGCCACCTGCACATGATCGTCGAGGCCGAGGACAAGCTCGCGCTGTCGAAGGGGATGCAGGCGTTTCAGATCGCCGCGGCGCGGTACATCAATGGGGCGATCTCGAGGGAGCGAGGGAAGAAGCGGAAGGGGCGCGTGTTCGTCGACCGCTACCACCCGCACGTGCTGCGCACGCCGCGCGCGGTGCGGCATGCGCGGGCGTACGTGCTGAACAACTGGCGCCGGCACGGCGAGGACCGACAAGCGCCGAAGACCTGGGTGCTGGATCCGTACTCGAGCGCGGTGAGGTTCGCGGGGTGGAAGGAGACGGGCGGGAAGCCGTTCGCGGTGCCACCCGCATACGAGCCGCTGGACGTGGCGCGCGCGCAGACGTGGCTGATGAACGTCGGGTGGCAGCGGCGCGGCTTGATCTCCACGCACGAGCGGCCGGGGCCGCGTCGGCCGTAGGCGGCACTACCGGAGATCTCGGACATCCCTGACATGCGTGTGTCGCAAGCGCGGTCATGCTCGCGGGGTGGAGTGTTGTCGTAGGCTACGCCGTCCATGGTGAACGCGATCGAAACAGTCGGCCTGAAGAAGGACTTCGGGACGACGCATGCACTGGCGGGCGTGGACCTCACGATCCGCAAGGGCATGGTGTATGGCCTGCTCGGGCCGAATGGCGCCGGGAAGACGACCACGGTGCGGATCTTGGCGACGCTGCTGCGGCCGACGGGCGGGATGGCGAGCGTGCTCGGCCACGATGTGGTGCGCGATGCGGCGGTCGTCAGGCAGAAGGTGAGCCTGACCGGGCAGTACGCGTCGCTCGACGAGGATCTGACGGCGCACGAGAACTTGGTGCTGGTGGGCCGGCTGCTCGGCATGGCGTGGAAGGCGGCGCGGGCGCGCGCGGAGGCGCTGCTCGAGGCGTTCGGGCTGTCGGAGGCGTCGGGCCGGCAGGTGCGGACGTTCTCGGGCGGTATGCGGCGGCGCGTCGACATCGCGACGACGCTGGTGGCGATTCCGGAGGTGCTGTTCCTCGACGAGCCGACGACCGGGCTCGATCCGCGGAGCCGCAACCAGGTGTGGGAGCTCGTGCGGCGGATCGCGGCGGAAGGCACGACGGTGCTGCTGACGACGCAGTACCTCGAGGAGGCGGACCGCCTCGCCGAGCGGATGGCGGTGATCGATCACGGGAGGGTGATCGCGGAGGGGACGAGCCGCGAGCTGAAGGCGTCGATCGGGTCGAACATGCTGCACGTGCGGATCGTGAACGCGGAGCACCGGCCGCGCGCGATCGCGCTGGTGGAGCGCGTGCTCGGTAAGAGCGTGCTGCCCGCGCAGGAGCCGGTCGAGCTGACGGCGCGCGTCGAGAGCCCGACGCAGGCGGCGGCGGTGCTGACGGCGCTCGGGCAGGATGGCGTCGACGTGGCGCATTTTTCAGTCGGCGACCCGAGCCTCGACGAGGTGTTCCTGGCGCTGACCGGCAAGCCCGCCGAGGAGAGCGCGAAGGAGGCGACGCCGTGAGCGACGACGCACTGCCCTCGGGAAACCGCACGCACGAGCTGCTCGCGATGCGCGAGCGCCCGCGGCCGGCCTCGGCGCTATCGTCGACGGTGACGCTCGCGTGGCGCGCGCTCTTGAAGATCAAGCACGTGCCGTTTCAGCTGTTCGACGTGACGGTCACGCCGATCATGTTCACGCTGCTGTTCACGTACATCTTCGGCGGCGCGCTCGCGGGGTCGCCGCGCGAGTACATCCAGTATCTGCTGCCGGGCATCGTCGTGCAGACGATCGTGTTCATCACGGTCTACACGGGCGTGGGCCTCAACACGGACATCCAGAAGGGGCTGTACGACCGCTTCCGGTCGCTGCCGATGTGGCAGCCGTCGCCGCTGATCGGCGCGCTCGTCGGTGACCTGATCCGCTACTCGGTGGCGACGCTGCTGATCCTCGTGATCGGCCTGTTGCTCGGGTTTCGTCCGGGCGGCGGCGCACTCGGCGTGATCGCGGCGGTGGGGTTGGTGCTCGCGTTCGCGTTCGCGCTGTCGTGGCTGTGGATCATCATCGGCATGCTCGTGCGCACGCCGGAGTCGGTGATGACGACGAGCTTCGTGTTCCTGATGCCGCTGACGTTCGCGAGCGACATCTTCGTCGGCCTCCCGACGATGCCGGGCTGGCTGCAGACCGTGGTCGGTCACAACCCGGTGACGTTCCTCGCGACCGCATCGCGCAAGCTGATGCACGGCGAACCGGCGGGCGCCGACGTGATCCGCGTGCTCGTGACGTCCGCGGTCATGGTCGCGATCGCCGCGCCGATCGCGATGCGGCTGTATCGCAAGGAGCGCTGAGCGCTACGGGCAGAGGAGCGAGTCGATCGTTCCCGACAGTGCGATCGAGTAGCCCTCGATCGTGCCGGTGCCCGCGAGCTCGAGGGTGACCGTCGGGGCGTCGTCGCACGCGTGGCACCCGCTGGACTTCACGGTGAGGCTCTTGGTCTCGGCCTGGCCTTCCTTGGCGTCGATCATCGACGCGTTCTGCAGCGTCTTCGGCCCGAACCATTGACCGCGCGCCTTCCAGACGCCGGCGAGCGGACCGCTCTCCTTGTACGCCGCGTTGTCGACGGCGGGCAGCCTGCCCGAGAACTCGAGCACCAGGTTCGCGAGCGCGGTCGCCGGACCACACACGAGCGGCCCCGTCGACAGCTCGAGGTCGCCGGTCCTGGCGTTGCGACGCGCGCCCGCCAGCGCCACCTGCTTGCCGCCGATCGTGACCGTCGCCGTCGAAGGAAGCGCGACCTTGGGGGCGAGGTCGGCCTGCGGTTGCTGGTCCCCACACCCTTCGGCGGTGATCACGCCGTGTAGCGCGAGCTTGCCTTCGCCTTCGACCTCGGCGTCGACGTCGATCGGGAGGTCGAGCTTGCTGCCGGCCGCGGGCTTCGCCGGGACGCTGACCTTGGAGCCGGGCGCGATCTTCACGTCCTTGCCCATGCGCAGCACGTCGGTCACTTCGTTCGTCAGCGTGCCGCTGGCGGCGAGCCGCTGGCCGACGGTGAACAGCACGTACTGATCGTCCTTGCCGCGGTTGTAGAGGCTGTCGAGCAGCTCCTTGCAGCTTCCCTTCCCACTCGTCAGGTACACCGAGTACGCGCCCTCGTACGGCAGCGCCTTGATGAACGCCTGCGCCATCGTCACGGGCTTGCCGGCGATGGTGACCGCGAGCTTGGGCGCGGCGGAGGGCGGCGTGGTCGTCGTCGTCGGAGGCGCCTCCTCCTTCTTCTTCGACGAGCAGGCGGTGGCAACGAGCGACACGCAGAGGATCACGGGGATGCGCACGCCCCGACCTTCTCACGCGAGCGACGGCGGTGCACTCGGAGCGCGCGCTTCGAGCATGCGAAGCGGGAACGCGGGCAGGCCGGGGCTGTAGATCTGGAACGGATCGACGCGCGTCACCTCGAACCCCGCGGCCGCGAGCGCGGCGACCGGGTCGCGATTCATGTGACAGCCTTGCGCGTTGAGGCGGAGCCACACGCCATCGAAGCGATCCATGAGCCAGCCCGCGACGCGGCGCGGAGAGCGCACGTGCTCGATCAAACGCACCGTGCCGCCGGGCCGCAACACGCGGCGGAGCTCGCCGAGCACTGCTTGTTCGCTCGTGACGCTGCACAGCACGAGAGTGAGGACGGCGGCGTCGAACCGCGCGTTCGCGAACGGCAGCGACTCTCCGTGGCCATCGACGACCTCGATGCGCGTGGGCACGCGGCCCGCGAGCTCGCGCGCGTGCGCCGAGAACGCGGCGTCGGGCTCGATGGCGGTGACCTGCGCGGCGGGGCCGTAGTGCGGGAACATGAGCCCGGTGCCGGCGCCGATCTCGAGAATCTCGCCGGTGAGATCGCCGACGAGCTCGGCGCGTCGTGCGTCGAGCCCTGCGGCGCCCCAGCGCTGCATGACGACTTGATACAGCTCGTCCTGCGGCAAGCGACGCTTCAGACGCAGCGTCGCCGGCGCGTGCCAGAGGAAGTGGCCGAGCTCGCGGATCATGTCCGCATCGTACCCCTGCGGCCGCGCGGCTCCGGGTCTTCGTACAGCGACTCGAGCGAGTGCCAGCGCAGGGCGGTGGGACCGTCGCGGCCCGCCGCGGACGCCGGCACGGTACGCGCGAAGATCCGGCGCCCGATGGTGTCGCCGCGCACGTTGGGGAACCCGCGGACCTTGGTCTCGAGCTCGTCGACCACGGCGCGTGTCGAGCCGATCGGCCCCCACTTGCATTCGCCGAGATCGATCCACGCGTCCTCGCGCACACCGACGAGATCGATCTGCACGCGCTTGTCCCAGTACTCGCCGATGCGGAAGGTGGTGTGGACACCCTCGGCCTCGTAGAGCGAGGGCAGGGCCTCGCGGCACATGCGCTCGAAGCAGCCGCCGAAGTAGGAGTCGAGGTTGGGCTTGATGAGATCGGTGTACGCGCGCGTCGGGCCCATCTGCTGGATGAAGCTGCGGTGCGGGAACACGAACCGGAACCAGAACCGGAGCAGCGGATCCTCGAGCACGAATCGCACGAGCCGCGCGTTCGGGCGTGCCGCGGTGAGCGGATGGCGGCGCGCGACGTAGCCGAGCTGCACCAGCTGCTCGAGGTAATAGTGGAGGCTGCGCTGCGGCAGGCCGCTGGTCGCCGCCAGCGTGGACGTCGTCGTCGAGCCCGCGGCGATCGCGTGGAGGACGGCGTGGTAGTTCTCGACGTCGCGCAGCTCCTCGCGCAGCAAAAACTCGGGCTCGCGGAACAGCGGCGCGAGCTCGCTGAGCAACGTGCCCTCGATGTTCTGCTGCAGCGACCGGCCCTCGTCGAACGTCTTCAGGTACATCGGGATGCCGCCGCACACGAAGTACGCGCGCGCGCGGTTCTCGATCGACCACCGCCGGTGGAACAGGCCGGCCTCGCGGTAGCCGAACGGCTGGAGATGGATCTGCGCCGTGCGCCGGCCGAACAGCGGGCTGCGCTTGCCGAGCACCTCGCGCTCCATGAACCCGATGAACGAGCCACACAGGATGAGCACGATGCGTCCGCCGCGCTTCCAGCGCCGGTCCCACAGCTCCTGGAGCAGCGACGGCAGCTCCGGGCTCGCGCCCGCCGTCCACTGGAACTCGTCGAGCACGAGCGCGAGCTTGCCGTCCTTGGTCCTGGTCTCGATCGCGTCGAACGCCGCCCGCCAGTCGGTGGGGGCGAGCTGGGCGAGCAGGGGCTCGTCGAGGGCCCGCGCGGCCTCGGCGAGGAACTCGCGGATCTGCAGCTGCGCCGGCGCGACCTTGCCGAGGTGATAGATCGCGCGCTTGTCGCGCGTGAACTGCAGGATCAGCTCGCTCTTGCCGATTCGCCGCCGGCCGTAGATCGGGATGAACGCGGACTCACGCCCGGCCCACGCGCTCTCGAGCAGGGCGAGCTCCGCGGCGCGGCCTACGAACGGGCCGTCGGAGGTCGTCGGCCGGATCATGTCGTCGATGATGAGTTGTCAAGTCGAGACTTGTCAAGTCTCGACTTGGCAAGTCCAGACTTGGCACGTCCTAGCGGCGGCGCTCAGCCCTCGCGGGCGTACAGCTTCGGCGCGCCCCGGTTGCCGAGCCAGCGCGGATCATCTTCGGAGATGCCGCCGGCGAGCAGCTCGGCCCGCAGCTCGCGCTCGCGCACCGAGAGCGCCTTGATCGCGGCCATGAACCGATCTGCGCACTTCTTGTAGAGCGTCGGCCGCGGCTTCTCGGCCATCAGGTCCGTGTAGTCGACCGGGGGGCCGAACACGCTGATCACGGCGGCGCTGCGCCGCGCCTCCTTGGTGAAGTTCGAGCGAACGTCGGTGACGATGTCATTGCCGAGGCCGAGCGTGAACGCCGGAACCACCATCGGCTGCGCGATGAGCGCGAGCTTGCCGACGCCGGGCTGCGCCGGCAGGAACGTGTACGGGTCGTCGCCCTTGCCGCGCGTGCCCTCGGGGTGCATGCCGAGCACGTTGCCGGGCTGCTTGACGATGTCGACCATGCGATCGAGCGCCTCGTCGTTGAGCGCCCTTCGCTCCGCCTGACGGTAGATCGGCGGATACATCGCGCCGGCGGCGATCGCTGCATTGACCACGATGCCGAGCGGTTGGTCGTAGAAGAAGTTGGAGCGGACCGGGAAGTACAGATGCCGGCTCCACGGGACCGGCCCCATGTAGCAGGCGAGCAGCATCGCGTACTGGTCGAAGAAGCTCCGATGGTTGGACACCAGCATCACCCCGGTCTGCGGCCGAAGCTGCATCAGGTCCTCGAGACCCTCGACCAGCATCCGGTTCGCCAGCGCCGCCCGCACCCAGATATAGGAGACTCCCCGGAGGAACCGGCTCTGCAGCCACTTGCCCCGCGGGTCCTCGTTCGCCAGCTCCCCAAACCTGAGGGCGAGCTTCTCGATGCGCGACAGCGGGGCGTCCTGGGCCATGCGGGACAGGTAGCAGATGCGCGAGAAAAAAGGGGACGGTCCCCTTTTCCAACTGCGCAGGATCCCGGGCCTTAGATTGACGGCCGCTCGGATTGACCACTGCCGGGTGTCGGCCTAATTTTCGCCCGCTCTCCTTATAGGGGCGGAGCACAAGGCAACACCCCGATGTCCCTCGAATTCTCCGCGGATGCTCAGAAGAAGATCGCGGCGCTTTGCGAGCGCTACACCGTCTCGGGCACCAAGCAGCCCGTGGTGATGGCAGCGCTCCACCTGGCGCAGAAGGAGTTCGGCCACCTGTCCGACGATGCGCTCCGGTTGGTCGCGTCGACGCTCGGGTTGCCGTACGCCCACGTCTACGGCGTCGCGACGTTCTACACGATGTACCGGCGCGAGCCGGCGGGTACGACGACGATCCGGATGTGCACCAACATCTCGTGCATGCTCCGCGACGGCTACGACGTGCTCGCCGCGTTCGAAAAGCAGCTGGGCATCAAGAAGGGCGAGTCGACCTCCAACAAGAAGTTCCACCTCGTCGAGGAGGAGTGCATCGCCGCCTGCGCGAACGCGCCGTGCGCGGTGGTCGGCACCAAGTACTACCTCGACATCACGCCCGATCAGGTCGGCAAGATCATCGCCGAGCTCGAGCGTGAGCCGCACCCCGAGTCGGAGGTCGTGTAATGCCCGCGCCGATCGGCACCAAGGTCGTCACCTCGCGCTTCGGCAACGAGGAGGCGAAGACGCTCGCCGGTTACGAGAAGACCGGCGGCTATCAGACGCTGCGCAAGGCGCTCGCCATGCGCCCAGAGGACGTCCTCAACGAGGTCAAGGCGTCGAACCTGCGCGGCCGCGGCGGCGCCGGCTTCGCGACCGGCGTGAAGTGGGGCTTCGTCCCCAAGGACGCCACGAAGGTCCACCTCGTCTGCAACGCCGACGAGTCCGAGCCCGGCACCTGCAAGGACCGCGAGCTCATCTACTGGGATCCGCACCTCCTCATCGAGGGCATGATCATCTCGGCGCACGCGCTCAAGGCCGTGCACAACTACATCTATATCCGCGGCGAGATGATGCGCGAGTACGTCGTGCTCGTGAAGGCGGTCGAGGAAGCGTACGCGCGCGGGTACCTGGGCAAGAACGTGCTCGGCTCGGGCATCGAGGTCCACCTCACGGTGCACCGCGGCGCGGGCGCGTACATCTGCGGCGAGGAGACGGCGCTGCTCAACTCGCTCGAGGGGCGCCGCGGTCAGCCGCGCCTCAAGCCGCCGTTCCCGGCGGTCAAGGGCCTGTTCGGCAACCCGACGATCGTCAACAACGTCGAGACGCTGATGAACGTGCCGCCCATCATCGACAAGGGCGGCGCCTGGTTCGCGGGCCTCGGCACCGGTCGCTCCGGCGGCACGCGCACGCTGTGCGTCTCGGGCCACGTCAACAAGCCCGGCGTCTACGAGCTGCCGATGGACATCACGTTCACGCAGATCATCAACGACGTCTGCGGCGGCGTGTGGAAGGGCCGCAAGGTCAAGGCCGTCATCCCCGGTGGCGTGTCGATGCCGCCGCTCGCCGCCGACGAGCTCGACGTCATGTGCGAGTTCGACGCGCTGCAGACCGACGAGCGCATCAAGCCCGTGATGGTGCGGCCCGGCCAGCAGTTCGATCTCGGCGGCGGCCGCGTGCTGCGCACGATGGCGGGCTCCGGCGGCATCGTCGTCCTCGACGAAGCGACCGACATCCCGAAGGCCACGTGGCGGATCATGAAGTTCTTCGCGCACGAGTCGTGCGGCCAGTGCACGCCGTGCCGCGAGGGCACCGGCTGGCTCGAGAAGGTCTCGCGCCGTGTCGCCGAAGGAAACGGCAAGCCCGAGGACGTCGACCTCTTGGCGAGCATCGCGCACGGCATCGCGGGCAACACGATCTGCGCGCTCGGCGACGCCGCGGCGTGGCCGATGCTCGGGTTCCTCACCAAGTTCCGCGCCGACTTCGAGGCAGCGATTAAGAGGAGGGCGGCATGATCGCCCGCGTTCTAGTGATCCTGATGGGCCTTGGCCTCGCGTTCGGTGCGGCCGAGGCGCTCGCGCCGCAGCTCGCGGCCGCCGAGCCGATGCCGACCCAGACGCGATCTGATTCGGCCATGGCGAAGGTCACGAAGTGGTCGCCGCACAAGGACGTCGCCGAGTCGGGCGGCAAGGGCATGGCGCTCCTGTTCTGGGGCTTCGCCGTGGCGAGCGTCGGCGGCGCGCTGTTCGTGATCACGCGGCGCAACCTGGTCTCCGCCGTGATGGGCCTCGTCGGCACGTTCGTCGGCATCTCGGCCGTGTACATGATGCTGTACGCGAGCTTCTTGAGCGTCGTGCAGATGCTCGTCTACGCCGGCGCCATCATGGTGCTGTTCGTCTTCGTCGTGATGATCCTGAACCGGCCCGAGGACGAGCCGGTGGCTCCGTCGGGGCGCCTCGGCCAGGTGCTCGGCGGCGTCGCGATCCTCTATCTCGTCGGCCGCCTCGTCATGCTGCTGATGAAGGTGCAGGCGCCGAACCCGACGACGGCCTTCAACGCGCCCGGGCCGACGCCCGAGGGCCATGGCTGGGGCTCGGTGCGCGCCGTCGGCACCGACCTGTTCGGCCCCGGTCTCTTCGTGTTCGAGGCCGTCTCGATTCTATTGCTGATCGCCGTCGTCGGCGCGATCGCGATCGCGCGGCCGCTCCACGAGGACCAGGACAACGAGGGCAACATTCCCGCCGGGGAGGGCCACTAGATGGGCAAGCTCCTGTTCGAGGTCGGCTACGGACACTTCCTCGTCCTCGCCGCCGTGCTGTTCCTGATCGGCGTCGCCGGCGTTTTGATCCGCCGCAACGCGCTGATCATCCTGATGAGCGTCGAGCTCATGCTCAACGCCGCGAACATGACGCTGCTGACGTTCGCCCGTATGTGGGGCGACATGTCGGGGCACACCTTCGCGTTGATCGTGATCGCGGTGGCGGCCGCCGAAGCGGCGGTCGGTCTCGCGATCGTCGTGGCGGTGTTCCGCGGGCGGCGCAACGTCGACGTCGATCGACTCACCACCCTGAGGCACTAGGCCATGAGCATTCCTACCTTGGCTTGGATCCCGCTGCTGCCGCTCCTCGGCGCGCTGTTCAACCTCACGCTCGGACGCAAGCTGTCGCGCAGCACCGTCCACACCGTCGCGATCGCCGCGGTCGCCGCCGCGTGCGGCGTATCGCTGTACATGGTGTTCGGTCAGCTGTGGAAGCTGTACAAGGCCGGCAGCGGCGGCGTCGGCATCACGCAGGTCTGGTACACGTGGCTCGAGGTCGGCAACTTCAAGGCCGAGCTCGCGTTCCGCCTCGACACGCTGTCGGCGGTGATGATCCTGATCATCACGTTCGTCGGCACGCTGATCCACATCTACTCGACGGGCTACATGGCCCACGACCCGCGCTACGCGGCGTACTTCGGGTACTTGAACCTGTTCACGGGCGCGATGCTCATCCTCGTACTCGGCGCGAACCTGCCGGTGATGTTCATCGGCTGGGAGGGCGTCGGCCTGTGCTCGTTCCTGCTCATCGGCTTCTGGTACGAGAACGAGAACTACGCGACGGCCGGCCGCAAGGCGTTCGTCGTGAACCGCATCGGCGACTTCTGCTTCTTGCTCGGCATGTTCCTGCTGTTCTGGGCCACCAAGACGCTGGACTTCGCAGAGCTAAAGGGCACCAACGTGGGCGCCGCGTACGTGCAGCCGTTCTGGGGCGGTGAGCGCCTCGCGGCCGCGGCCGGCATCTTCCTGTTCATCGGCGCGTGCGGGAAGAGCGCTCAGCTGCCGCTGTACGTCTGGCTGCCGGACGCGATGGCGGGCCCGACCCCGGTCTCCGCTCTCATCCACGCGGCCACGATGGTGACCGCGGGCGTGTACATGGTGTGCCGCCTGTCGTTCCTCTACTCGGCGTCGACGACGGCGCTGATCGTGGTGTCGACGGTGGGCCTCCTCACCGCGCTCGCCGCCGCGTTCATGGCGTTCGCGCAGACCGACCTCAAGAAGGTGCTCGCGTATTCGACGGTGAGCCAGCTCGGCTTCATGTTCGTCGCGGCGGGCACCGGCAACTGGGTCGCGGCGATCTTCCACCTCGGCACGCACGCGTTCTTCAAGGCATGCCTGTTCCTCGGCGCCGGCTCGGTCATGCACGGCATGGAGCACGGCGGCTCGACGACGCCGGGCGACATCAGGACGATGGGCGGCTTGCGCAAGCACATGCCGATCACGCGGATCACGTTCATGATCTCGTGCCTCGCGATCGCCGGCATCATCCCGTTCTCGGGCTTCTTCTCGAAGGACGAGATCCTCGCCGGCGCGTGGGGCGTGACGCCGCCCGGCTGGCCGATCTGGTACGGCAAGGTGCTGTGGGCGGGCCTCGCGATCGCGGCGCTCGGCACGGCGTTCTACATGTGGCGCCTGTACTTCCTCGTGTTCTCCGGCGAGGAGCGCAGCGAGGCGGCCAAGCACGCGCACGAGTCGCCGCCGTCGATGACGATGCCGCTGGTCGTCCTCGCGGGCCTCGCGACGGTGGCCGGCTTCATCGGCTTCCCGCACACGTCGGCGAAGTTCCCGGCGTTCATGCACGGCCTGTCGTCGTGGCTCGAGCCGAGCGTGACGCCCACCTGGTACAACCCGACCGCGGAAGGGGTGAATGCGGCGCAGCCGATCATGAACCACCTGTCCGACGCCACGACGTACGGCCTGATGGCGCTCGCGCTCGCGATCGGCGGGCTCGGCATCGGCCTCGCGTGGATGTTCTACGGACGCGGGCCGTCGCCGGCCGTCGATCGGCTCGTCGATGGACCGCTCGCGGGTGCGTACGAGGCGTCGAAGAACAAGCTGTGGGTCGACGAGATCTATGACTCCGCGTTCGTGCGTCCGTTCAAGGTCGCGGCGAAGGGGCTCTACGAGATCGTCGATCGCCTGCTGATCGACACCGTCGCGGTCAACGGCGCGGCGATGGTCGTCGGGCTGTTCGGCCGCATCTCGCGGTGGTTCCAGAACGGTCAGGTGCAGCGCTACCTCGCCGGGCTCGTGATCGGCGCGGCCGCGGTGTTCTTCGTCACCGACTGCCACGACAAGCCGTCTTTCTCGTACGAGGTCGTCGGCGATCGCCTGCACCTCGTCGCCGAGCCGGGCGCCGGCCTGCCGTCGACGTCGAAGGTCCGCTGGGACATCAACGGTGACGGCATCCCCGACAGCGACCCGGCCACGGGCCAGCCGTATGCCTCGCCGGACCTCCACGTCCTGTACGGTGACGCGGGCTCGAAGATCACGCTGTTCATCGATGACGCGGTGACCCGCAAGACGCGCACGGTGACCCGGGAGATCCACATCCCGGCCGCCAAGACCGAGGAGCAGAAGTAGTCATGCCGGGCTCGTTCATTCTCCCGCTGCTGATCGCGCTGCCGCTCCTGGGCGCGATCCTCGTGATGTGCACGCCGAAGACCGAGTCACCGCTGCACCGCGGCCTCGGCCTGACGTTCACGACGATCACGTTCCTCGTATCGCTGCTGATGCTGCGCTACTTCAACCCGAAGCTCGACGGCTTCCAGCTCGTGTTCGACGTCGAGTGGATCCCGGGGCTCGGTGCGCGCTTCAAGACCGGCGTCGACGGCATGTCGATCTTCCTGGTCATCCTGACGACGTTCCTGATGCCGCTCACGCTGTTCGGGACCGGCAAGGCGATCACCAAGCACGTGCGCGAGTTCACCGCGGCGATGCTGGTGCTCGAGGCCGGCATGATCGGCGCGTTCGTCGCGCTCGACATCTTCCTCTTCTACGTGATGTGGGAAGTGATGCTGATCCCGATGTACCTCTTGATCGGCATCTGGGGCGGTCAGCGCCGCCTCTACGCGTCGATCAAGTTCGTGATCTACACGATGATCGGCTCGCTGCTGATGCTGGTGGCGATCTTCTACGTCTACGTCCAGCACCACAACGTCACCGGTATCTACACCACCGACCTCGAGCAGCTGCTCACCGTGTCGCTGCCGTATGGCGCGCAGAACTGGTGCTTCGCAGCCTTCGCGCTCGCCTTCGCCATCAAGGTGCCGCTGTTCCCGCTGCACACGTGGTTGCCTGACGCGCACGTCGAGGCGCCGACGGCTGGCTCCGTGATCCTGGCCGGCGTGCTGCTGAAGTTCGGTATCTACGGCTTCCTGCGCTATGCGATGCCGCTGTTTCCGCACGGCGCCGCGACCTGGGGCCCGGTGATCGCGATCCTCGCAGTGATCGGCATCATCTACGGCTCGTTCGTCGCGTTCGCGCAGGACGACTGGAAGAAGCTGGTCGCGTACTCGTCGGTGAGCCACCTCGGGTTCTGCATGCTCGGCGT
>DATLHR010000345.1:0-4429 GCA_035539815.1 Kofleriaceae bacterium
ACCATCGAGCTCGCCGTCGGACCCGCCGAGATCGTGCTCGTCGCCCTCGATGACCTCGCGCTCGAGCCGTTCCCGCACAACGTCCCCGGCACCGTCACCGAGCGCCCCAACTGGCAGCGCCGGGTCGACCGCTGGGCCGACGCGCTCGACGAGGAGCGCGGCTCGCCTGCCGCGACCGCCGCGATCAACGCCGTCGTCGCGGCGCGCCGACGCTGAAGAGCGACGGCGCCGTCGCGGCCGCCGGAGCCAGGTCTTGAGCTGCGACGCCCACGCGTCGTGGAATATCGCCGGCACCGTGTTGCGGTGCAAAATCCGTTGGCGGGTACGGGGCCCCACCTCTTCGTTCACACGGTGATGATGCGGTTCGCCGCGATGCCGAGCTTCTTGAAGTCACTGGGATCGCTCGTCACGACCGTGAGATCGTGCGTTCGCGCGACCCAGGCGACGTGGACGGCGACGACGTCTGGGTGACGCGTGTGGTGTCGCATGGCGCCGACGGCCTTCGCGGAGGTCCGGTCGAGGACCGCGATGACCACGTACGCTTGCCCGACCAGGCGTGCAAGCCGCGCCTGACGGGCTCCATCGAAGTACGCTTGGGCGAGTGCGGTTGCAGGGACGACCAGGGAGAGCTCCTTTGCAGCCGCATCGGCCACGACACGAACGATTCGACGAGCACTCTCATCGCGCTCATCGAGCACCCCGAGCGCACCGGCGTCGAGGACGTACCCTCGCACCGATCAACTCGCCCGGCGTGCCGCCGCGGCGCTCTTCGCGGGTGATCGTCTTGGCACCCGGAGTCCGAGCTCCTGATCGAGCCGCTTTCGATCTGCATCCGACAGTCCCAGCTCGGACTCGAGGTCGGCGATGTACCCGAGAAGATCGCGCCGTGCCCGATCGCGTGTCGCGAGGACCGAGAAGTATCCAGAGACCGACGTTGCGATGCCTTGCTTCACCATCTGCTGAGCGTGCGCGAGCACATCAGGCGCGACGCTGATCGCCGTCTTCCTCACGCCCTTCCGCTTTCTGGCCATGGACGTTTATACCGCGGTATGACTGTAGCGACCAACGGTAGAACGCGCTCACCTGCCGCAGGCACGGCGGGGCAGTAGGGTTGGGCATGACGATGACGGTATCTCCGGCGCCCGGGCATGCCACCGACGAGCTCGCGCGCGCGATCGAGTCGCTGCTCATCACGCTCGTGATCTTCGGCATCGTGCTGTTCGCGACGGCGGGCACGCTGGCGTGGCCGCGCGGGTGGTCGTTCCTCGTCGCGTTCGGCATCGCGACGGGCATGGCGTCCGTGTACATCTGGCGCGTGAACCGCGAGCTGTTCGCGGTGCGGCGCGGGATCGGGAAAGGCACGAAGCACTGGGACCTCGTGATCGTTCCGATCGTGCTCCTGACGTTCACGGCGATCCTCGTCATCGGTGCGCTCGACGCCGGGCGCTATCAGTGGGCGCCGCAGCCGTCGTGGGTGGTCGCGCTCGGCTACGTGCTGTTCGCCGCCGCCTTCGTGCTCGAGACCTGGGCGCAGGGCGTGAACCGCCACTTCGAGCCGAGCGTGCGCATCCAGACGGATCGCGACCATCGCGTGATCGACACCGGGCCGTACGCGTACGTGCGCCATCCCGGCTATCTCGCCGCCGCGGTGCTGGGCGCGGGCATGGCGCTCGCGCTCGGATCGCTGTGGGCGCTGGTGCCCGCCGGTGTGCTCGCCATCGTCCTCGTCGTTCGCACGGTCCTGGAGGACGCGACGTTGCGGCGCGAGCTTCCGGGCTATTCGGACTATGCGCGGCGCGTGCGGTCTCGGTGGATCCCGCACGTGTGGTGACCGTGCGAGCCGCGGGGTAGATCTAGCTCGTGGTTCGGATCGGACTCGTCCTGCTGGTTGCGGCCGCTGGCGCAGGCGTCGCGATCGCGGACGGGCCGGTCCCCCTTACCCTGCGCATCGGCGAGACGCAGGCGTACGATGTCGGGTTCGCGATGGGCACGTTCTGCGACGACCCCACGATCGCGCGCGTCGAGATGCAGGCGAAGACCCCCGAGACGAACACGTTCGTGGTGACCGGTCTCAAGGAGGGCAGCACGCTGTGCCGGGCGGGGTTCATCGATGACTCCGCGCGCCCGAGCTACCTGTTCGCGATCACGGTGCTCGCGCCGGAGTGACGAGGTACTTCTCGCCGGTCGCGAGGAGCGCGAACGCTCGCACGGTCTCGACGTCGAGCATGCGGTCGAGCGAGATGCGGTGGCTGAAGTGGCTCGCGAACGTGGTGGTCAGCTCGCTCATCACCCGCGCGGTCATCCGCGCGACGACCTCCGGCCCGAGCTTGCGGAGCGCGTTCATGACCAGGTAGCCGCTCGCGCTCCACGTCATGCCGAACGTGCGCACGAGCTGCGTGGGTGCACGATCGAGGCCGCCGTAGATGTAGAGCTGCTTGAGCGTCGACGAGCCGTAGTGGCTGAACGTCTTCATCGAGCGCGCGGCGACGCGCTCCATCGCGTCGAGGATCTGGCCGCCGAGCGTGCCACCGCCGATCGCATCGAACGCGAGCGTGGCGCCGGTGGCGGCGATCGCCTCCACCAGGTCCTTCGCGAACGACGGCGCGGAGCTGTCCAGCACGTGCGCCGCGCCGAGCGCCTTCAGCTGCTCCACCTGCGCGGGACGCCGCACGATGTTGACGAGCGGCACGCCATCGTCGGCGCAGATCCTGACGAGCATCTGGCCGAGGTTCGAGGCGGCGGCGGTGTGCACGATCGCGCGATGGCCCTCGGCGCGCATCGTCTCGACGAAGCTGAGCGCGGTCATCGGGTTCACGAACGCCGACGCGCCCTCCTCGGCGGTGCGGCCCGCCGGCAGCGCGTCGACCCCCGAGGCCGGTAGCTTGCGGTGCGATGCGAACATCCCGCCGCGATGTGTCGCGACGACCTTACCGAGCAGCGCCTGCGCTGCGGTCCCGCTCCCGGCCTCCACCACCGTGCCGGCACCCTCGGTGCCGACGGGCAGCGGCTGATCCACGCGGCCCGCGTACACCTTCGTCATCGCGGGGGACACCGGGGCCTCGAGCACGCCGCCGCGATGCTCGGCGCGCGAAAGATCCGCAAGTGAGAGCATCAAGAAAACGTCCGTCGGATTCACGGGCGCGGCGTCGACGCGAACGATGACCTCGTCGGGGCCCGGCGTCCCGAGGTCGACCTCGTCGAGCGAGAGGCGGATCCGAGCGTCGGAGGTCAGGGTGGAATGGAGGATGCGCGCCTGCATGAGCGCACTGTAGCTCCGCATCACCGTCGCGGGCGCGTGTTTGCTAGCATCGGGGCCGTGCCGTCCGTGACCGTCCAGATCGGGTTGCTCGCGGTCGCGAAGGACCCGGCGCGCGCCAACCGGACGCAGCTCGAGGTCGCTCGTGATCGCGCCCTCGCCGCCGGCCATCGCGTCCTCGCCGCCGAGGTCGTTCCGATCGACGAGCAGGCCATCGACGTGATGCTCGCGCGCTGGATCGCGGATCCGCAGATCGACGCGATCGTCATCCTCCACCGCGAGGAAGCCGCGATCATCGCGCGCTCGCTCGCCAAGGCGAGCGCCACCACGCCCAAGCTGACCACCAGCGAGCCCGTGCGCTGCGAGAACACCTTCGTCTTCGTCCTCTCCGGCGCCGCGGCGTACGCGATGGACAAGCTCATCCTGCCGCAGCTCGATCCGGCCACCAAACCGCGCAACCTCGTCGGCGAGATGCCTCGCCTCCGCCGCAGCGAGGCCTCGGCCGTGCCGGTCGCGATCACCGCCGAGCGGACACAGGGGGGCTCCGGGCTCCCCGCGCGCCTCCCCGCCAAGCCCGCGCCGCGCATCACGACGCCGCCACCGAGCGCCGCACCCGCCAGCTCTACGAGCATCCCGACGCTCGAGCCGGACGAGGAGCTGATCGAGGAGCTCGACGACGAGGCGACGTCACCCGCGCGTGCACCTGCCCCGGCGGCGCGCCGTCCTCCGACGGCTCCTCCGCCGCCACCGCGCGGCCGCGGGCCCACGCCACCGCCGCCGCCCGCGACCGGTGACTCGGCGCGCACGCGCACGCCATCGTCTCCACTCGCGGCGAATGACAGCGGATCGACCCGCACGCGCGTCGCCACGCCGGCGTCGCCGCTCTCCGTCACCGCGGCGCCATCGATGCCGCTCGCGGCGGAGGACAGTGGTGCGACGCGGCCGCGCCCCGGGACGCCACCTCCACCACTGCCGCTCGCAAGCGCGGTCGTCGAGGGTGCAGCGAAGCGCACGCCGACCACGCCGCCCGCGCCACGTACATCGTCGAATGACCTACCGCAGGGCGCCTTCGTCTATGCGGAGAAGAAGCGTCGCGTGCATCCGGCCGTGTTGGTGGTGGGCGCCCTCGCGCTCGTCGCTGCCGGGTTCTTCGGCCTGATCGCCGTGCTCGGC
>DATLHR010000346.1:0-1708 GCA_035539815.1 Kofleriaceae bacterium
CGTCACCGCCCTGCACGCCCCCGCGATCAGCGTCGCCGCCTGGTCCAGATCCGCCAAGCTCACCATCTCGTTCGGCGAGTGCATGTAGCGGTTGGGGATCGAGAGCACCGCGGTCGCCACGCCGCTCCGCGCGAGGTGGATCGCGTCGGCGTCCGTGCCCGTCTCGCGCCCCGCCGCGTGGAGCGTGTAGGGGATCCGCAGCGACTCCGCCGTGTCGCGCAGCACCCGGAACGCGACCGGCGAGACGACCGACCCGCGCGTCAGGACCGGCCCGCTCCCGAGGCGCGAGTCGCCGAGTTCCTTCTTCTCGATGCCCGGATGGTCAGTCGCGAACGTGACGTCCACCACCACCGCCATCGCCGGGTCCACGCGCTCGGCGCCCACGCGCGCGCCGCCGCCGTGGTAGGCGATCTCCTCCTGCGTCGTGGCCACGGCGACCACGCGCGCCTCGCCCGGGTCATCGGCGTAGCGGCGCAGCGCCTCGAGCACCACGAACGCACCGATGCGGTCGTCGACCGAGCGCGAGACGATCCGGTCGTTGGGGAAGTCGATGGTGCGCGAGTCGATCACGCCCGCGTCGCCGATCGAGAGTCGCGCCTCCGCCTGTGCGCGGTTCGCGGCACCGATGTCGACCCAGAGGTCGGTGAACTTGGTGCCCTTGTCGCGGTCCTCGGGCTTGATCAGGTGGATCGGCTTCTTGCCCACTGCGCCGTACACGTCGCCTTCGCGGCCGGCGAACCGGATACGCTGCGCCACCAGCACCTGCGGGTCCCAGCCGCCGATCGGCCCGATGTGCACGAAGCCGTCGTCGTCGATCCAGGTGACGATCACGCCGATCTCGTCGATGTGGCCGGCGAGCATGATCGTCGGCGAACCGCCCGGGTTCACGACGGCGATGCTGTTGCCATGCACGTCACCGCTCACGTCGGTCGCGAACGTGCGGGCCTCCTCACGCCAGACCGCGGCGGCCGCGGCTTCGTATCCCGAGGGGCCGGGCGTGTCGAGGAGCTTCTTGAGGAACGCGATGGCAGGCGGCTTCAACATTGGGACTCTCCGTCAGTCGGTACGGGCGGCAGCAGTGAGAGCCGTCGCGAAATCGGGGTCGATGGGCGAGAAGAGAGCAGGGTTGAAGCAGCGGGCGAACACTTCGATGCCGTCGACGAGGCGCGGGCCGGGCCGGCTGGCGAAGGCGTTGGCGTCGACGGCGAAGACGCGGCGGTCGCGTGCCCATCGCCAGTCGTCGAGCGCGAGCAGCCGCTCACCCTCCTTTGCCGACCGGTCGAGGTCATACCCGCAGGGCGCGATGATGATCACCTCGGGGTCGGCGGCACGCACGGCCTCGAGCGTGACGATGACGGAGTGCTCCCCTGGCTTGGCGAGGACGTCCACGCCGCCGGCTCGGTGCACCATCTCCGGCACCCAGTGACCGGCCGCATAGATCGGCTCGCCCCACTCGATCACCGCCACTCGCGGCCGCGGTGCACGCGCCGCCTTGAGCGCCTCGTGCACGCTCCGCATCCGCGCGCGCGCGCCGGCCAGCAGTTCGTCGGCTTCGTCCGCGAGCCCGAGTGCGGCACCCACGCGCGCGATGTCCTCGAGCACGCCGTCGAGCGAGCTCGCCTCGAGCGTCAGCACCCGTGGCACTGGCGAGAGCCGCTCCGCGAGCGCGCGCACGTCGGTCTCCATCACGGCGCAGACCTCGCAGAGC
>DATLHR010000347.1:0-16843 GCA_035539815.1 Kofleriaceae bacterium
CCGCGGTTGATGCTGCACGCCGAGGCGCTCGCCCGTGTGTGGGTGCACGAAGGCGAGCGTGTCGCGCTGGTCACACCTGCGCCGTTCTGACGACAGGCGAATGACCGCTTCTTGCCAACCGGCTCGGCAGCGTCCTCGGTAGACTGGATGGGATGAGGTGGTGGCCTCTGGTCGGTCTGATCGTGCTCGGCGCCGTGGCCGAGGCGCGCGCCGACGGGGTGTGCGTCGCCATCGACGTGAGCCGAGACAACCTGGGCGAGGGTGAACGCTACGCGGTGCGCGTCGCGATCCAGGAGGCGCTGGCCAAGGAAGGCGTGCCCGTCGATCGCGAGGGCTTCGCCTGCCGCGGGCAGCTGACCGCGTGGAGCATCAAGCTCGGCAAGCGCGTCACGGTGACCCTCGTCGCGGACGGCAAGAGTGTGAACGGGAATGCCTCGAGCCTCGACGAGGTCGACCTGCTGGTCAGCCAGCTGGTGCGCTCGCTGATCACCGGCCGCTCGCTCGCGACCGGGTTCGGTGTCACCGACCGCTACAACGTCCTGCGCGATCAGACGGCGCCGCGGCGATCCTCCCCGAGCGCTCGCCGCTGGGATCCCGTGGTCGCGGTAGGCGGCGGCATGCTGCAGCTGCCTCCGACCGACACGCGCGCGCGCCAGCGCCAGTACAACATCGTGTCGATCGAGGCGCGCGCGTGGGGCTTCCTCCACGACGAACAGTCCGCGCTCGAGGCCTATGGGCGCATCCTCCTCCACGACTACGCGATCGTGCGGGACGCCAAGGATCGCTACGACGACCATGTCGAGGGCGACAACGATCCGAAGGACGAGCTGTACCGCGGCTCGGGCGTCGTGTTCTCGCCGTTCGCCGTCGCGAACTACGAGGGCGGTATCGGCTTCGTGAGCTTCCTCGGGGCGAGCGCGCCGCGGCCGTTCATCCGCATCGGCGCGACCGCGAGCCTGCTGCTGCGGTTGTCCGATCCCGAGCACCGCGTCGATCTCGGCTTCGGCGGCTATCTGGGGCTCGGGCTGCAGCTGTCGTCGAGCGTGAACCTGTCGGTCGCGGCGAACGTCTCGAACCCCGTCGTTCATGACTTTCTCGACCGCGGCTACTGGTACTTCCTCACGACGACCGCGATGCTGGAGATCCGGGGGCGAGGGAAGGCTGGTGATCCGTCGCCAACGATCTTCAGGGAATCCGACCCGCGCGTGATCCGGCGCATCAACGAATGATAGGAGGACCGATGAGCACCTCGAATGCAACGAACGTGGCCCGCTGGGTGGGTTGCCTGCTCGCCACGGTGGTGTCGATCGGTGCGCCGCGCGCGCAGCCGGGCGCCCCCGTCGATGCACCACCGCCACCACCACCCGGTGAGCCCGCCGGTGTGTGCGTCGTGATCGATCCGGCGCGTGACACGCTGACCGAGCAAGAGCGCGTCGCCGTGCGTGGCCTCGTGCTCCAGGCGTTCGCCAACGAGCAGCTGCCGGTCAACTCGTCGGGCGCGGCGTGCACCGAGACCTATGTCGTCAGCAACATCAAGCTCGGCAACACCATCAACGTCACGATCAGTGGCCAGCGCGGGCAACGTACCGGCCGCTCGACGTCGCTCGACGATCTGTCGAACGTCTACTCGCAGATGGTGAAGTCGCTGGTCACCGGCGCTCCGATGGAGACCGGCGGCGGCGCGACCGACCGCACCAACGTCACCAAGGACCAATCGTCGCCACGTCGCGTGGCTGCCGACAGCCTCAAGTACGTCGCGCTCGGCTACGGCGGCGTGATCGCCGGCCGCTTCGCCTACGGTCCCGCGTTCGGCTTCGGCTACCGCAAGGAGCTCGATCGCATCGGCCTCGACATCTCGGCCCTCAACATCATCCTCGCCAACGACAGCGACGTCAGCGATGGCGTCAACATGTCGCTGATCAAGCTGCTCGGGCTCTACTATCAGAACCCCACCGCCGACGGCACCGTGTACTACGGCGCGGGCCTCAGCTACGGCTTCGTCGGTGTCTCCGACGGCGACAACACGTACACCGGGGCGGGGCTCCAGGGCCACCTCATCGCCGGCTACGAGGCGTTCCGCTCGTCGACGATCCGCGGGTTCGTCCAGTTCGATGCGACGCTGCCGTTTTACAAGAGCGAGGACTCCGGGCAGGAGCGCTACACGCCGACGGTGACGCTCGAGCTCGGCTTTGGCTGGGGCAAGAGCAACGTCGTCCGCGTCATCAACGAGTAGTGGCCTGCGCCGCGTGCGGCGAACGAGCGCGAGCGTGGTAAGCACGGCGGGTGAATCGCCAGCAGCTCGTTGAAGTGCTCGCCCAGGTCCGCGGGGGGACGCTCAGTCCCGAGGACGCGGCCAGGCAGATCGGCGATCTCCCGTTCGCCGAGGTCGCGGCGGGCACCGTCATCGATCACCACCGCGAGCTGCGCACCGGCATCCCCGAGCTGGTGTACGGCGCCTCCAAGACGCCCGATCAGATCGCGACCTCGCTGCGCGAGTTGGCGCGCGTGGCCGGCGGAGGGCTCGCCACGCGCGTCGATGCCTCGAAGACCGCCGCGCTGCGTGCGCTGCTCCCCGAGGTTCGCATCGACGACACCGCGCGCACCGCGCTGCTCGGCGAGCGCCCGGTGCGTCCCGCAACTGCGCGCATCGCGATCGTCGCGGCCGGGACGAGCGATCTGCCGGTGGCGGAGGAGTGCGCCGTGGTCGCCGAGTTCCTCGGTGCGCCCGTGCTCCGCATCTACGACGTCGGGGTCGCGGGCGTGCATCGCCTGCTCGCGCGCGTCGCCGAGATTCGCAGCGCCGAGGTGGTCGTCGCGCTCGCAGGCATGGAGGCGGCGCTGCCCTCGGTGCTCGGCGGGCTCATCGATCGGCCGCTGATCGGAGTACCGACGAGCGTCGGCTACGGCGTCGCGATCGACGGCCTGCTCACCCTCGGCGCGATGCTCACGTCGTGCGCACCGGGCATCACCGTGGTCAACATCGATAACGGCGTCGGCGCCGCGGTCGCCGCGGTCCGCATCGCGCGCCTGGCGGTGCCGGCGTGAAGGGCCTGCATCTCCATCTCGACTGCGCGAGCGGCGCTGCCGGCGATATGACGCTCGGCGCGCTGATCGACCTCGGCGTTCCCGTCGACGTCATCGGCGACGCACTCGATGCGATCGGCGCTGGTCGCGGGCGCCTCACGGTCGCGCGCGTGACCAAGGGCGGCATCGCGGCCGTCGACGTCAAGGTGGACACCACCGGGGCGTTGCTCTCCGCGCACGAGCACGAGCACGAGCACTCGCACGACCACGCTCACTCGCACGACCACGCTCAGGCGCACGACCACGCTCACGCGCACGACCACGCTCACGCGCACGACCACGACCACACGCACGCAGCGTTTCCGCGCTCGAGCCACGCGCACTATCACTACGGCTCGATTCGCGCGCGGATCGTCGACGCGAGGCTCTCGGACGGAACCAAGCGCCGCGCGCTCGACATCTTCGACCGCCTCGCGCGCGCGGAGGCGAAGCTGCACGGCACCACCGTCGAGGAGGTCGCGCTGCACGAGGTCGGCGCGATCGATAGCGTCGTCGATGTCGTCGGAACCGCGGCCGCGCTCGACTGGCTATCACCTGCGAGCGTGACGTGCACGAGCGTCGCGATGGGGCATGGCACCTTGAGCTGCGCGCACGGCGTGCTGCCGGTGCCTGCGCCCGCGGCGCTCGAGGTGCTGCGCGAGGCGGGCGGCGTGATGGCCGATGGCGGCTTGCCGCGGGAGCTGTGCACGCCCACCGGCGCCGCGATCCTCGCCGCGACGGTGACGCAGTGGGCGCCGGCTCCGACGGGGCGGCCGGTCGCGGTGGGGTGGGGCGCCGGCGACTGGGACCTGCCGGATCGCGCGAATGTCCTGCGCGCGACGGTGGTCGATGCCGCGGTCGCTGCGGCGAGCGTCTGGCAGATCGACGCCAACATCGACGACATGAGCCCCGAGCTGTGCGGGCCGGCGGCGGATGCGGTGTTCGCGGCGGGGGCGCTCGACGTGTGGTGGACGCCGATCACGATGAAGAAGGGCCGTCCTGCCCTCGTCCTGTCGGCGCTCGCGGAGAGCTCCGCGCGCGACGCGGTGATCGGGGCGATCCTGCGCGAGACCACCACGATCGGCGTCCGCTTCGCGCCACGCGAGCGCACGGTGCTCGCGCGCTCGACGGAGCTGGTGGACACGCGCTACGGCGCGATCCCGATCAAGGTCGCCCGCGAAGGCGGTTCGGTCGTGAATGCGGCTCCCGAGTACGAAGCCTGCGCAGCGGCCGCGCGGACGCATGGTGTCCCGGTCAAGCTGGTGTTCGCCGCGGCGCTCGGCGCGTTCGACTCCCGTCGATAACGCGCGGGCGTGGTACCGTCGGGCCGACGTGGAGGCCGCAACGATCGTCGTCCTCGGCGGCAGCGAGCCCGAGCGGGCGACGCTCGTCGCCCAGCTCGCGTCGAGCGGCATGTCGGTGCGCGGCGAGCCCACCCTCGTCGTCGGCCCGAACCTGCCGGGCCTCCTCGTGATCATCGGCGCCGATGCGGCGCACCTCGTCGCCGAGGCTCGCGATCAGCCCGCGCTCGCAGATGTTCCGATCCTCGCGATCGTCCCCGCGGTGCCGGCGACCTCGGGCACCGAGGCGCTCGCCGCCGGCGCGACCGACGTCGCACGCATGCCGGTGCCGCCGGCGATCTTCGCCGCCCGCTGCCGAAACCTCTTGCGCATGGCGAGCCCGGGCGGCGCCGGTTCGCCCGCGCTCTCGCGCATCAACGAGGTGCTCACCGCCGACGGCGACGACGCCGAAGCGCTCGTCCAGGTCCTCTCCATCACCGCCGGCACCCTCGGCTTCGAGAGAGCGTCGCTGGTCGCGCACATCGAGGGCTCGGATCACGCGTTCGTGATCGCGGCGACCGATGCCGAGCCGCTGCAGCGGTTCACGCTCGCCATCGCCGAGTATCCCGAGATCCTCGAGGCGATCCGCACGCTCCAGCCGGTGCTGATCGACGATGTGCTGTTCCATCCCCTGACCGCGAATATCGCGGACATGCTGTCGTCGCGGCGCGTGCGCGCGATCGCCGTGTTCCCGGTGCAATGGCGCGGACGGCCGCTCGGCGCGATCCTCTTGCGCAAGCGCCAACCCGGCCACAACCTCGGCGCGCGCTCTCTCGAGCTCGGCAAGCTGATCGCGAGCACGACGGCGGCGCACCTCCGCCACGGCGCGGTGCTCGAGAGCCTGCGCGACCAGACGCACCGCATCTCGCGTGCGCGCTACGAAGCGGAGCGGCGCCTGCGGGGCATCGATTCGTTGAAAGAACACTTCGATGCCGGCGCCGACGGCGTGGTCGTGCTCGACGACGCAGGCCGGATCCTGTTCGTCAACCGGGCCGCGGAGCGGATCACCGGCTTCGCGCGTGATGGCCTGCTGGGGAGCGAGCTCGTCGATCTCGTCGCCGCACAACAGCGCGCGCAGATCGGCGACACCGTCGCGCGCGTGCTCGCCGGCGCGAACGTGGAGGCATTCGATCTCGAGCTCACGACGACCTCGGGCACCCCGGCGTGGGTGTCGGTCTCGACCTCGACGGTGCTCGCCGGCACGGGCGCCGTGATCCTCTCGTTCCGCGATGTCACGGCCGAGCGCGCCCTCGAGCACGAGCTGCGGTCGACGAAGGAGTTCCTCGAGCGCCTCATCGACTCGACGGTCGACGCGATCATCGCGGCCGACATGCGCGGCCGCATCATCCTGTTCAATCAGGGTGCCGAGCGCCTGTTCGGTTATCGCGCGCGCGATGTCATCATGCGGCTCCCGGTCTGGGAGCTCTACGAGCCGGGAGCGTCGAAGCAGATCATGCGCATGCTGCGCTCGACCTCGTACGGCGGCGTCGGGCGCTTGGAGCAGACGCGGCGCGAGGTCAAGATCGCCTCCGGTGAGATCGTCCCGGTGAGCATGACCGCATCGATCGTCTACGAAGGGGGGCGCGAGGTCGCGACCGTCGGTATCCTCACCGACCTGCGTGAACGAATCCGCATGGAGCAACGCCTCCTCGATGCCCAGCAGAAGCTCCAGCTCTCCGAGAAGCAGGCGCTCGTCGCCGAGCTCGCCGGCGCCGCGGCGCACGAGCTCAACCAGCCACTGACGTCGATCATGGGCTACGCGCAGCTGATCGAGCGGCAGAGCGAGAAGGAGGCGGCGCACATGCGCGCCGTCGGGATCATCCTGTCCGAGGCCGAGCGCATGGCCGGCATCGTGAAGAAGATCGGCAAGATCACCAAGTACGAGACGACGGACTACGTCGGCGGCGCGCGCATGCTCGATCTCGATCGCGCGGCGCCGGATTCCAACCCGGCGATGCCGATCGGAAGCGACGAGACGCAGACAGGTGACTTCCAGCCGGTGACGCCGTCGCCGGACGACGCGCTCGCACCCTCACTTTCGGACTTCGACGACCTGGCGCAGCGTCGCGGAGGCTCGCGGTGACATTCACGTCGCCGTCCATCGACGCGCAGCTCGCCGCGTTGCGCGCGCTCGCCTCGGAGCTGCCGGTCGCCGTCGACGAGTCGACGCTGATCGAGCGCACCCTCGACATCCTCGCCACGCTGCTGCCGGGGCGCGCCCTCTGCGTGCGCGTCCTCGACATCCGCACGCGCGATCCTGCGCGGGTGTACGCGCGTGGTGCCTCGCTGCGCGACGGCGTCGCCGCGGAGGGCATCACGCTGACCGAGGCTGCGCTCGCATCGGCGCGCCTGAAGAACGCGATCGCCGCGAGTGCGCGGCTCCAGGTCCGTGACCGGTGGGACTCGCCGTTCACCGGCATCGCGACCGGGTTCTCGCTGCCGCTCGCCGCCGCCGGCGAGCTCTACGGTCTACTCGACATCGGCTACGCGCCCGGCAAGGACGCACGCGCCGGCGACGAGGCCGCCGTCGTGCCGCTCGCCGCACACGTCGCCGTCGCGTTGCGCACCGTCCGCCTCCACGACGATGCGCTCGGCCTCCGCGACTACCAGGCTCGCCTGCTCGAGAGCGCGAACGCCCTCATCCTCGGCGTCGATCGCGCGTGGCGCATCACCGTCTGCAACCGCGCGCTCCTCGACTTGACCGGCTTCCCACGCGACGAGGTGATCGGGCGCGACGTGCGCGACTTCATCTCCGCCGATCAACGCCAGTACCTCACGACCGCGTTCGCCTCCGCGCTGAACGGCCAGCACCATGCCGCGGTCACGGTCTCTCTGCCGACGCGCGATGGCGGGACGGTGCGCAGCGTGTGGAGCTTCGCGCCGGTCGGGCGCACGGGCATGCCGAGCGGCGCGATCGACTCCATCGTCGCGATCGGTCAGGACCAGTCGCAGATCGAGAAGCTCCAGCAACAGGTCGTGCGCGCCGAGCGGCTCGCCACTCTCGGCGAGCTGGCGGCCGGCGTGGTGCACGAGCTCAACAACCCGCTGACGTCGATCACGGTCTACGCGGAGTACCTCGTACGCAAGCTCGAGTCGCAGGGAGCGGAGGAGACCGACGTCGAGAAGCTGCGCCGGATCGGCGCGAGCGCCCAGCGCATCCTGCGGTTCTCGCGGGATCTCGTGCAGTACGCGCGCCCGTCGGGGCGCGATCTCGAGCCCGTCGATCTCGCCGCGGTCGTGCGCCAATCGGTGTCGATCTGCGAGCACCTGATCGAGCGGGGCGGGATCGATCTCTCCGTCGACATCGATCCCGAGCTGCCCGCCGTGCACGCCGTGTCCGGCCAGCTCGAGCAGGTGTTCATCAATCTCATCACCAACGCGGTGCACGCTGTCGAGGCCGGCGGACGAGTTCGCGTGCGCGCGATCTCCGAGGGCCCCGCCGCGATCTTGCTCGAGGTTGCCGACTCGGGGACCGGCGTACCCGAGGCAGATCGCGAGAAGATCTTCGAGCCGTTCTTCACGACCAAGCCCGATGGCAAGGGCACCGGGCTCGGCTTGCCGATCGTCCGCAACATCGTCGACCAGCACGGTGGAGAGATCTCTGTCGCGCGCTCCGAGCTCGGCGGCGCGTCGTTTCGCATCGTGCTTCCGATCGTTTAGCGGGAAATTCGTCGAAAACTTGCGCCGCGCGCGCATCCGATCTCTGCCGTCCGGGAACCGGACAATGTGCTTGCGCTGCTGATCCAAACGGGTAGTGTGGCTCTAGTCATGAAGCCAGAAGTCATGCTCGAGCTGCTGGAGGCTGCGGCCGAACAGCTCGGGGTCAAGGTCAGCTACGAGCCGCTCCAGTCGAGCGTGGGCAACGGCGGGCTGTGCCGGGTGAAGGGGCAGTACCGCGTGATCGTCGACAAGCGCGCCACATCCGAGGAGCGCGTCGCGACCGTCGCGACCGCGCTCGCGACGTTCGATACGTCCGAGCTCGCGCTGCCGCAGAAGGTCCGCGACGTGCTGCGCATGCACGAGGGCTCTTCCAAGCACCGCCGCTCCGCGGCCTGATCGGTTACCCGCGGCGGCCGCGCAGCGACGTCTTCTGCACCTTGCCCGTGCGGGCGCACGGGGATGTGGTGAACATCGTTAGAAGTCGCGAGCGGCTTGTTCTTGGTGCAGGACGCCTAGGTCAGCAACAGCGGTGGCGACGGGATGTACTCGCGCGGAAAGCTCGGTGAGCTCACCGCCTGGCTGGACAAGCTCTCGTTCAAGCTCAGTGAGGAACAGGTCAAGAGCAAGGAAGTCGTCGACGTCCTCGCGCCCAACGGACCGAGATCACGCCAGAGAAACTGAAGGCGGAGGGTCTGGTCGCGGTGGATCGCTGCGACGTCCCTAATCGCACGCCGCTCGGGTGGTGCGCACTCAGTAGCCGGCGGTCTCGAGCAACCGCTCCAAGATCGACTCCAGGACGGTCAGCGGACTCGGCGATGCCAATAGTTGGGCTGCCGGCGCATGTGCGCGACGGCATCGATCCGAATGCGGTCATCGAGCACGCGATACGCGAGCACGAACGGGAAGCCGCGGACCACGCGACGCCGTACCCCGTACTTTGAATGCACGCGACGATACGCCGGCGCCGCCATGGGAAACCTCGCGATCAACCGTACGGCGCGCTCGACCGCGGCGGCGAAACGTCGGCCTCGACCGGCCCGCGCCAGTTCGTACTGATCGATCGCCGCGTCAAGCTCGGCCCTCGCGGCGGGCGCGAGCTCGATCGCCTTCACGAGAGGCGGGCGCGGATCTCCGCGAAGACGGTCTCGGCGGGAATCCCCGGAGCGTTCTCCTCGATGCGACGCTCGATCTCGGCAGCCCACGCTGCTTCGACCTCGGCCTCGTCCTCCTCGGGCTCGTCCTCCAAGCTGCGCAACAACGCTTCCGCGGCTTCCGACCGCTCGGCCCGCGGCAGCTTCAACAGCTCGTCGACGTGCTTCTTCGCGGGGCCAACCATCATCCAAGCGTACCCGATTCCAGCCACCGTGCGTGCGTCTCGCTGAACAGGTAGCCCCGGTACGGGAACACCGCAACGTGACGGCCCGTTGCTGGGCTATGCGTCTGCCCGAAGGCGAACTAACGCTCGTGCTGTCTCCCACGGCCAAAGGAAAGGTCAGCCAGATGCACACGAGCAGGTAGAACGCCGCACGACCACGATCGTGGTCCTGGGTTTCTTGTTCCACTAGACCCTGGCCTCGCTGTCACGTCCTAAACGCGGTGAACGGAGAAACAGGGTAGAAAACAGGCAGCCTTAGCGTCTTCTCGACGATGCGAGCCGCGTCTTCTGGACCTTGCCCATCGCGTTGCGGGGCAGGGCGTCCACGACGTGGACCTCGCGTGGCCGCTTGTGCGGCGACAGCCGCGCCGCCACGTGATCCTCGAGCTCGCGGGGCTCGACCGCGCCGCGCGTGACGAGGAACGCGACGATGCGCTCGCCGAGATCGTCGTCGGGCGCGCCGATCACCGCGGCCTCGGCGACGGCCGGATGCTCGAGCAATGCGCCTTCGACCTCGCCGGCGCCGACCTTGAAGCCGCCGCACTTGATGAGATCGGTCGAGCGCCGGCCGACGATGCGCAGCTGGCCGTCCTCGGCACGGGTCGCGAGATCGCCCGTGTAGAACCACCCCTCGGCGTCGAGCACCGCGCGGGTGGCGTCCGGGTTGTTCAGGTAGCCCGCGAACACGTGCGGCCCGCGCACACAGATCTCGCCGATCGCCGCCGGATCTCCGTCGGGGAGCGCGCGCCGCTCGTCGTCGACCAGGCGGAGCTCCACGCCGTCGAGCGGCGGCCCGACGAACCCGGCGCGGCGATCACCGTCGTGGCGCGTCGAGCAGTTGATCAAGGTCTCGGTCAGGCCGTAGCGCTCGATCACGCGATGGCCGGTGAGGCGCTCGAGGTGGCCGTGCTCGCGCGTCGACAGCGGTGCGGAGCCGCTGACCAGCACGCGCGCCGCGCGCAGCGCCGGAACGATCGAAGGCTCGTTCTCGGCCGCCTCGCACAGGCGGTGGTACATCGTCGGCACCGCGAACAGCAGCGCCCCCGGATGCTCTCCGAGCGCGGCCGCGAGCTCCGCCGGCGCGAACCGCGGCACCCAGCGCAGCGCGCCGCCGCGGCGCTGGCTGCCGAACAGTCCGAGCACGAGCCCGTGGACATGAAACAGCGGCAGCGCGTGCACCACGACATCGCCATCGGCCCACGCCCACGCGCGCGCCAGCATGTCGAGGTTCGCGGCGATGTTGCGATCGGTGATCAGCGCGCCCTTCGGTGCGCCGGTGGTCCCCGACGTGTACAGCACGAGCGCGGGCTCGCCCCGGATCGGCCGCGGCGCGAGCGCGGGATCTCCACCTGTCGCCAGCTCCACGCGCAGCGTCACGAGCGCACCGGCGCGCCCGGCGACCGCGTCCGCATCGGCGGCGACGCACAGCCGCGGCGCGGCATCGCGCAGCACGTGCGCGAGCTCGGTCTCGCCGAGCTTGGGATCGATCGGGACGGAGACGTAGCCCGCGGCCGCATGCGCGACGAGCGCGACCACCGTCTCGAGCGCGGGCTGCGTCCACACGCCGACGCGCGCGCCGGGCGCGACCCCGCGCGCTGCGAGCCCCTGCACGTGATGCGCGCAGGCCTGCGCCAGCTCGCGCTGCGAGAGCGTCCGGTCCCCGACGCGGACCGCGAGGCGTTCGGAGGGCGCGGTCAGCCAGGGAAACAGCGAGTCCATCGCTCGCCCATAGCACAAGCGCTATGCTGCCGGCACATGCGGGTCGTGATGCTGCTGGCCGTGATCGCCGCGCTCGGCGCGTGCAGCAAGCGCACGTCGTCGCGCGAGCTCTCGCTCGACGCGATCCGCGTCACCGGCGACTTCAAGGTGCGCACCGACACCGTCGGAGACGGCGCGCACGCGAGCACCTCGACGTTCCTCCTCGTCGACGCCGAGAACACCGCGGGGCAAGGCGCCTACGTGACGCTCGCCGGCGCGCTCGTCGACGCGAGCGGCGCCACCGTCGGCCAGCTCAAGCCGCAGTCGCTGTGGATCCCCAGCGGCGAGCGCCGCACGTTCGCGCTCGTCGACACCGAGCGCGCTGCGCGCCCGACCTCCACCTCCGCCCGCATCGAGGTCAAGGGCGCCAAGGTCCCGGACGATCCACCGCGCGCGCGCATCGAGCAGCTCCACGTGTTCGACGACTACGGCAAGACCGTCGTGCAAGCGAACCTCGTCAACGACGCCGAGCGCACGGGCCAGATCATGGTGGTCGCCGCGTTCCACGATGCGAACGGCCAGCCGATGACGCGGCCATTCGAGATGATGCAGATCGGCGGCAAGCAGACGCGCGCGGTGCAGTTCGTCGGCCCGCTCGGCTCGAAGACGGGGACGATCTTCGTCGGCGACGTGATCTACTGAGCGGCGTGTTACAGCTCGGGCATGAGGTGGAAGCCCGTGGTTGCGATGGTGTTCGCGCTCGCTGCGCCCGTTCATGGCGAGCCGACGAAGGATCCGTGGGGTGGGCCGTCGCGGCCGGCGCCGTCGAGGCCAACGCTGGTCGGCCCGAGGGCGGAGGTCCGTCCCAGCCCGAAGCTCACGCTGCCCGGCGTGCCCGCGTTCGAACGTCCCGTCGCGCCGGCCGGAACGCACAGCGTGCACGAGCTCCACGTCTCCGGCCGTCCGTTGCTCGGCACCAAGCTCCGCGTCGGTGGCTACGTGACCTGGATCTACGACTGCGTCGCGGACCTCCAGCGCGCCGGTCAGACGCGCGCGCAGGTCCAGCGCACGATCGACCAGGACCCGACGCAGTGTCAGCGCGCCAAGCTCTACCTCGGTGACACGCGCGACACGCCGGCCGAGCGCAGCCTGTGGGTCGTCGACGTGCCGCGGCCGTTCAACAAGCTCGAGATCGCGCGCATCCCGAAAGCGGATCGCACGCCCGCGAACTATCCGGATCGCTGCGAGCTTGATCCCAAGAAGCGACGCACGATGTGCGCCGACCTCGCCGTCGGAGACTACGTCACCATCGAAGGCACGTTCGCGCTGCGCTCGCCGCATAGCGAGGCCAACTCCGACGGACTGCTCGTGTGGAGCTCGTTCCAGAAGGCGACCCCGCCCGCGAAGCTCGTGATGCAGACGGTGGTGTTCCCGCCGCCCCCGACGCTGCTCGCGATCTCGACGACGCCGCGCACGGTGACCGTCACGAACGCAGCAGCCTCGCAGTCGATCACCGCGACCCACGAAGGCAACGTTGCGTACGGAAGGAAGGCCTTCTCCCTCGCGGTGAGCAAGTTCCGGGAGGCGGTGAAGCTGTGGGCGGGCAACCATACGGCCTGGTACGGGATGGGGGGCGCGCAGATGATGGGGAATGACTGGGCGGCATCAGCCGAGGCGTTTCGCCATGCGCTCGAGCTGGCGCCCACCGAGCCGATGTACGCCATGATGTACGGAGTCGCCGTCTACAACCAGGTGCTCGACGACGCGCGCAACACGCAAGGCAAGCTGCAAAACGTGACACCGGAGGCGGTCGACCTCGACACGACTGGCCTCGATTTCTCGCGCGCGGCGGCGCTGCTGCGTCACGCCGTGAAGCTGAACGACCAGCTCTGGCGCGCGCACTACTACCTCGGGCGGATCGCCCGCGACGGCGGACGTGACAAGGAGGCGGCCGAGTGGTTCACCAAGGCGCTGTCGAGCGGTCCCGTCGAGGCGCAGCCGTGGATCGCGCTCGGCGAGCTGTACCGCAAGTGGCGCCACTCCGAGCTCGCGGTCGCGGTCATGCAAGAAGGCGTGAAGCACCTCCCCGGTCCCGACGCGAGCGACGCGTGGTTCGTGCTCGGCATGGCGCACGATGACCTCCGCCGCGACGACCACGCGATCGACGCGTTGGGTAAGGCGCTGGCCATCAAGCCCGACCACGCCAAGGCGCGGTTTCAGCGCGGCCAGGCCTACTACCGCAAGCGTGACGCAGCCGCCGCGAAGCGTGACCTCGAGGCCTTCGTGAAGTCGAACGCACCGGGCCTCGCGTTCGAGCGCACGCACGCGCAAAAGCTGTTGCTCGAGCTCGCGAGCAAGCGCGGCAAGCGCTGATCACATCCGGTTCGTGAGGCCGCCGAAGTAGGGGTCGTTCGCGACCAGCTCGCTCATCAGCTCGCGCAGCTCGGCGCGCTCGGCGGGCGACAGGTCCGGCGTGGCCGTGGCCTCGACCAGCTGATCGATCGCCTCGCGCGGCGTGAGCCGGCCGGCCGCGACCTCGGCGGCGAGCCGGTCGATGTCCTCGGTGTGGCTACTGGCGTCCGCGCGCGCGACGCCGCCCGCATCACCGAGGCCGTCCGGTCCATCGGGGCCGTCCGGTCCGTCGGGACCACTCGGCCCCTGGGGGCCACCGATGCCTGAAGGTCCGCCGATGCCGCTCATGAGCTCCTCCTGAACATACCAAGGTTGGTGGCCGCTATCGGCCGGCGCCCCGCACCGATGCGTGACAAAGTCGGGGCCATGAAGCTCTCGGTCCTCGCCGCGGTGGCGGCGCTGGCGCTGTCTGGAACTAGCGCGTCCGGCTGTAAGGGGCCAACCCCGTCGCGCCCACAAGGGCCGCCGGCCGCGGCCGCCCGCTACAGCGCCACGCGCTGGGTGCCCGCGAATCCGAGCTACGTGCTCGCGTCGCCGACGGTGCGCGAGGCGCAGCGCTCGCTACGCGAGGCGATCGAGGTGCTCGCGATGCCGATGGGCGTCGAGGTCTCGGAGGTCGGGCGCGATCTCTCGCGCGTCCTCGCGGTCGATCCCCTGAGCCCGGAGGCGGTGGTCGAGATCGGCATCGACCTCGAGGGCGGGATCGCGGTGTTCTCGGAAGACATCGCGCCGACGTTCGTGTTTCGCCTCGCCGCGCCCGAGCAGATGCAGGCGTTCCTCGATCGCCAGCGCGAGCGCGGGATGGTCACGCAGTCGGTGATCGTCGACAAGGCCGAGGTGTTCACCGCGCGGCTCGGCGGCGACGTGTCGCTGAGCTGGGCGATCGTCGAGGACTGGATGTGGCTGCACGTCACGCCGCCCGTGGCGCGTCACGAAGGCACCGCCTGGTTCTCGGCGAGCTATCGCCCCGATGCCCCCGCGTGGGCGGGCGACTGGCAGTGGGCCGAGAGCGCGGGCAAGCTCGCCAGGCCGACGGTCGTCGGCTTCCTCGATGCGAAGCAGGTGATCGGCCGGTTCGTCGCGCGCGTGCCCGAGGCGATGCAGTGCGCGAAGCTCGTCGAGCCGCTCGAGCGCGTGGGCCTCGCGATCGAGGCCGATGGGACGGCCGCACGCGCGCGCATCGCGTTCGAGGTCGGAGGCGCGGCTGCGTCGGTCGCCGCGGCGCAGCTGGCGGTGCCCGAGGGCTTCGAGGCGGTCGCCGCGGGTGCGCCGCTCGCCGCGCAATGGAACCTCGACGTGTTCGCGGTGCGCGACTGGCTGCGGCCGTGCGTGCGCACGATCGACCGCGAGCTCGCGAGCCTCGACCGCGCGGGCGTGCGCGCCGGTCGCGGCGCGCTGCTGCACCTCGATCCCGAGGACAAGAAGGGCGCGGGCGTGATCGCGCTCGAGCTCTCGCACGCGAGGTTCTTCCGCGGCCAGCTCGATGACATCCCCCTGCGCTCGACGCTCGAGCGCTCGCGCAAGTTCGGCCCGCACGCCGGGCACTCGCTCTCGATCCCGTTCGTCGCCTCGGTCGACTACGTGCTGACGGAGAAGCTCGCGCTCGCGGGGGTGGGCGATGGCCTGCTCGCGAAGCTGGTCGGCGGCGGCAACACGGTGCCCGGCCCGATCGCCGCGATCGATGTGATCCCGGCGGGGCTCTCCGCGGAGACGTGGGAGACCGTGCTCGGGCAGCTGGGGTTGCCTCGCGCCCGCCGCGTCGTCGAACGGATGAGCGCGTGGAAGGACGGTCACCTCCGCCTGGAGGTCGAGGGCAACGCCCTCGTGTTCACCGCGGCCGGGACCCGGCGATGACCGCCCTCCTGTGGTAAGACGGCGCCGTGGCAACCGCTCCCGTCGTCCGGCTGCGTGACGTCACCAAGAGCTATGGCTCCGGCGCGGGGCGCACGCAGGTGCTCCGCGGCGTCAGCCTCGATGTCGAGAAGGGCGAGCTCGTCGCCCTCGTCGGGCAATCGGGCTCTGGGAAGTCGACGTTGCTCAACATCATCGGCGGCCTCGATCACCCCGACGAGGGAGAGGTCGAGGTCCTCGGCATCGACACGCGCAAGGCCGGTGACTCCCGGCGCGCCCGCCAGCGCAACGAATCGATCGGGTTCGTGTTCCAGGCGTTCAACCTGATGGACCACCTGACCTGCCTGGGCAACGTCACGTTCCCGGCGGCGTTCACCAACGGCGGGCGCAGCGCGAAGGAGGTCGACGAGCGCGGGCGCGAGTCGTTGCGCCGCGTCGGGCTGACGGACTACGCGCATCGCAAGCCGGGCGAGCTGTCGGGCGGACAGAAGCAGCGCGTGGCGATCGCGCGCGCGCTGTTCGGGGCGCCATCGCTGCTGCTGTGCGACGAGCCCACCGGCAACCTCGACTCGGAGACCGGCAAGGAGGTCATCGACTTCTTCCGCGAGCTCAATGCCAAGGACGGCGTGACGCTCGTGATCGTCACGCACGAGCGCCGCGTGTCGAGCGTCGCGAAGCGCGTGATCGCGATGCGCGACGGCGCGATCGTCGAGACCAGTGACGAAGCGCTCGGCGCGATGAACGGAGGCGGCCCGGCATGATGCCCGCGAAGAACCTCGTGCGCATGGTCGTGGCGAACACGCTGCGCAGCCCCCGCCACTTCATTCTCTCGGCGTTCGGCATCGTCATCGGTATCGGCGCGTTCGTGCTGTTCCTCGCGCTCACCCAGCGCGCGGGCGACGTGCTCGAGAAGGTGTTCCCGCTCGACGAGGTTCAGGTCGTCGCGCCGACGGTGTCGATGCTCGGCAAGGACACCAGCAAGCGCCTCGACCAGTCGATCGTCGACAAGATCCTCGCCCGGCCCGAGGTCGCGACCGCGGTGCCGCGCATGAACATCGGCTTTCCGGCGGCGGGCCGCGGCTCGTTCGAGGGGAAGGACTTCAAGCTCGAGCTCGGCGGGTTCGCCGACGGCGTCGACCCCAGCTTCGTGCAGGATGACGAGCGCATCCGCGATCTGTTCCGCGACTGGGACGCGGTGAAGGACGACCCGAACCGCATCGCGTGCGTGCCGCCGCCGCGGGATCCCAATGACGACGTGCTCGAGTCCCCGCGCTCGCCCGGCAAGGGCGCTAAGAGGCAGGTCGGCTGGGGCGAGGCGCCGCCCCCCGAGCCGGAGAAGGCGAAGCTCCAGCCGGGCACGCCGCCGCCGATCCCCGCCGATTACAAGATGCCGCCGCCGGGCCAGCCCGCGTCGCCGTGGCCGCACGAACCGCCGCCGCCTCCA
>DATLHR010000348.1:0-9787 GCA_035539815.1 Kofleriaceae bacterium
GACCGGTCTCCTCGCGGACCTCGCGTGCGACCGCCTGGGCGAGGGTCTCCTGGCCTTCGAGGCGTCCGCCGGGGACGGTCCATAGGCCGACACCGGGCGACTTGCCGCGCTCGACGAGCAGCACGCGGCCTTCGGGATCGAACACGATCGCGCCGACGGCGACCGCGGGCGTCACGCGCTCCCTCGCTTCTTCGCGGGCGCCTTGGCGCTGGCCGTGGGCTTCGCGCGCGCCTTCGCCTTGCCGATGGGCTCGACGAGGAACAGCGCGGCGCTCGGGCACTTCGGCGCGATCGTGTTCGATGCCCACGGGCGCGTGCTGCTCGTCGAGCGCGGCAAGCCGCCGGGCGAGGGCCTGTGGACGGTCCCGGGCGGCAGGCTCGAGGGCCACGAGACGCTCGCGCAAGGGGTCGCGCGCGAGGTCCGCGAAGAGACCGGCCTGCTCGTCGAGATCGGCCCGCTCGCGTGCGTCGTCGAGCGCATGGGAGATGACTACCACTTCGTGATCCTCGACTACCTCGCGCGGGTCATCGGCGGCACGCTCGCCGCGGGCTCGGACGCGCGCGCCGCCCGGTTCGTCGACGAGGCGGAGCTGGCGAGCTTGCCGCTCACCGACGGGCTCGTCGACGTCATCGCGCGCGCACGCACCGCGAGCTGGCCGCCGAACAACTGACCGCGCCTGCGCGTGTGCTACACACGCGCCGTGGTTCGCCTGCCGCTCGCTCACGCCGCCTCGCCCGCTCTCCCACCGACCGGCCTTCGCCGCGCGGACGTGAGCGAGGCGCAGTGGAACGACTGGCGCTGGCAGCTCGGCCACATGCTCACGACCGCCGACGAGCTCGCGCGCGTGATCGACCTGTCGCCCGCGGAGCGCGCCGGCCTCGCAGCCTCGCGCGATCTGTTCCGCACGGGGCTCACGCCGTACTACGCGAGCCTCATGGATCCGGCGCACCCGAGCTGCCCGATCCGCATGCAGGCGATCCCGTCGGCGGCCGAGCGTGCGATCCGCGACGAGGAGCTGCGCGATCCGCTGGGCGAGGACTCGCACATGCCCGCGCCCTCGGTGGTCCACAAGTACCCCGACCGCGTGCTGTTCCTCGTCGTCGATCGCTGCGGCATCTACTGCCGTCACTGCAACCGCCGCCGCCTGGTCGGTGGCGACGAGCCCCCGACGACGAGTGACCTCGAGGCGGGTCTCGCGTACATCGCCAAGACGCCGCGCATCCGCGACGTGCTCATGTCGGGCGGAGATCCGCTGTTGCTGTCGACCCGCCGCCTCGCCTACCTCCTCGGCCGGCTCCGCGCGATCCCGCACGTCGAGACGATCCGCATCGGCACGCGGCTGCCCGTCGTGTGCCCGATGCGCATCGACGACGAGCTCGTGGCGGCGCTGCGCGCGTATCACCCGCTGTTCATCAACACGCACTTCAACCATGTCAAGGAGCTCACGCCCGAGGCGCGCCGCGGCTGCGAGAAGCTCGTCGACGCCGGCATCCCCGTCGGCAACCAGACCGTGCTGCTGCGCGGGATCAACTCGTCGGTGCGCAGCCTGCGCGCGCTGATGCGCGGCCTGCTGCGCTCGCGCGTGCGCCCGTACTATCTGTTCCAGGGCGACACCGTGATCGGCACCGATCACCTGCGCACGCCGGTCGAGACCGCGATGGAGCTGTACAAGGGCCTGCGCGGCTGGATGAACAGCATGGCGGTGCCGATGCTCGTGCTCGATGCCCCCGGCGGTCACGGCAAGGTCCCGCTCGTGCCGAGCTACCTCGAGCACCTCGACGAGGAGCGCGTGATCGTGACGACGTATCGCGGTACCCGCGTCGAATATCCGCAGCCGCGCGAGCGTGACTGCACGGTCGCCTACGATGCGATCCAGTTCGCCGGCGAGCCGCCCGACGACGATCGCGAAGGTAGCGCCGAGGTGCTCGCAGAGTGATCCCCGACGTCGTCGCGCTGGCCCGGCAACTCGGATTCGCGCGCGCCGCCGTCGTCCCGATCGAGGCGCCGCGCCGCCACGATCTCTACGCGAGCTGGCTCGCCGCGGGCCACGCCGGCGAGATGGCGTACCTCGCCTCGCCCGAGCACGCGGCCCAGCGCGCCGACCTCCGCACGCTCCTCGACTCGGCGCGCGCCCTCATCGTCGTCGCGCTCGCGTACGCCAGGCACGATCCCATCGTCCCCGAGGAGCGGCTCCGCGGCCGCATCGCGCGCTACGCCCGCGGCGAGGACTACCACCTCGTGATGCGAGACAAGCTCGTCGAGCTCGCCGATGGCCTCGCGCGCCAGCTCGGCCGCCCGGTCGCGAGCCGCCCGTGCGTCGACTCGGCGCCCATCCTCGAGCGCGAGTGGGCCGAGCGCGGGGCCTTGGGCTTCATCGCCAAGAACACGATGCTGATCGCGCCCGGCGCCGGCAGCTACCTCGTGCTCGGCGAGCTGCTCGTCGACGCCGAGCTCCCCGTGACCGCGCCGACCGAGCCGCCCCGACCGCGCTGCGGCAGCTGCCGCGCGTGCCTCGATGCGTGCCCGACCCGCGCGTTCACCGACGCGTACCTCCTCGACGCGCGCCGCTGCATCTCGTACCTGACCATCGAGCACCATGGCGTGATCCCGCGCGACCTGCGCGCGGCGATCGGCACCTGGGTGTTCGGCTGCGACGTCTGCCAGGAGGTCTGCCCGTTCAACGCGGGCGCCGGCGAGCCCCACGCACCACCGCTATCGCCGCGCACCGGCGAGCACGCCCTCCCCGATCTCGTCGCCCTCGCGGCGCTCGGCACCAACCAGATGCGCCAGTTCGTGAAGCGAACCGCGCTGCGCCGCATCCCGCGCGAGGTGCTGCTGCGCAACGTCGCCGTCGCGCTCGGCAACACCGGCTCGCCCGCCGCGATCCCTGCCCTCACCTCGCTGCTCGCGTCACCCTCGCCGCTCGTCCGCCTCCACGCGGTGTGGGCCCTCGGGCACCTCGGCGCGCACGACGTCCTCGCCGCCCACACCGACGACGATCCCGACGTGCGTGCCGAGCTCGCTACTTCACGAACTCCGGGCTGACGACGAACGCCGACACCGCCTTGATCTGCTCCTCGCTGAGCGCGCCGGTGAACGCGGGCATCAGCTTGTTCGGCGAGCCGACCCGCACCTGCGCCTCGACGCTGTCCTGCGTGAGCCGCGCACGCACCTCGGGATCGGTCAGGTCGCGCACGCCGAGCCGCGCGACCATCGTCGCGTCGGGCTTGCCGGTCGAGCCGTGGCAGGTCGTGCACGTGGTGCTGAAGATGACCTTGCCGTCGACGGAGCCGCCCGAAGGATCCTTGGAGCATGCAGCGACGAGGACGACGACGAGCAGACGCTTCACGCGGGTCGATATGCCACCCGTGCTAGTGTTTGGCCATGCGGCGCATTGTCCTCGCGTCGGTGCTCCTGGCGGCTGCCTGCGGCGGCCCCAAGATCCCTGCGCATAGCGGTTACAAGAGCGAGAAGGCCAAGCCCTGGAAGAAGCCCAAGACGCTGACCTGGGACGAGAACATGGAGACGAAGACCGGCGGCGACCTGTCGTACGCCGACTACCGGCGCGCGCGGTGGTACGCCATCGAGGTCCCGGCCGCTGGTGAGCTCGAGCTCAAGCTCGAGATCACGCCGCCCGGCGATGCGGTCAACGACGACTTCGACTTCGCGATGGAGGTACTCGATCCCGGCTTCCGCGTGATCAGCAAGGCCGACATGGAGGAGGAGGACGTCGGCGAGCTGGCCAAGACCCGGACGCTCTACGACCTCCAGCCCGGCACCTACCTCGTGCATCTCTACCTGCAGGGCCGGCTCGATTTCGCCGACTTCGAGCTGAGCGGGAGCTTCAAGCGCGCCGGATCCGCCGAGGTGCCGAGCGACTTCCCCGCGCAGGTCGCGTTCTTGCCCGCGCTACCGATGGTGCCGCTCACCGACGACACGCCGGCGAGGTACCGGCCGCCGCAGACGACGGTGGTCACGATCAAGAAGGGGCCGAGGAGGCCTCCGCCGCCCAAGCCGGAGGCGCCGCCGGCGACGACGAAGACTGGGCGCATCATCGGCGTCTCGGTCAGCGGCGGTGGCACGCAGGTCACGCTGGGCATCGGCACCGCGCAGGGCGTGGCCAGCGGCTGGAAGGCCAAGATCGCCGGCGTACAGGGGACGAGCACGGTCACGTGTGACGAGCGCCGCTGCACCGCGACGGTCAGCGCGACGCCGGACCAAGTTAAGGCCGGCGGCGGGACCGCGACTCTGTCACCGTAGGCTGTTGATCCGCCCGGCGGATTCAGTAACACTTTGGACATGCTCGGGAAATCGGCGGCTTTGTGCGCCGCCATGCTGCTGTCGTGCGCGCACAACGTGCCGCAGGACAAGGCCACCGGATCCGACGGCAAGGTCAAGGGCGCGAGGTCGATGGAGTTCGAGAACGGTGAGGCGCGCGCGAACGGCATCGTCACCTATCCCGGCGGCGACCGCGTCGACTGGAAGCAGATCGAGCTTCCCGAGAAGCAGAAGGGCACGCTCGAGTTCAAGCTGCAGTGGACCCCGCCCCGCCCCGGCCTCCAGCTCGCGTTCGCCGTGTTCGACGAGTGGGGCCACCGCGTCGTGGCATCGAAGAAGACGAGCCGGAAACGCGCGAAGGGCCGCACGAAGCGCGCGAAGCTCGAGAACGCGAAGGGCAAGTACTTCGTGGAGGTGTATGCGGTCGGTCGCGGCGATGCCGGCAAGTACAAGCTCATCGTCGAGTTCACCGAGGCGGGCAAGGGGACGATGTTCGACCCGCTCGCGCTCGAGATTCCGGATCCGCCGAAGCTCGCCGCGGTGCCCGAGCCCGAGGTGCCGTGCGATCCGTTCGATGCCAAGAACCCGAGCTGCAAGAGCGTGTGCCCCGATTTCGGCGCCCCACCCGGCTGGCCGCCGTGCAAGGACAAGTGCCCGACGCCGCCCGACGTGAACCTGCCGTCGTGTCAGCTATCGATGCCGTGCCCCAACCCGCCGGATCGGCGCGTGAAGGCGTGCAAGAAGTCCGACTTCAAGAAGTGCGACCTCAAGGATCCCGATCCGCAGAACCCGAACTGCGATAACGCGACCGCGGATCCCGTGGTGACGCGCGTGATGAAGAGCGAGGTCCAGGGCGGCGAGACCGTGA
This sequence comes from Kofleriaceae bacterium, assembly GCA_035539815.1. GTDB lineage: Bacteria > Myxococcota_A > Polyangia > Haliangiales > Haliangiaceae > JABFXX01. Next base: position 5,147 of record DATLHR010000348.1, read on the forward strand.
TCACCATCGGCGCCGGCTCGGGCTCGGGCGTCGGCAAAGGCTGGCGTGCGTACGTCCTGCGTGGAGACTCCGACTCGCCGCTGCCCGGCGGCGAGATCACCGTCGTTCGCATCGACAAACAGTTCACGGTCGGCAAGGTCCGTCTGACCGCCGACCAACTGAAGGCCAACGACCGCGTGAAGCTCAGCCCCAAATGAACCCAGATCCGTTCGTCGGCAAAGTCATCGACGGTCGCTACGAGATCCAGGCTCGTGTCGGCGAGGGCGGCATGGGCGTCGTCTACAAGTCACGCCAGATCTCGATCGATCGCGTCATCGCCCTGAAGATGCTCAACCAGGAGATGGCGTCGGACCCGACGTGGGTCCAGCGCTTCTACAACGAAGCGAAGGCGTGCTCGCGCCTCCAGCACCCGAACACGATCCGCATGTTCGACTTCGGCCAGACCTCCGACGGCCGGTTGTTCATGACGATGGAGTTCCTCGACGGCATCTCGCTGCGCGACGCGCTGGCGAAGGGGCCGCTCGCACCGCAGCGCGTGGTGAAGATCCTGATCCAGTGCTGCGCATCGCTCGCGGAGGCGCACTCGATCGGCATTATCCACCGCGACATCAAGCCCGATAACGTGTTCCTGCTGAACATGGCAGGCTCGCCCGACTTCGTGAAGCTCCTCGACTTCTCGGTCGCGAAGCTGCTCGAGGGCGATCGCATGAAGACGCAGGCGGGCGTCGTGTTCGGGACGCCGCAGTACATGTCGCCCGAACAGGGCCGCGGCATGCCGCTCGATGCGCGCTCGGATCTCTACGCCCTCGGCATCCTCGCGTTCGAGATGCTCACCGGCACGGTCCCGTTCCACGACGAGAATCCGATGACCGTGATCCAGATGCACCTGCAGGCGGGGCTACCGCCGATGCCGCAGACGATTCCGTACTCGGTGCAGCAGATCGTGCGTCGCGCGCTCGAGAAGGATCCGGGCCGCCGCTACCAGTCGGCCGGCGAGATGATGCAGCACTGCCAGCAGGTGTTCGCCGAGGTCTCGCAGAGCGGGATGTCGATCGGCGCCGGCGGTATCCCCAAGACCGTGGTCGCCGCGCAGGCACCGCCCGGCCTCGGGATGCAGCCAGGCATGCACCCCGGCATGCAGCCGGGCATGTCCCCGCAGGGCGGGATGCCCATGAGTCAGCTGCCGATGGGCCCGCCGATGCAGCAGGGCTACGCGCAGGCGTCCCCGCAACAGAAGACGATGATCGCGCAGGTCAGCCCGTTCGCCGGTGGCCAGATGCCCCCGCAGCAGCAGAGCGGACTCGCACAAGGCCCCGGCCAAGGCTATGCGCCGGCGTCGCCGCAGCAGAAGACGATGATCGCGGGCATGGCGCCGCCGATCCAGATGCCGCCCGGCGTGCAGGTGCCGGGCATGCCGCCCGGAATGCAGCCAGGCATGATGCAGCCGGGCATGCCGCCCGGAATGCAGCAGCCGGGCATGCCGCCCGGAGTCGGGCCCGCCAAGACCGTCGCGCTGCAGCCTAGCGAGGGCGTGGTCTCGATCGCGCGCAGTGGTCAGCCGCTCCAGCCCGCCGGTGCGATCCAGCAGGGCGCGACGCCGCTGTTCTGGTTCCTCTCGCTCGTCATCGGGATCGCGCTGGGCGCGCTCGCCTACGTCATCGTGCTGCAGGCGATGTGACCATGGATTCCGACGACAAACCCGATCCGAAGGTCAAGGACCTGCTGGGGCGCGAGCTCCACGATGTCGTCGACGAGCTCACCGCGAAGGAGCTCGAGCGCTGGTTCGGCTTGCCGTCGTTCACAGACGTCGAGGAAGCCGCCGCCAAGGCTCCCGCGCCCACCGAGGATCCGGAGATCGCGGCGGTGCGCGAACGGCGCAAGCAAGCGACGGCCGCCGTCGAGCCCGCGCTGCTCGACGCGATCCACGCGCGCACGGTCGTCGCCTCCGAGACGCTGGTCCGCTTCGAGGCGACGATCGACGTTTGCGTCGATGCCGGAATCGCGCGCCTCGATCTCGACATGATCGATCGCCGGATGAGCATCGCCGAGCCTCGTCAGCTGGAGCGGCCGATGGACATCGAGGACGAGCTCAGGGACAACACGCCGCAGGCGCTGCTCCGCGACCTGCATCGCGCCGAGATCGACTTCGACAAGACGTTCGAGGTCGTCGACATGGCGGCGGAGCAGACGCTCGATCCGGTCGCCGCCGTCGGCGAGGCCATGCGCACCAACTGGAAGCTTCCGCCGCTCGGCGAGCCGCCTCCCCGAGAGGTGCATCGGATGCTCGCCGAAGCGCGCGGCGAGATCCGCGCCCCGTGGACGAACATTCCCGCGCGCGTCGAGCTTCCCAACCGGCGGGTGAGCGAATGAACGGCAACGGCGAGAGCCGCCGCATCCCGGTCGAGCGCTTCCTGTTGCGCGCGGTCGGGCGCACCGACGTCGGCGCGCAGCGCACGCAGAACGAGGACGCGATGTACTACGACGACTTCCTCGGCGTGTACATCGTGTGCGATGGCATGGGCGGTCACGCGTCGGGCCAGGTCGCGTCGGACATCGCGATTCGCACCATCGTGCACTCGCTGAAGACGGGCGATCCGGTGCCGCCACCCGGCCAGGATCCGCTGGTCGCCGCGATGAAGGCCGCGAACGCCGCGGTCTATCAGCGCTCGCTGATGGACCCCACGTGCCACGGCATGGGCACCACCGCCGTGGGCCTGCGCTTCGAGGAGAACATCGTCCACGTCTGCCACTGCGGCGACTCGCGCGCCTACCTGCTGCGCCACGGCCAGCTGCAGCAGATCACGCGCGACCACTCGTTGCGCAACCTCTACCAGGATCGCCCGGATCTCATCGGCACGCTCGGCCCCGCGACCTCGAACGTGATCATCCGCGCCGTCGGTCTCGATGCGAGCGTCGAGATCGAGCACAACACGATGATCCCGGATCACAACGACGTGTTCCTGCTGTGCTGCGACGGGCTCTCGGATCTCGTCGACGACTGGATGATCCGCGAGATCATGACGTCCGGTGATTCGCTCGAGGTGGTCGCGGAGAACTTGATCCGCGCGGCCAACAACAACGGTGGCACCGACAACATCACCGTCGTGCTCGCGCAGACGTTCATCGATCCGCTGTGGACGCCCGTGCAGGGCTACCAGCCGCCGATGCAGCGCTACTGATCAGAACCGGCCGACGAGCGTCACGCCCGCGGGCGAGCCGCCGGCTCCTGCCGTCACCGCGACGGAGCGCTCCGCGCTCGGGGCCGTCAGCCACAGCACGAGCCCGCCGGCGACGAGCACGCCACCGGTGACGACGAGCGCCGTCGAGAGCGTGCCGCGTGACCGCGCCGAGTCGGCGAGCGCGTTCGCGCGATCGAGATCCTCTTGCGTCGTGCAGGTGGTCCCGCCGCCGCACACGTCCTTCGCGTCGCTCCACTTCGAGCTCGCGAGCAGCCCTGCGACGAGCCCGCCGCCGAGCGCACCGGCGCCGACCACGGTGGACACGAAGCCGATCGTCTTGCGCATCGATCGCGGTGCCGTGCTCGGCGTGGCGCCTCGCTTGCGCGCTGTCGTGGTCGCAGGCGCGGTGGACTCCTCGTCGAGATCGGGCTCCTCGGGCTGTCCGGGGTCGAGCGGCTCGAGGATGATCGTGACGACCACCGACTTGCCCTCCTTCGTCGTGGTGACCTCGCCGATCGCGCGCTTGAACCCGGGCGCGGTGGCGACGACGCGATTGAGGCCGAGGTCGCCGGGCGTCTCGCGGAAGTTCGTCGCCTTCATGCCGTTGACACGCACGACCAGGCCCGAAGGAAGGCGCGCGCGCTGGCCGCCCTCGCTGACGTCGATCTTGAGGCGCGGCGCGCGCGGCTCGAGTGAGGTGGCCAGATCGGCGGAGATCTTGCGCTGCGGATTGTCGTCGCGGTGCGCGAGGTCGCGGTGGATGCGCAGCGCGGTGCCGAGCTTGCCGAGCTGCTCGCTGCACAGCGCGATGTTCAGCAGCGTCGCCGTTTGCGGCTCTAGGCGCTGGCTCTCCTCGAACGCCGCGCACGCCTCGGCGTACTTGCCGACCTTGAGCGCATCGCGCCCGCGGTCGAACGCTGCCTGCCCTGCCCCCGACTGCGCCCAGACCTCCGACGTGATGCACACCACGAGCGCGAGCAGCGAGATCCTCACGCGCCGAGCCTAACGCGCGGCGCGCTCGTGTGGCCACACCTCGTGGTACCGTCGCGACGTGCGTCACCTGGGACTCGCGGTCGCGCTTGCCTCGGCAGGCTGCAACTCGCTCCTGGGCATCGAGGACCTCACGCTCGCCGACGCCTCCCCGCCGGACAGCGCGTTCTGCTACGGCACGCTCGTGACGCGCTGCTACGACGCCCCGCCCGCCGGCGCGCTCGCGCTGTCGAGCACGATCGACACCTCGACGGACGTGCGCTGCGATGCGGTCGCGCAACCCGATGGCACCGAGGTGTGCGTCGTCGCCGGCGCGACGATCGTCGTCGAAGCCGCCGGCTTCACGGCCGCGGGCGCGCGCCCGCTCGTACTCCTCGCCGCCGAGACCATCACGGTCACCGGCACGCTCGACGTGGCGAGCCGCAGCGCGACCCTCGGCGCCGGCGCGAACCCGGCGGCGTGTGGCACCCCG
>DATLHR010000349.1:0-4852 GCA_035539815.1 Kofleriaceae bacterium
GCCGAAGCGCGAGAACGATTCGTCGATGACGACGTTCGGCGCGATCATCACGTTGCGAGCCGCGTCGACGCCGCCGCGCGCGTGGGCGAGGAGGGTGGCGGACGCGCCGAACGAGTGGGCGATGATGGCGTGCAGCGGGCCGACGGCGGCGGCGACGGCGATGATCGCGTCGGCTTGATCGGTGAGGTAGAGGCGGTGGCCCGGCGAGTCACCGTGGGCGGGCGCGTCGAAGGTGATGACGGAGAGCCCGGACTGGACGAGCGGCTCGACGAACGCGCCGAGCTGCGAGCCGCGGCTCTCCCAGCCGTGGACGAGCAGGACGGCGGGCCCGATGCCCCATCGCCAGGCGGTGACCTTGGTGTGCGCACCGTTCCAGATCGGGGAGCGGAGCGGGACGTCGACGATGAACCGGCGGGCGGTGGCGAGGATGGCGCGTTCGCGGGCGGGACGAGCGTAGCGGCGCGGAGTTACGAACAGTCGTTCGGCGAAGCCCGTCCCGAGTCCATCGGAGACGATGTACGCCGCTTGCAGCGCTGCTCGGGTTAGACGGACGGCGTTTTGAGAACGAACGGTCGTGCTATTTTGGAGCGTGCGGGATGTCATGGCTTGGACTCCTGGTTTGGGGAAATCAGGGACGCGTGCGATCGCGTCGGGGTGCGGAAGGGGCGCGGGCGGCTGCGAGCTGTTGCTCGAACGCGGCGCGGGCGCGGTCGAGGGCGTGGGGATCGCGCAGGAAGCGGAAGAACGTGTGCGAGCCGAGCATGACGCCGTACTCCTCGAACGCGAACTGCTCGGGATCGAGGTCAGCGCGGAAGTGGCCCTCGCTGATCGCGATGCGCGCGGCCTTGCCCAGCTCGTCGATCCAGTCCTTGGAGGCCTGGACCAGGGCATCGCGCGGTGGCCCGGGGCGGTCGTCGAGCTCGGCGCTGGCTCCGACGAAGAAACACCCACCGGGGCGCTGTCCCCAGCGGAGCCAGTGCTCGAACAGCGCGCGCACGCGGGGCTCTCCGCGCGTCTCGCGCAGCGCGGGCACCATCACCTCTTGCACGAACTGACGGCTCGCCTCTTGGACGACCGCGACCTCGAGCGCTTCCTTGGAACCGAAGTGAGCGAACAGGCCGCTCTTGGACAGGCCGATCGCCTCGGCGAGCTGGCCGATCGTGAGGCCGGAGACGCCGACGACCGAAGCGAGCTCGAAGGCTCGTCCGAGGATCGCTTGCCGGGTCTCCTCTCCCTTGGCCACGAATCCATAATAGAACGTTCGTGCTATTCGTCAAGCCCGCGCCGAGATGGTAATGAAGTCGGGCAGATGCCGCGCGAGCGCCTGGACAAGCTGCTGGTCGACCGCGGCCTCGTGGCCAGCCGCGAGCGGGCGAGGGCGCTGGTGATGAGCGGCGCGGTGCTGGTCGGTGGGCACCCCGAGACCAAGGCGGGGACGCTCGTCGACACGGCTGCGGAGATCACGCTGCGCGAGGAGGACCATCCGTACGTCTCGCGCGGGGCGCTCAAGCTCGTGAAGGGGCTCGATGCCTTCGGGATCGATCCGACGGGAATGGTCGCGCTCGATATCGGCGCCTCGACCGGTGGCTTCACCGACGTGCTGCTGCGTCGCGGGGCGGCGAAGGTCTATGCGATCGACGTCGGCTACGGCCAGCTCGCGTGGTCGCTCCGCCAGGATCCGCGCGTGGTCGTGATCGAGCGCGAGAACGTCCGCAACATGGATGTCGGCCTCGTCCCCGAGGCGTGCGACCTCGCGGTCACCGACGTCTCGTTCATCTCGCTCACGCTGGTGCTGCCGCGGATCGCGGAGCTGCTGCGACCGCCGGCGGGCAAGCCGATCGTCGCGCTCGTGAAGCCGCAGTTCGAGGTCGGCCGCGAGCACGTCGGCAAGGGCGGCGTCGTGCGCGACGAGGCGGCGCGGCGCGGCGCGGTCGACAAGGTCCGCACGTGGGCCGAGGCGCACGGGTTCACCACGCACGAGGACGTCGAGTCGCCGATCACCGGGCCCGCCGGCAACGTCGAGTACTTGCTGCTGCTGCGCACGGCGTAGCCGTCTCCGGCATTGACAGGGGACCGTGCCGGCCGTATTCAATTACAGAATGAACGTTCATTCGGAAACGCAGACGACGCCGACCGCCCGGATCGAGCCCTCGCTCGGCCTCCCCTCGCTCGACAGCCTCGCGGCGCGGTCGCTCGACGAGCTCGAGGCGCTGTACCGGACGGCGACGGTGTCGTCGTCGATGCACGCAGCCGACGGCGCGCTGATCGGGCGGATGCTCGCGGTGCGGGGTGTGCCGGGGCCGCTCCGCCGGGCGCTTCGCCGGTTCGCCGCCTCGAGCTCGTTCGTGTGGGAGGGCAAGACCTTCCAGGCGACGAGCGACACGCAGGGCACGGGCCACAACCGCTGCTACGTGCCGCGCGTGCTGGGGCGGCAAGATCTGTTTGGGTTCGCGACCTCGTTCGGCGCCTCGGCGCTCGACGGCAAGCCGGCGCTGATCCTCGACTACGACCTCGACGTGAACCCGGGGTATATCCGCCACGTGCACGACGAGATCCGTGAGGTCACGCCCGGCCTGTTCCTCGGCCCGGCGATGTGGAAAGGCGCGCGCGACAAGACGCTCGTGCTGTGGTTCGCCCTCGACGCGAGGTTTTCATGACCGCACCGCGCCACGTCTTGATCACCGGCGCGGCAGGCGCGATCGGCGGCGCGATCGGGCGGGCGATGCGTGGCGCGTGGCCCGAGGCGCGGCTCGCGCTGCTCGACCGCGACGCGTCGACGATGGCCGCGCTCGCGGCGTCGCTCGGCAACGCGTCGACGCATGGTGCGGACCTCGCGCAGATCGATCGGCTGCCCGACGTGGTCGCCGAGATCGAGCGCGCGGCGCCGCTCGACGGGCTCGTCAACTGCGCCGGCATCATGCGTGTGCGCGACGTCGCGACCTGGTCGTGGGAGGACGCGCAGGCGCTCCTCGCGATCGATCTGCTCGCGCCGCTGCGGCTGCAAGACCTGGTGGTGCGCGGCCTGGTCGAGCGCTGCGCCACCGAGTGCGGCGTGATCGTCAACATCGCGAGCATGGCCGGCAAGGTCCCGCTCAAGGGCTGCACGTACTACGGCGCGTCGAAGGCCGGGCTCGGGATGGCGTCCGAGATCGCGCGTGCGGACCTCGCGAGCCGCGGCGTGCGCGTCGTGACCGTGTATCCGGGGCCGGTGCGCTCCGCGCTCGAGCAGGGCGCGCGCGACGACTACGGCGGCGGAGGCATGTTCGGCAAGCTCGCGCCGATCGGCGATCCGGCCGAGCTCGCCGAGCGCGTGATGCGCGCGATCGAGCGCGACGAGCCGCGCGTGATCTATCCGCGCATGTATCAGGCCGCGTGGTCCGCGACGAACCTCGCGAGCTGGTTCGCGCTCGCGTACGGCCCGCCGCCCGTCGCGTAGCGGTCACAGCGCGCGCGTGAGCAGCACGAACCGGCGATCCGCGGCGACGCCGGCGACCTTGTCGTAGAACGGCCGCGGGCCGATCCACGCGACCTCGCAGCGCGCGTGATGAACGGCGACGTCGACGAGGCACGCGAGCAGCAGCGCCTCGCCCAGGCCCTTGCCGCGATGCGCGGGCCACGTGCCCGTCGGGCCGAACCAGCCGAGCCCGCGGTTGTTGCCGTCGTGCGCGGCGAACGCGCAGTACGCACCGCCGTGCAGCGCGACGTGCACGCCACTCGGCGGGTACGCGAGGGCGCGCGCGAGCTCGAACGGCCACGCGCCACCGAACTCCGCGGTGACGGCGTCGAGCAGCGCGGTCTCGTCGGGCCGGGCGCGCCGGACCTCGTAGCCGTGCGACGCGGCGCGGGTGGCGAGCTCGACCGCGCGCGCCGCGGTGACGCGCGGATTGTCGCGCACGTCGATCAGCACGTTCTCCCGCGGCTCGCCCGCGCGCAGCCAGCCACGCCGCTCGAGCCACGTGATGGTGTCGACGTTGCGCTCGTCGATCCCGGGCGCGAGGTAGTTGCCCGGTTGGTCGAGCGTGCGCAGCGTCGTCTGGCCCGCCGTACGTGCGAGCTCCTCGCAGCGCGCGAGCAACGCGCTCCCAGTCCCGCGGCCGCGTGCGTCGGGCGACACGGCGAGGACGCGGATCCGGTTGCCGGCGACGGCCGCGACGCCGACGAGCCGGTCGCCATCCCACGCGCCGAGTGCGCGTGCCGCCCCGGTGGGACCGTCACCGAACAGCTTCTCGTCGGCGACGTCGGCGGCGCGATCGAACGCGCACGCGGCGGCGAGCACGGCGGTCGCCGCGGCGAGCTCGGAGCGATCGAGTGCGTCGATCCGCACGTATCCTCGACGTTAGCAGATGTGGCCACCGCGCCGCGGGCGTGCGACGGTTGCGGCGATGCGTGCGATGCTCCTGTGCGCTGGCCTCAGCACCCGGCTCGGCAAGCTCGGCACCGAGCGGCCCAAGCCGATGCTCCCCGTGTGCGGGATCCCGATCCTCGCCTACGGCATCTCGAACCTCGTCGCGCACGGCATCCGCGACCTCGTCATCAACACGCACCACAGGGGCGACATCATCCGCGACGAGCTGGGCGACGGCCGCCGCTTCGGTGCGCGCATCCAGTACCTCCAGGAGGACGTCATCCTCGGCACCGGCGGCGGGCTCAAGCATGCGCTGAAGCTGCTCGATCCCGACGGGCGCGACGAGCCGTTCATCTCGCACAACGGCAAGCTCATCTTCGACTGCGATCTCGGCGCGCTCGTCGAGGCGTATCGCCGCGTGCCCGACAGCCTCGGCATGATGGTCGTGCAGCGCGTGCCGAACGCGCGCGAGTGGGGCGCCGTCAAGGTCGTGCACGACGAGCGCGG
>DATLHR010000350.1:0-28449 GCA_035539815.1 Kofleriaceae bacterium
CCGCGTTGCTCGTCGGTGGCCCTGCCCTCGCGGATACCGCGGCCGAGTCGAAGGACCGCCAGCACGCCCAGGCGCTCGTGAAGCTCGCGATCGGGAAGAGCCAGGCCAAGGAGCACGCGGCCGCGATCGAGCTCTACCTCCAGGCGTACAAGCTCGTGCCGCTCGCCTCGCTGCTGTCGAACGTCGGCACCGAGTACCGGCAGGACAAGCAGCCGCGCGAGGCCCTGACGTACTTCTGCAAGTACCTCGAGCAGGAGCCCTCCGGGCCGCTCGCGGGCTACGCGACGACGCAGGCGACGGAGCTCGAGGCAGAGCTCGGCGATGACGACACGTCGGCCGTGTGCAAGCCAGCCGCCCCCACGCCCGAGGTGCCGCTGCCCGACGCGCCGCGCGAGACCCCGTCGCCGATGCCGCCGCCCAGGGATCCGGGCCGCGCCTACAAGTTCGCGGGGCTGACGATGGGCGCGTTCGGGGTCGCCAATCTCGGCCTCGGCTTCTTCTTCGGTGCGCGCGCGTCCTCGTACGAGCACGAGATCAACAACTGGCCGGCGAACCACACGTCGTGGGACGGGTTCGAGGCGACGCAGGACGCCGGCCGGCGCGCCGAGAAGCTCCAGGTCACGTTTCTGATCACCGGCGGCGTGTTCGTCGCGACCGGCGTGACGCTGTACTTCGTGGGGCGCGCCAAGTCAGCGCGCGGGCCGGTCTACTCGATCGCCCCGACGCTGTCGCCCACGAGCAGCGGACTCGCGATCAGCGGCCGCTTCTAGAGGATCGTGTCGAGCACGATCTGGACGTTGTCCGCGGGCAGCGTCACGCGCGTCTCGCCGACGACATCGCCCGGTTGCTTCGAGCTCGCGTCGCCGTCTTGATCGACGCGCGCCGTCACCATCACGTCGCCGGTGAGCTGCGTGCCCTGCACCATCTGATCGGCCTCGGTGAGCTCGAACACGAGATCGCCGTTCTGCCAGGTCAGCTTCTCGGCCGCGAGCGGCATGCCCGTCGCCGCACCGGCCGCGTCGACGCGCTTCACCATGACGAACACCGGCAGGCCGGCCTGCGCGCGCGCCGCCGCCTTGGGATGGATCTTGATGACGCCCTTCACGTAGCGCGTGGGATCGATCGGGCGATTCGGATCGGGCGCCGGAATCGGCGGCACCGACGACGCACCGCCACCGGACATATCGAGGCCCGCGTGCGGATCACTGGGATCCATGCCCAGGCCTGCGTGCGGATCGGCGGCGCCGCCCATCCCCGCGTGCGGGTTCGCGCCCATGCCCATGCCGGCCTGCGCCCCTGCCATGCCGGGCGGCGGCGGCGGCAGCTCGCCCTGCTTGTCCATCTGCACCATCGCGCCCGTCGGATCTTGCTTCCACTCGGTGGCCGGTGGCAGGCCTTCGGCGTTGCGGCCCTTATCGCGGCTGCACGCCGCGACGACGCAGGTGAACAACAGACCGCTCAACAGCGCACGCATGGGCCCGTACTCTAGCAGGCTCACACCCAGCGTGCCGTCGTCGTGATGGTCGCGAGCACGGTCGAGCCCGGGTGCGGCTCGCCGAGCCACGCCTGATAGCGGCTGGCCGCGGCGCCGGGGTCCGCGACCCCGGCGATCTCGTAACGGGTCGGCGGCGCGGGCGCGAGGACGAGGGGCAGCTCGAGCAGGCGGTGGCGGCGGAACACCGAGACCGCGACCGAGTCACCCGCGCGACGCGCACCGGCGAGCGTACGGACGTCGGCCTCGTTCGTGGTGCGGAAGCCGTCGAGGGCGATGATCTCGTCGCCGGGCGACAGGCCCGCGGCGTGCGCCGGGCTCTGGTCGAACACCGCGGTGATCTTGATGCCGCTCAGCGTCGCACCGAGCCACAGCGCCGTCGCGCCATCCGCGGTCTGCGCGGGATCGGCGGAGGTGCGCAGCTCGAGGCCCACGTGCCGCAGCTCCTCGGCGAGCGCCGGATCGTCGGTGCCGCGGATCTCGCGATCGAACACGTCGGCGAGCGCCAGCCCGGTCGCTTCCTCGAACACGGGCTGGAGATCGTCGGGGTGTGGCTCGCCCACCTTGCCGAAGCGCTGCCACAGCGCGCGCAGCACGTCGTCGAGGCTGCGCGTGCCTTCCGTCCGCCGGCGGATCTGGAGGTCCAGCGTGAACATGGCGAGCCCCCCCTTGAGGTAGTAGCTCACCGTCGTGTTGAGGTTGGACTCGTCGGGCTTGTACAGCTTGATCCATGCGTCGAACGACGACGCCTCGAGCGACTGCTTGGAGCGCCCCGGGGTCGCCATCAGGCGCGCCCAGTCATCGAGCACCTTCTCGAGGAAGCTCTTGCCGGTGATCCGCTGCGCGGTCCGCAGCGCGAACCGATCGTAGTGGCTGGTCAGGCCCTCCATCACCCACAGGCACGGCGTGTAGGCCTCGTGCGTGTACTCGAACTCGAGCAGCGGACGCGGGGCGATGCGCTTGCCATTCCACGCGTGGAACAGCTCGTGCGAGAGCAGCTCGAGCAGCCCCTCGTACGCCTTGCGCGAGGCGGCGAAGTGCGGATGGTAGAGGTTCACGCTCGAGGCACGGTGCTCGAGGCCGCCGTACCCGTCGTGCGTGAGCATCAGCAAGAACGTGTAGTTCGCGAACGGCGCCTCCCCGAACCGCGCGACGTGATCGTCGACGATCGCGGCGAGATCCTCGGCGAGCCGCGCCTCGCCGAACGTCCCGCCCGGGCTGCGATCACCCCAGATCGCGAGGCGCACGGGCACCTTCGCCGGCACCGAGAACATGCGGGTCGCGCCGATGTGGATCGGATGATCGTAGAGCTCGTCGATCGAGGCCGCGCGCAGCGTCGCGGGCAGCGTGGTGGCGTTCCAGTCCATCGCGGTGACGAGCGGCCAGTCCGCCGGACCGTGGAGCTCGAGCTCGATCGACGCCGTGCGATGCGACGTCGGGTACACGTACATCGCCGGTCCGTGGAGGAACGCGTGCGTCCCGTCGATGTGGTTCGTGCGGACGGTCAGATCGTGGCCGTAGATCGCGTAGCGGACGGTGAGCTCGCGGACGCCCGCGGTGTCGATGCGCCACGTCTGCTTGTCGATCTTCGTGGCGCGGCGACGGCTGCCGTCATCGGCGGTGGCCTCGAGGTCGCGCACGAAGCGGGCGTAGTCGCGGATCAGATAGCTACCGGGGCACCAGGAGGGCATCGTGACGTCGGTCGACGGTCCCGTCGGGGCGAAGCGCAGGGCGACTTCGACGGTGTGCCGGGCCGGCGCCTCGAGCCGGACGGCGTATCGGAGAGACGACATGGGTCGTGGGTAGCACACCCGATGAGGACTTTGCGGGCGGCTACCCCACGGCTATGCTGCGTGAACATGTTTCCTCGGCTGGCGCTCGCCCTCATCGTCGCCGCGCTCGCGTTGCCCGCGGCCGCGGCACCGCGGCCGCGAGGCAAGGTGGTCCGCGTCGAGCGCACGCGGGGCATGCGTGCGATTCCGCGCGTGTGCGACGTCCGCAGCGACCGGGGTGGGACGTGTCTCGGGAGTCAGCCGCAGATCGGCGACGTCATCAGCGTTCTCGACGAGAACGGCGTGATCGCCGACGTTCGCATCACCGAGGTCACGCCGTTCTCCGCCGGCGGTCAGACGCTTTCGTGTCAGACCGTCTGGAACATCCAGACCGAGGTGGAGCGCGGGGATCTAGCGGCCGTCTCGATGCGCACGATCGGGCTCGTCGATCCGGACCTCCACCCGCGGCGCGCGCACGTGATGCCGCGCGAGCGCCTGCCGCCGCCGCCGAGTGGACGCGAGGACGACACCGTCATGGTCGCGGTCGACCGCGACGGCGACCAGAAGCCCGATCTCGTGATCTCCCAGGGCCGCTGCGACGGCCAGAGCTCGAGCAGCCCGTGCCTCGATCAGTGGGCGCGCGTCGGTGGGCGGATGACGCGGGTGCAACAGACCAACTTCGCGACCTGCGGCATCTGATGGATCGTCGTACGTTCCTCGCCGCCGAGCGCGGCACGTTGTTCAAGGAAGCCGAGCTGCGCGTCGCGCTCGTCTATCCGAGCCCGTATCGCGTGGCGATGTCATCGCTCGGCTATCAGCAGATCTATCGCTTGCTGCACGGGATGCCCGGGGTCGCCGCCGATCGCGCGATGTTGCCCGAGGAGGGCGACGGCGAGCGCGGCCTGGTGACCCTCGAGACGGGGCGCCCGGTCGGCGGCTATCCGGTGATCGCGTACTCGGTCGCATACGAGCTCGAGGTCGCGGGCGTCGTCGAGACGCTCGAACGTGCCAGCGTGCCCGTGCTCGCCAAGGATCGCGATGCGCGGCACCCGCTGGTGATCGCGGGCGGCCCGCTGACGTTCTCCAACCCCGCCCCGCTCGCGCCGATCTGCGACGTCATCGTCGTCGGCGAAGGCGAGGACGTGATGCGCGAGCTCGTCGAGCTCGGGCGCGAGGTCGGCTTCGATCGCGAGCGCGTGTGGGAGCTGCTCGCCGGCAAGCCCGGCTACTACCTGCCCCACGTGCACGGCGAGACCGTGCCCCCGGTCGCGCAGGCCAGCGACGAGCGCCTGCCCGCTCGCTCGGTGATCTCGACGCCGCACACCGAGCTCGCCGACATGTTCCTCACGGAAGCGGCGCGCGGCTGCTCGCGCGGCTGCACGTACTGCGTGATGCGGCGCTCGACGAACGGTGGCATGCGCATGGTGCCGCGCGCCGACATCATCGGCGGCATCCCCGAGGGCACGCGGCGCGTCGGTCTCGTCGGCGCGGCGGTCACCGACCATCCCGACATCGCGGCGATCGTGCGCGACGTCGTCGACGGCGGACGCTCGGTCGGCATCTCGAGCCTGCGCGCCGACAAGCTCACGGACGAGCTCGTGGGCCTGCTCGCGCGCGGCGGCTATCGCACGCTGACGGTCGCCGCCGACGGCGCGAGCGAACGCATGCGCCGGGTCATCGAGCGCTCGACGCAGGCCAAGCACCTCCTGCGCTCCGCCGAGCTCGCGGCGAAGCACCGCCTGCACACGCTCAAGGTCTACATGATGCTCGGCGTCCCGAGCGAGACCGACGCCGACGTCGACGAGCTCGTCCAGCTGTCGAAGGAGCTCGCCGCGATCCATCCCCGCGTCGCGTACGGCCTCGCGCCGTTCGTCGCCAAGCGCAACACCCCGCTCGACGGCACGGCGTTCGGCGGCATCGACGTCGTCGAGGCGCGGCTGCAGCGCCTGCGCAAGGGCCTGTCGGCGGCGGGGCTCGGCGGCAAGGTCGAGGTGCGCCCGACCTCGGCGCGCTGGGCATGGGTCGAGTACATGCTCGCGCAGGGCGAGTCGCGCACGGGCCTCGCGGTCATCGACGCGCACCACGCGGGCGGCAGCTTCGCCGCGTACAAGAAGGCGTTCGAGAAGCACGGCGTCGAGCCGACGGGGCCGCGGGCGCGCGTGCCGTCGAGCGCGGAGCTGGTGCAGCTCAAGCGGCAGCGCGTGGGCCTCGCGGTCGGTTAGCGCTCGAAGTCGGCGAGCGACACCGGCGGCAGCCACAGCTGCTCGTGGTCGCGCGTCCACCACGCGTCCGCGCCGAGCGGCTGCAGGTGATACGCGAAGCGGCGGATGCGGACGTAGGTCGGCGGCTCGCCGTGAAACGGATCGACGGCGAGCAGGGTGCGAATCGTCCGGTCGCCGGCGAGCAGCTTTTCGACCAGGCGGAGCACCCACGGATCGCGCGGCTGCTCGCTCATCGCGGCGAACCAGATCAGCCAGTCGAGCCGCAGGTGATACGGGCCGAGGATGCAGGGGCGCCGCGCGAGGTCGCCGGGCTTGCACGGCAGCTCGTACGCCTGCCACGTCGCGGTCGCGGGATCCGGATCGCGCGTGCCCTCGATGATCAGCTCGTGGCGCGTGCCGCCGACGGAGCCGAACGCGCCGTAGGTGTTCACGAGCTCGAGCCGATCGTAGCTGCGGTTCATCGCCTGGCGGCCGGAGCCGACGAGGTTGCCGACCACCGGGAGGCTCTTCAGCGCGACGAGCGCGAGCAAGCAGCCGAGGGCGAGCTGCGTGCCGTCGAGGCGCCGGCCGGGGGACGTGATCGTCGCGCGCTGGCCGATCGCGATCAGGATCATGAACGCGCCGAGGACGAGTGCGAGCGCGACCTGGATCGGTGCCGGCAGCTCCCCGAAGATCGGGGGCCACACGAGGAACCACAGCAGCGCGGCGCCGAACGCGAAGACGAGCTGCTTCGGATCGCGGGCGACCGCGGGCGGGATGCGCGTCGCGAGCCAGCGGCGCAGGCGCGCCGGCGCGAACCGCCGCAGGAACTCGTCGTCGAAGCACGCGAGGATCGGCACCAGCGTCAGCCAGTTGAGGAACGCGAGGTTGCCGCTGATGATCAAGACGATCTGGAACGCGGCCATCCCGACGCCCGCGACGAGCCGCAACCTGCGCGGTCCGAACGCGAACAGCGGCAGGAGCAGCTCGGTCACGTGGTTGAGCACCACGCCGATCGCGTGCACCCAGTGCGGCAGGTGGTGCACCCACGCGGACAGCGGATTCGGGATCGGCTGGGTCTCGAAGTGGTAGTCGAGGCACGTCAGCTCGGTCCAGCAGGCGTCACCGCGCAGCTTGATCAGGCCCGCGCCGAGCATGATGCGCAGGGCGAGCCAGCGCATGAGCCCGATCGCGATCCTCGACGGCGGCGGTGCCTTCAGCGGGCGCGGATCCCACGCGTGCGCGAGGAACGCCGCGAGCACCGTGGTCTCGAGGATCTGGAGCTCCCACCCGAAGCTGAACCACAGCTGGCCGGTGCGGACGAACGAGCCATAGATCACCCACAACACGAGCAGCGAGATCGTGTTCGCGTAGCCGACGAGGAGCGCGATCGACAGCGCGAGGCCGAGCCACGCCCACAGGCTCAGCGCGGCGTCGGAGCTGTTCAGCCACAGCAGGCTCGGCACGTCCCAGAACGTCTGGCCGTTCGCGCGCAGCGCGTCGAGGTACGAACCGACCGGCGTCAACCCGTCCTCGCCGAGCAGCGCCGGCCCCTGGCGAAGCAGCCCGACGAACGCGCACACGTAGACGAGCCCGAGGAGCCGGAGGATCAGCCACCGCGTCAGCCCGTAGTCGCGCGGCGGTCCGAGCCACCGGACGAGCCGGCCGAGCGGGCTCGGCGCGCGCGCGTCCGGCACCTCCTCCTCCTCCATCCCGAGACTGTAGCGCCTGGGGCGGGAGCACCAGCGGGAGGGCGAGCGCACGCCGAAGGCCGAGCCACGCGCGCCCTACGTTCCGCCCCCGAGGTCCGCAGCGCTACAGGTCGGGGTCGACGCCCTGGCGGAGGTACGCGACGGTGTCGACGAGCGTCAGCTGCGGATCGCGGGCGGCGAACACGAGCTCGGCCTCCGCCTTGCGCGAGTCGATCCACCAGTAGTGCTCGGCCATCTCGACCGAGATCCGATCGATCGGCGGCTCCTTGCCGCGGTGGCGATAGACCTCCTCGACGAGCGTCGCGCCCCACTTGCTGAGCTTGGCGGGCAGCTTGATCCGCGGCGGCGCCACGTTCGCGACGCGCCCGAGCCGGCCGAAGAACTCCTTCATCGTCCAGTTCGGTCCGCCGAGCAGGTAGCGCTCGCCCGCGCGTCCCATGGTCAGCGCGTTCGCGGTGGCGAGCGCGGCGTCGCGTGCGTCGACGAAGTTGATGCCGCCCTCGGGCAGCGTCGGGATCTGGCGCTTGAGGAACTTGCGCACGTCGCCGGTCGACGACAACCGGCGATCACCGGGCCCGAGCAAGAGGCTCGGGTTCACCGCCACCACCTCGATGCCGAGGCGCTTGCCGTGCTCGAACGCCAGGCGCTCCTGATAGATCTTCGAGGCGTAGTACGGCCAGCCCGCGACGATCTCCTCGGCGTAGGGCGCCGCCTCGTCGAGGATCTCCTCGTCCTTCGACACGCCGATCGTACCGGACGTCGAGGCGAGCACCATGCGCCGGATGTTCGCGGCGTCCATGCGCTCGAGCACGCGCCGCGTGCCGTCGACGTGCAGGCGCATCATGCGCTGCGCGTCGTCCGGATCGCGCGACACCGCGCCCGCGAGGTGGAACACCGCGGCGCACCCCGCGAGTGCCGCATCGAGCTCGGGGCCGCTCAGCACGTCGCCGCGCACGTGCTCGACGCCGAGGTCGGCGAGCACGCCGGAGCGCGAGCGCGCGAGCCCGCGCACCGTGTAGCCCTGCTCTACCAGCACGCGGCACAGGTGCTCGCCGAGGAACCCGGTCGCGCCGGTGACGAGGACCGTGGTCATGGCTGGCCCTCCCATGGATAGGGCTCGTCGTCGGCCTTGGCGACGTTCACAGAGCGCTCGATCGCAGAACGCTCGCTCTCGAAGCACGCGCTTTCAGCGTACGCGCTCTCAGCGCACTTGCTCTCAGAGGGAGAGCCGCCAAGATCGCCAAGATCGCCAAGCAGAGACTCTTCGATCCCCGCACCTGGCGTCGTGGAGCCTGCGCAGTGCGGAGCCCCGTTGGCGTCGGCGAATGGCGGCGGCATCGTTCCTCGTGCGTGGACGCGAAGCCCGCGTCGCGACGAGCCCGCCGCAGGCAACGCGTACGGATCACTGGCGCGTACGATTGTGCCGGCCGCTGGCGGCCCTGAGTTGGTGGGACGCACCGTGTCGCCCGCACGCGCACCACTCACGCGTAGCGAGAGCTTGCGGGCAACCACCGGCGTCGTCGACGAGCCATCGGCTGCGCTGGAGGCGGCGAAATCGCTCTGCTTGGCGATCTTGGCGATCTTGGCGGCTCCCCCTCCGAGGTCGCCCCCCACGTCGTTCGCGGCGTTCACGGCTGCGCCTCCTCGTCGGCGCTGCTCTTGCCTTGCGCCGCGAGCCATTCGGCCATCGGCGTCGTGCCCGCATCACCGAGCGTCCACGCCTGATCGCGCGGAGCGAGCCGACGGATCACGCCTTCGACGTGCTGCGTGATCGTCCGGTACTGGTCACTGCGCGAACCGGCCCCGCGCCCGGGATTACCGATCGACACGAGGTCCTCGTACGACAGGTACGGCCCGATGTACGAGGCGACGCGCTCGCCGCGCTTGGGCAGGTAGCGCCCCTTCGGCATCGCCTCGTAGGTGCCCGACAGGTACATCGGCAGGATGCCGCACTTGTTGGTCATCGCCAGGTAGCCGAGCGACGGCTTGAAGTCGCTCATCACGCCGTTGTCCGAGCGCGTGCCCTCGGGGAAGATGAGCAGGATGTAGCCGTCGCGGATCACCTCACCCGCGAGGCGCAGCGACTCGCGCAGGGAGCCGTGGCGCTCCATCGGGACGAGGTTGGTGAAGTTCTCGAAGTACATCTTCCGGACCGGGTCCTCGAAGAAGTAGTCCTTCGCCGCGAGCGCCACCATCGCCTCGCCCTGCTCGCCGAGCGCGTACTTCACGAGGCCGGTGTCGAGGTGGCTCGCGTGGTTCGCGGCCACGATGTAGCCGCCGAACGGCGGCACCTGCGCGCTGCCGTAGATGTTGGTCTCGAGCACGCGCTCGTACAGTGCGCGCATGCCGCCGCGCAGCGCCCGGCGGCCGATCGTGACCAGCGGCGACGGCACGTCGATCTCGTCGTCGGCCTTCGCCTCGGCGTCTTTCTCCTTGGCGATGCGATCGCGCTTGGGCTTCTCGCTGCGCGCCTTCGCGCCCTGCCGCGCGACCAGCTTCTCGACGTCGGCGACGGTCTCGAGCGCCTGCAGCTCCGTCGGATCCGGCAGGTTCACGCCCGCCGCCTCGAGCGCGACCGCGAGCTCGGTGAACATCAGCGAGTCGAAGCCGAGCTCGTCGAGCCGCGTCTCCGCCGTGATGCCGCCGCGCTTCTTCTGCGAAACATCGGCGAGCAGATCGTGCAGCCACGTGCCGCCGCCCTCGCCGCCTCCCGCCTGCGCGAGCTGCTTGGCCTCGGCGCCGCCCTTGGCCGCGCGCTCGAGCTTCTGCAGCTCCTTGATCACGTCGCGCCGCTTCACCTTGCGCGCGGCCGTCTTGGGCAGATCGAAGTCCCACAGGTGCACGACCTTGGGCCGCTTGCCGAGCGACAGGCTCTTGCTGACCTTCTTCACGTGCTCGCGCGCGGCCTCGCGCACGGCCTCGCGATCGACGCCGTCGTGATCGTAGTCGGGCACCACGAGCATCGCCACCGTCTCGTGCCCCGCGTCCTGCGGCAGCCCGACGACCGACAGCTCCTTGATGTACTTGCAGCCGCCGAACGCCTCTTCGAGCTCGTCGGGGTAGATGTTCTCGCCCGACGCGCCGAGGATCATCTCCTTCTTGCGCCCGACGATGTAGAGGTTGCCGTCGTCGTCGATGCGCCCGAGGTCGCCGGTGTGGAGCCAGCCCTTGACGAGCGTCTGCGACGTCGCATCGGCGTTCTCGAAGTACCCGCTCATCACGTTCGGGCCCTTCGCGATCACCTCGCCGATGCCGTTCGCATCGGGGTTGTCGATCTTGACGTCGATGCCGGGCAGCGCGCGGCCGACCGAGCCCGGGACGACCTTGTCTCCGGGCCGCGTCACCGTCAGCACCGGCGAGCTCTCGGTCATGCCGTAGCCCTCGTACAGGTTGAACCCGAGCCCGCGGAACGCCTTCAGCGTGTCCGGCGGCAGCGCGGAGCCACCCGAGATCAGCAGCCGCATGCGGCCGCCCAGCTTGCGGTGCACCGGGAAGAACAGCAACTTTCCGGCGCTGACGTCCCAGGGGAGCTTGTCGCGCAGCGAGCGGTTCAGATCGACGATCGACTCGAACGCCTTCTCGACGAGCACGCCCGCATCGCTGACGTTCTTGTAGATCTTGCGCTCGAGCAGCTGCCACAGCGCGGGCACGCCGACCATGCCGGTGATGCCCTCGTCCTCGAGCGCGCGCGCGAGCGAGTCCGCCTCGAGCTCCTCGAGGTAGTCGATCGATGCGCCGTGGATCAGCGGCATCAGGAAGCCGGCCGAGAACTCGAGCGTGTGGTGAAGCGGCAGCACGCTGAGCAGCTTGTCGTGCTTGTACAGCGTGAAGACCGACGACAGCTTGCCGACCATCGACGTCAGGTTCTTGTGCGACAGCATCACGCCCTTCGGCGTACCCGTCGTGCCCGACGTGAAGATCAGCGACCCCAGCGCGTCACCCTTGACCTCGGGCCGCACCGCACCCACCGAGACGTCCGGCTCGGTGAGCAGCTCGTCGAACGCGAACACGCGCGCATCGACGCCCTGCTGGAGCAGCCAGTTACCGAACGCGCCGTGCGCCGGCGACCAGGTCACCGCCGCATCGCCCTCGCCGTCGCCGATCGGCACCGCGAGGTCCGCCTCGCCGGCGAGCCGCTCCACGACCTTGCGCGACAGCACGAGCGCGCGCGCGCGCGACACCTTCGCGAGGTTGACGACCTCGGCGAGCGTGAGCTCCTTGTCGAGCGGCACCACCGCGGCGCCCGCGAGGATCGCGGCGAAGTACGAGATGCCCCACTCCGGGCGGTTCTCGCTCATCACGATCACGCGCTCGCCGGGGCCGATGCTGAGCTGGCGCAGCACGCCCGCGCCCTGCCACGCCGCCTCGCTCATCTGGCCGTACGTGTACGTGATGGGCTCGGCGTCCTCGTCCTCGCGCACCAGGCGCAGCGCGGGCCGGTTGTGGTGGAGCTTGACCGTCGACTCGAACAGCTCGATCAGCTCCTTGTACGTGTAGACGGTCTTCGGCTTGGGCCCGAACTCCTCGTCGAGCTTGCTGAACGTCCACTTCTGCAGGCCCGGGAAGTGCGATTCGAGCCAGTACCTGCGCCAGTCGATCAGGTGCGGCGCCCACAGGAGCTTGTCCTGATCGGCCGGCGTGACCCGCGCCCACAGCGCGCGGACGTTGTCGCAGCGGAACGCGATGTCGTGGTCCGTGGTGAACGGCTTGAACAGCTCGACCAGCTCGATCACCTGGCCGGTGAAGCGCGAGATCTTCTCCAGCTCGTCACGCGCGCGCTCGGCGAACGCTTCGACCCGCGGTGCGCCCCACTTCGGCAGCTTGTCGTCGATGGTCTCGATCAGCTTGTCGGCGACGCGCTTGAACATCGGCGCGCTCAACCGGTTGAAGCGCTCGTAGCTGACGGGACGTGACTCGAGCCGCGCGCGCAGGCGGCTGCGCAGCTTGTCCTCGCCGCGATCCGCCTTGTCCCGGTAGACCTGGCGCACCGCGAGCCCGGTGAGCTCGGTGACGCGGCGGCTGGTGACGCGGTTCTCGTCGCTGGTACCGAGCTGGTACACCGGCTCGTGCTCGCCGGCGAGCACCGCCGCGGTCGCGAGCCACATGCCCGCCGCGATGAAGTCGACCGGGATCACGTCGAGCGCGTGATCGTTGCCGACCGGCACGTTCCGGTGGCCCTTGAGCATCAGGTACATCAGCGGCGCCGACGTATTGAAGCCCTCGTTCCAGCCCGGGAACGGGAACCTGATCGCGCTCTCGACGATCGCAGGACGCACGATCGTCGAGGCCACGCTCGCATCGGCGAGGATGATCTGCTCGCCGAGCGACTTCGTGTACGTGTACGTGTTCGTCCAGCCCCAGTGCTCGGCGCGCTCCATGCCGAGCTTGGTGAGGACGTCGTTCATCCAGATCTTGCGCTCGCGTGCGACGGCGATCTTGAGGTCCGCCTCGTCGTCCGGGTCACGCCGCTGGTCCTTCAGCGACTGCGCACCGCGCTCGCGGAACTCGCTGATGTGCTGGCGATCGTTCGAGCGCTCGCGCGCCTGATCGATGATCTTCTGGCAGTCCGCGATCTCCGCCGCCGGATCGAAGTCGCGATCGAGGAGCTCGTTCTCCTCCCCGTAGTCGCGCGAGATCGCGCTCGAGCGCGGGAAGTAGCCGACCACCGGCTCGTCCTCCCACACGTCGCCGTCGCGGCGGCCCGCGACGTAGCACGTCGAGACGTGCACGAGCTTCGCCCCGAGCTTGCGCGCGAGGTCGAGCACGTTCTTCGCGCCCATCGCGTTGATGCGCAGCGCGCTCTCGAGCGACGGCATGAACGACACCAGGCCGGCGCTGTTGACGATGACGTGGATGCCACCGTGCTTCTCGACCTCGGCGTACTCCGCGTCGGTGAAGTTGCACAGCGGGCGGCCGATGTCGCCCGGCACCGCGACGATCTTCGTGCGGAGGAACGCCTCGTAGCCCGCGCCGTGCACGTCGCGCAGCGGGTCGAACGCCTCGCTGGTCGCGACCTTCTTGTAGAACCGCTCGTCGGCGGTGTTGCCGGCGCCGGGACGCACGAGGCAGAACACCTTCCCGATCTCGGGGTAGCGGTGCAGCAGCATCGACAGCGCGACCTTGCCGACGAAGCCGGTGGTGCCGATGAGGAGGATGTTCTTGCCCGCGAGCGTCTGGGCGACGTCGAGGCGCGGCTTGCCGGTCACCGGCTCGCGCAGCGGCGGCAGCGGTGCGCCACGCTTGGCGCCGGGCCACGGGGGATTCGTCGCATGCGCGCCCCACGCGAGCTCGGTCTCGCGGAAGTAGCCTCCCGCGCCGTTGGCCAGGTCATTGCGGTGCCCGTTGCTATGTCCGTTGCCGTGGCTCATGGCGGATCACATCACGTCGCAGATCATGTACGGCGGGTGGTGCAACATCGAGATCTGGGCGCTGCGGCCCATCGTGCTGCGCGCCATGGCGATCGCTTCCGCCATCGAGCCCGCGGTCTCCCAGCCCATGATCGCCGGCACTGTCGCATTGTCCGCGCCGACGACGATCACGCGGCTCGCCTTCTCGCGGCCGCGCTGGCCCCAGTACCACATGAAGCACGGGTGCGCGCCGTGGTACGCGTTGCCGCGGCGGTACATCTCGACGTAGCTCGGGTTGTACGCGAGCTCGTCCTGGTACTTCGTCTCGATCGTGTACGCGTCCGTCGTCTCGGTGAGGATGCGGTTGAAGAACTCGATGTAGCTCGGGTGGTGCACCGGATCGAACTTGTCCGAGCACGGGTGCGTGATGATGAGGACGCCGCCGTCGCGCAGGATCGGCTGCTTCCGGTACATGTGATAGAAGTAGCCGAGCGCCATCACCTGCACGAGCAGCGGATTGAGCGCCTTGCTGTTCACATTGTACGGCGAGATGTACGGGATGCCGTAGATGAGGATGTCGGCGGGGCCGTCGACCTCGACGACGTTCTGCTCGTTCTGCTTGGCGAGCGTGCGGTCGTGCGTCGGATCGCACGCGCCCGCGTAGCACGCGATCAGCTCGTACGCGGCCGGCGTGCGCATCATGACCTCGCGGCGCGCGGCGAACGGCAGCTTGTCGAGCGTCCACTTCATCGCCTGCAGCTTCAGGCGATCGGTCTCGGTGAAGTCGTCCTCGTTCTTGTTGAGGAACTCGAGCGGGCCGTCGAACGCGCGGTTGTTGAGCACCGTCTCGATGTGGAACACCTTGAGCGACTTCTCGATCAGGTCGCCCTGCCGCTTGAACGAGTGCGCCAGGTACGAGTTCGGCGGGTCCATGTACGAGTTGGACTGCACGACGCCCTTCGGCGTGTGGTGCGCCTTGAGGCTCTCGTAGCCGCACAGGCCGACGGCCATCGACTTGTTGCCGCCGTTCATCGGCACGAAATTCAGATTTACGTAGATCGTCAGGTCGCTCTCGGCGACGCGGCGGTTCATCTCGACGAGCTCGCCGTGGTGCGTCTTGCCGAGCACGATCATGCCGTCCGGGTCGCAGCCGTCGTGGTTGTACAGCCGATCCGGCCAGTACTCGTTCCACACCTTCTGGCCGACCATGCGCTTGATCTCCCAGTCGTGCATGCGGCGGTGTAGACCGAGCGCGATGATGATGTGCACGTCGTCGACGCCGTGGTCGGCGAGCATCTCGCACACGATCTCGAGGATCAGCTGCCGCACGTCCGGCGTGCGCATGATCGGCAGCGGCATCGAGATGTCGTCGACGCAGATCGAGACCTTCATCCCGGGCTTCAGCAGCGCGTGCAGCGGCGGGCTGTCCTCGGGGTGATTGAGCGCGTAGCGAATGGCCGCGACCGGGTTCGCCACCGGAGTCATCGGGCGCTTCGGGTAGATCACGCGCGTCCCGACGGGGAGGTCCTCCACCATCAGGTTCTCGCCGTACCAGAACACGCGCGGCGCGGAGTCGGTGTCGATGGTGACGATGTGCTCGCGAGCGTGGCTCTTGAGCTTGGGGCGGATCGCGCGCATCAGTGCTCTACCTTTCCGGTGCGAAGGCGCCGCGGCGTCGCTGCATCGCGCGCCAGACCTTGCGGGCGGCGCGCGACGGAACGCTCGGGCTCCTCGTCGAGATCGAGGATCGGCCAGTCGTACGACCGCGCCATCGCGCGCAGTCGGAGATCGGGGTTGCAGGCGGTGGGATGCCCGACGACGGCGAGCATCGCGTAGTCGCTGAAGCTGTCGGAGTACGCCCACGACTCGGCGAGGTCGATGCCGTGCTGCTTGGCATACGCGCGCATGATCTCTGCCTTGGTCGCGCCCGCGACGAACGGCTTCTGCAGCTTGCCGGTGGCGTAGTTGTCGACGAACTCGAGCTTGTTCGCGATCAGATCGTCGACGCCGAGGTAACGCGCGAGCGGCTTCATCGTGAAGTCGAGCGCGCCCGACAGCAGCACCTGGCGGCAGCCCGCGCGCCGGCTCTCCTCGATCAGGTCGCGCGCGCGCGGATAGATGTTCGGCTTGACGACATCCTCGAACAGCTCCTCGGCGAGCACGACGAGGCGATCCTCGCTCTGGCCTTCGTACGAGCGATAGAAGATCTCGTTGAAGTACTTCCGCGACAGCTTGTCGGCGGCCCAGAACATCGGGATCGAGACCGCGGTCTTGAGCGTGTTCTTGACGCTCGTCGCGATCGAGGCGTGCCGGCTCGCGTAGTACGCGAACGAGTGGACGATATTGATCTTGATGAGGGTTCCATCGACGTCATAGAACGCCGCGGAATTCCTGTACTTCGGCTGGGGGTGCATGGCGCCGGGAGTCGTGGGAGGCGGGCACTCTGGCCCAGCCGTTGGCGACCTGTCAAATGCGAACAGGGGTTCGCGCCGAGCAAGAAATTGCGCAGCGGAGCGAAGCAAGGTGCGGTAGTTACGCAGAGATGCGTCGCGCCGAGCCCGGTGGTACTCATCCGGGATGCGCGTCCCGGTCTGGTTGACCCTCGGCATCGCCGGTCTCGTCATGATTTTCGGGGTCTATCGGCTCCGGCTCGCGATGAAGGCCGGCGCTCAGAGCTCCGACCAACCGCGCAAGGGCCTCTACGCGATGGGCAAGCGGGCCCACCTCACGATCGGGATCCTCTACCTGCTGCTCGGGGGCGCGCTGGTCGCGACTTCGTTCGGCTGGAACCCGTTCGCGTCGAACGAGCAGCCGTCCCCCGACAACACGTCGCCCACGGCGACGCCGATCAAGCGTTAGAGGATCTCGAGGCGGCGGCTGTGCTCGGCCTGCTCGCCCACGTACTCGAGGACGTGCGGGTGGGTCATGATCATCTCGCGGAACTCGGGCGCGGGCAGGCAGAGGGCCAGGCTCTTGCCCAGCGCGACGACATCGCTCTTGAACGCGGCGCCCGACAGGAGCGCGGTCTCGCCGATGAGGTCGCCGGGGCCGAGGTGGGCGACGGTCGCGCCGCCGCGCTCGACGGAGTAGTTGCCGGCGAGCACGATGTAGAGGCCGTCGGGGCGCTGGCCCGCGGCGAGGAGCTTCGTGTGCGCGTCGATCTCGACGAACTTGAAGCGCGCCGCCAGCTCGCCGCGCTGCGCCTCGGTGAACGGGCGGAACAGCGGGCTCGTGCGCATCCAGCGATCGACGAGACGATCGCGCACGAAGCGGAGCACCGCGCGCAGCACGTCGCCGTGATCGGCGAGCACGCGCGACAGCGTGTGGCGATCGATGCGGAGGAGCTCCGCGACGGTGACCGCGCTGACCGTCGCCGAGCGCGGCTGGTCGGTCATCAGCGCGACCTCGCCGAGGAACGAGCCGGCACCGAGCCGCGCCATCTCGACGCGCGGCGGCCCTTCGGCCTGCACCGAGACCTCGCCTTCGACGATGACGTAGAGCGCATCGCCGACATCGCCCTCGTGGAACAGCGTCGCGCCCTCTTCGAGCGTGACGAGCGTGAGGTGCTCGACGAGCGCCTCGAGCGCCTCCTTCGGCAGCCCGGCGAACAGCGGCGTCGCCGCGAGCGCGCGCTGCGCGACCTGGCTGATCACGCGCGGCTCGGGGAGCGGAATCTCCTCGAGATCGGCGAGCTCCAGCTCCTCGAGCTCGTGGACCTCGGGCTCGACCTCGACGGGATCGGGGAGCTCGATCTCGATCTGGGGCACCGAGCTCGGGCCCTCGTCCCCTTGCTCGTCCCCGGCGGCCTCGTCGGCGAGCTCGATGTACTCGTCGTCGATCGGGATGACGTGGACGCCGGGCGCCGACGTCTCGTACGCCGCCTCGACCTGCTCGGCGAGCGTCACCGCCTCGAGCGGCGCCCCCGGCGGCAGGTTGATCGGCTTGCTCTTCGTGCGCGGCATCGCGATCGCCGGCGGCACCTGGGGCGGCGTGGTCGGCTTGTTGCGCTCGCGGATCGGCTGCAGGGGGGGCAGCGTGGGCACCTGCGCGGTGCCACCGGCGAGCGTGGGGTGAAGCCCGGTGGTCCCACGGCGCAGCGCCGCGACACGTGGGTCCTGCTGCAGCGCGGGGTTGTTGTCGGCGAAGCCCTGCGCGCGCGTCGGCCCCTGCCCGACCTGCTCGTTCATGCGCGCGAGCCGGCCGAGCGTGCCGGCGTGCTGCGGATCGATCTGGAGGATGATCTTGCAGACGGCGATCGCCTGCACGAGGAAGCCGTTCTGGGCGTAGCGATCGACGGATCGCTCGAACGCCTCGATCGCGTGCTTGTTGTTGCCGAGGCGGCGGTACGTCTCGCCCGCACGCTTGGCCCACTGCGCATCGCGCGGCTCGAGGCGCTCCAGCTCGAGGTACGCGGCGAGCGCTTTCTTGTGCTTGCCGGACGCGGTCGCCGCCGCCGCCTCATCCCTCAGCTCTCGGGCGTCCTTGGCCATACTGCGTGGCGACTATATATCAAGCGCCGGCCATCTCGGCCGCATAGCCGGCGGCGATCCGCGCGGTGACCGGGCCCGCCGCGAGGCGACGGTCGTCGAGGCAGGTGGCCGGCACGACACCGCGCAGCGAGCTGGTCACGAACAGCTCCCGCGCCGCGCGCAGCTCGTCGAGCCCGATCGGGCGTTCGCGCACCGGCAGCCCCTCGCGGGCGCACCACGCGAGGACTCGACCGCGGACGATCCCGGGCAACACGCCGCGGTCGGCGGCCGGGGTCAGGATCACCCCCGCCTCGTCGACGGCGAACACGTTGGAGGTCGCGCCCTCGGCGACCGCGCCGTCGGCATCCAGCCGCACCGCCTCGTCGGCGCCGGCCGCCCGCGCCAGCTCGAGCGCGATCACGTGGTCGGCATAGGCCAGCAGCTTGTGCCCGCGGCCCATCCGCGCCGGCAGCGGCCAGTCGACGACGGCGAGCGCCAGCTCCTTCGGCTGCGCGGGTAGCGGCTCGACGATCACGACCGCGCGCCCCGGGCCAAGCGAGGCGACCGGCTGCGAGAGCGGCCCCGATCCCCGGGTGAGCAGGATCCGGATCCGGTGCTCGCCGCCGGTCGCGGTGCGGGCGAGTGCATGCTCGACGTCGCGGATCACGTGCTCGCGGGCGCGGGTGCGGAGCTTCAGGAACGCGGCGGTGTCGTAGAGCCGGGCCAGGTGCGCCGCGAGCTCGACGGCGCGGCCGCGCCACGTGCGCAGCACCTCGAAGCAGCCATCGCCGGAGAGCAGCCCGCGATCGAGGACGGAGATCGACTTGGAGGGCTCGCCGTCGACGAGGATCACCGCGTCGATCATTTGCGTTCCAGGATGTCCTGCACGCCGCGCAGGTCGCGCTGGGCGGCCACGAGCCACGGCTCCGCGCCGGATGCGCTCGGCGCGGTGAGCGCGAGCCGATACTCGTCGACGGCCTTGTGGAGGTAGGTCAGCGCCCGGGCGCGCAGCGTGCGGCGCAGGCCGGAGGCGACGTTCGCGTCGAGCTCCGACGGCAGCTCGAACAGCAGGCCGAGCGCGAGGTCGTGGTAGAGCGTGCCCGCCCGGTAGTGCGCCGCGATCAGCGCGAGCCCGCCGTTCATCGCCACCGCGTGGTACTTCGCGACGACCACCTCGGTGCCCTGCTCCTTGGCGCGGATCGACGACGACAGCGCCTCGATCACCGGGCGCGGGCGCAGCTTGTAAGCCGCGCCGAGCGCGCGCTCGGCCTCGGCGAACTGCTTCGCCACGGCGGCCGGCACGCCGGGCAGCGGCGTCCCCAGCCGTGGGCCGCGGATGTCGGCGTCGGAGCCGATGTGCACGCTGACCTCCGCGATCATCGGATCGTTCGGGGCGAGTGCGACCGCACGCACCGCGAGCTCGCGCGCGTGACCGTGCTGCCCCGCCTGCGCCTCGAGCTGCGCGAGGTGGAGCGCCGCACGCGCCGCCAGCTCGGGGGCGACGATCGAGGACGCGAGGATGGTCTCGTAGCCGGTGCGCGCGCCCTGCTCGTCGCCGATCAGCTGGGCGACCACCGCGTCGTGGAAGTACGGCGCCGCGCTCACGCCGAGCGACGGATCCGCGGCCGCGCGATTCACGGCGGGCGCCGCTTCGGGCACGACGCGACGTCGCGCGCTCTCGTCGCAGCCCGCGAGCGCGGGGAGGAGTGCGAACAGCGCGATGAGTGCGGCGCCGGCATCGAGAGCGTGGCCGGAGGGTGCGGCTCTCGATGCCGGCGCGATCGCCTCGCCGCTCTCGGAGATACCCGGAGGCGCGACGAGTTGCGTCTCACTCCGTTCCGCCACCGTCATCGGTTTGCAAAACGTTGTCACGACCTCGTCACCCCCGATCCCCTTGCCGCCGCACGGCCTCACGGGGGACGTCGAGCTTGTAGCCGGCGCCGTGCACGGTGACGAGGTAGCGCGGCTTGTCGGGCTCGTCCTCGAGGGCGCGGCGCAGCTTCACGAGGTGATTGTCGACGGTGCGCGTGTTCGGGTAGTCGTCGTAACCCCACGCCTCGTCGAGCAGCACGTCGCGGCTCACGACCTCCCCCGGCCGCCGTGCGAACACCTTGAGGATCGCGAACGCGCGGCTCCGCAGCTCGACGCGCTTGCCCTTCCGCACCGCGACCTGCCCGACGAGATCGATCTCGATGCCGCCGAACACCAGCGCGACCGGCTCGCTCACATCGCCGCGCGCGCGGCGCAGCACCGAGGCCACGCGCGCGAGCAGCTCCATCAGCGAGAACGGCTTGGTGACGTAGTCGTCCGCCCCGAGCTCGAGGCCGCGCACGCGATCGAGCTCCGCGCCGCGCGCCGACAGCATGATCACCGCGACGCCGCGCGCCGCGCTCGCGCGGATGCGGCGGCACACCTCGAAGCCGTCGATGTCGGGGAGCATCACGTCGAGCACGACGAGATCGAACCTGCCGCTCGCCGCGCGCTCCGCCCCCTCGCCGCCGCGGCTGACCGCCTCGACCTCGTAGCCCTTCGCGGTGAGTGTGTCCTCGAGCCCCAGGCGGATCGACGGATCATCCTCGACGACCAGGATCCGGGTCATGCCGCAGCGCCCCCACCGCGCGGGAACCGGATGGTGAAGCGCGCCCCCTGGCCGAGCGTCGACGCCACCTCGACGGTGCCGCCGAGTGCTTCGATGTGTCGCTTGACCAGCGCGAGTCCGAGGCCGGTGCCTTCCACCCCCGAACGATACGCCTCCGGCGAGCGATAGAACTCGCGAAAGATCCGCACCTGTTCGGCGGGCGCGATGCCGGGCCCGTGATCGCGCACGGAGATCCAGCCGGCCGTGGCGTTCGCACCGACGTCGACCTCGATCGGCCGCTCGGTGCCGCCGTACTTGGCGGCGTTGGCCAGCAGGTTGAGCACGGCCTGCACGACGACGTCGCGATCGACCTCGACCTCGACGCGCGCGGCCTCGGGCGCGACCTCGACCTCGATCGAGCTCTTCGCGCTGTCCGGATCGCGCAGCGTATCGAACGTGGTGACCGCGACCTGCGCGAGCTGACCGATCTCGTGGCGGCTCGGCGTGTAGCGGCGCGTGCCCTTCTCGATCTGCGCGTAGTCGAGGAGGTTCGCGATCAGCAGGCCCAGGCGCTGGCTCTCCTGGACGATCACGCCGTGGTAACGCGCCATCTTCGCCGGATCGCCCTGCGCCACACCTTGCTCGAGCATCTCGGCGAACATGCGAATCGACGTCAGCGGCGTCTTGAGCTCGTGCGAGACCGTCGACACGAAGTCGCTCTTGAGCTGCGCGAGCTCGCGCGCGCGGGCGGCGCCGCGGATGATCAGCAGCAGGCCGAGGCCGAGCGCGACCGCGAGCGCCGACGTGTACATCACGTGGCGCCGCGAGCGCACCCGCACCACCTCGTCGCGCGGGTCCGGATCGACGACGGGGTTGACGATCGAGAGGGCGAGGTGCGGCAGCGTCTCGCCGATCGGCGCCGTCGCGATCGTGCGCAACGCGGGCCCCGGCGAGCCGCCCGCGGGGAGGACGAGCACCGCGGCGTGGACCGCGACTTGATCCTGCGGATCGCTGCCCGCCGCGGCCTCGAGCATCGGCGCGTCGACGGAGATCCCGACCACACCACCCTGCGCCGTGCGCCGGTAGATCAACGTGCGGTCCTTGTTGCTCGAGGCCGCGATGCCGCGCCACGCCGGCGTTGCGGTGCGCGCCATCTCTTCGACATCGTCACCGAGACCCGCCGCTGCGCGCGCCTCGCGCTCGAGCCCCGCGATCGCATCGACGAGCGCGGTGCGCCGCGCCGCCAGCGGTGGCGGCAGCTCGCCGTCGAGCAGCGCGCGGATCCGCGCGAGCGCGCCGAGCTTGATGATCTGATCCAGCGGATAGCGATCGGTGAGCACGTCGTCGGCGACGGCGAGCTTCGCTTCCGGCGTGGTCGCGCGCAGCAGCGCCACGACGAGCCGCACCGGCACGCCTTCGAACGTGCGCTCGGCGAACCGCCGCTCGAGGTCATCGAGCGCCTCGGCGGCGCGCGGGTCCTTCATTCGCAAGAGCACGCGGGCGAGGCCGAGCTGCGCCTCGGGGCCCGTGTCGTCGTACGCCGCGAGGGCGCTGTAGACGCGACGCGCCTCGGCGAGAGAGGCGGCACATGCATCGCCCGTGCAGGCCTCGGCCCGCTGGGCCGAGCGGAGTCGCGCGATGCGCGCCGATCGCGACGTCAGCTCGCGCACGCAGCCATCGAGCCGGCGGCCGGCCGAGCACGGGGCGCTGCGCTCGATCGTGTTGCCGAGCTCCGTCGGCGGCGGCGCCGGCCGCGGCACGCGCAGCTTGCGATCCGCGCCGATCGAGAACCAGTGGCGCGCGAGCGGCGCGTCGGGGTCGCCGCCGTTACCGGTGGTCGCCTGCTCGGCCTGCGCGAGCGCGTGCTCGATCGCACCCTCGATGCGCTGCGCGACCGCGACCGCTGCCTGGCGCTGGCGCTCGTCCTGCACCGCGATCGCGCCACGCTCGTCGCGGTACGAGACCGCCCCGAGGTACGCGATGCCCGCCGCCGGGCCGAGCAGCGCGACGACGGACAGCACGTAGATCCATGCTCGCCGGGGGCTCATGGTCGTGCGCACGTCCGGCCAGCAGACACGAGGCGAGCATAGCGCGTTGCGGCCAACCGGCCGGATCGCTATGGTCCGCGGCCATGGCCAGGACGTTGATCGTCGTGCCCACCTACAACGAGCGCGATAACGTGCGCGGCGTCGCCGCCGCGTTTCTCGCCGCGCTCCCCGCGGTGCAGCTGCTGTTCGTCGACGACAACTCGCCCGACGGCACCGGGCAGGTGCTCGACGAGCTCGCCGCCGGCGAGCCCCGCATCCACGTGATGCACCGTGCCGGCAAGCTCGGTCTCGGCACCGCCTACGTCCAGGGGTTCGGCTGGGGCCTGGAGCGCGGCTACGACTACCTCCTCGAGATGGACGCGGACGGCAGCCACGATCCGAAGTACCTGCCACAGATGGTCGCGCTCGCCGACGACGGCGCCGATCTCGTCATCGGCTCGCGCTACGTGCCCGGCGGCGGCACGCAGAATTGGGGGGTCGGCCGCAAGCTCATCTCGCGCGGCGGCAGCCTGTACGCGCGCACCATCCTGGGGGTGGACGTGCGCGATCTCACGGCCGGGTTCATGCTGTGGCGCCGCACGGCGCTCGAGGCGATCGACCTGTCGACGATCACGTCGAACGGGTACAGCTTCCAGATCGAGATGAAGTACCGCGCGCTGCAGCGCGGGCTGCGCGTCGTCGAGACGCCGATCGTGTTCGTCGACCGCGCGGTCGGGCAGTCGAAGATGTCGCGCAAGATCTTCGCGGAGGCCCTGCTGAAGGTCTGGTCGCTACGCCTGGGAAAGCATTAGGCTGACCTCGCACGACATGTGGATCGTCCCGCGGCGAAATCCTCGGGCTGTGTTACCGTGAGGTCGTCGTCGAATGGTGATCCTGAAGCTCCGCATCCGCTCCGCCGATGAATGGCGCGAGCTCGCCCCGGGCGAAACGGTGACCGAGCCGGTGTTCGTGCCCACCACCGACGAGCTCGAGACCGGCCAGTCCGTGATCATCGAGGTCGCGTCGGCGCTGCTGCCGAACAAGGTCCTCGTGCGCGGCACCGTCGCCGCCTGGCGTCCCGCCCTGCCCCGCATGCGGGTGCGTGCGGGTGCCACGATCGACCTCGTCCCGGACGAGCAGATCAAGCTGACGTTCTTGCACGAGGTGTTCGCTGGCAAGCGCACCGACGTGCCGCGCCGTCGCCACCACCGGCTGCCGGTCTCGGTCAACGTGCGCTACCGCCTGAACAACAGCGCCAGCTACATCGACTCCGCGATCTCGGAGATCGGCGTCGGCGGCGCGCTGCTGACCACGCAGGATCCCCTGCCGATCGACACCGAGCTGACGCTCGAGGTCGTGCCGCCCGGTGCCGCCGCCGCGATCGCCATCGCGGGCCGCGTCTCGTATCACGTGCCGTCCGGCAGCTCGGGCCTGCGCTTCGTCAGCCGCGACGGCGATGGCGATCGCCGCCTCCGCGAGCTGATCCGCCGTCTGCGCGCCTCGTGAAGAAGCGCCGGGGAGCCGCCACGAGCCCGCGCGCGGCGCGAGCGAGCGAGCTGCAGCACGCCGCCTCGGCGATCGCGACAGCCCTGAAGATCCACGGGCTCAGCGACGAGATCCGCGCCAACCGCCTGCTCACGGAATGGGCCGAGCTGGTGGGGCCCAAGATCGCGCAGCGCACGCGCCCCGAGGGCATCACCGATCGCGTGCTGTGGATCGAGGTAGCGACCAGCGCGTGGCTACACGAGCTCAACCTGTTGCGGCCCCAGCTGGTCAACGGCCTGCTCACGCGGCTCGGCGAGCCGCGCCTGTTCGACGAGGTGCGGTTCAAGCTCGCGGGGCGCAGCCGTCGTCCGCTCACGCAGGCACCGGCCGCGCGCGCTCGCACAGCCGCCGCCGCCACGCGCAGCCCGGCGCGCCCCGCGACAGGAGAGACGCGCGAGCAGATCGTGCGCGAGGTCGCCGCGATCGACGACCCGGACCTGCGCGAGCTGATCGCGCGCGTCCGGATCACCAACGACAAGTAATCAGTCAGCGACGCCGGCGATCGCCGCGCCGCCGACGGTGAGCAGCGCCGCGAGGTCCTCGTCGTTGAAGCGCAGCATGGCGCCGAAGAACGCGTCGCGGCCGAAGCGAAACTTCTCGAACTGGACCGGCACGTCGGAGGTGCCCGTGACGACGTTCAGTGTGTCGGGCGCGTTGAGCACCTCGTCGATGCCGCCGAGCACGTAGATATGCCGGAACACCTCGTACGCGGCCGCGAGCTTCACGCGCGGATACTTGTCGAAGGTCGCGTCGAAGATGTCGGCGCTGAGCCGCAGGTTGCGCCCCCACCAGTTCGTCTCGACGTCGGCGCCGATGCCGCCGGTCGACTCCTTGATGCCGTAGCGCAGCGTCAGCCAGCCGAACCGCTTCGCGAACTGGAATGTGAACCGGACCTCGTCCTCGATGACGGCCTTGCGGACCCAGTTGTTCGGGTCGACCGTCGGGTCGAACGTCAGGCTGACTTCCGGGTAGTTGCCGCGCGGGCCCTTCTCGAGCTCGATCAGGTAGTACTTGTCCGGCCGCGTGTGGAGCTCGACCGTCACGTAGTGGCGCGCGAGGCCGGCGAACACGTTGAACTCGCTGCGCAGCCCGACGTAGGTCTTGAGCCCGAACAGCGTCCCGAGGAAGCCCTTCGCGTCCTCGGTGATCGCCTCGACGTTGTCCGCGATCGCCGGGTCGTTCACCAGCCGGCCGAGCGTGCCCTGGTCCTCGTTGATCTTCTTCGTGATCGACTCGGTGTTGCCGATGACGCCGTCGAGCTTGTCGAGTTTGTCGCGTAGCGCGCCGCCGGTCTGCGCGAGCTCTTCCTTGGCCGTCGCGACCAGGGCCTTGGCCTCGCCCGAGGCTTCGTCGAGGTTGGCGAGGATCCGCTGCACGCGCGGATCGGCGTCCTTCGTGATCGCGCGCAGGTCGTCGGCGATCTGCTCGATCTTCGCCATCGAGCGATCCGCGCGCTCGATGATGCTCGCGACCGTGCCCGCCTCGCGCTGGACCAGTCCATCGACGCGGTTCGCGACCGACTGCAGCGGACCGTTGACGATGCGACGCACGTCCTCGGAGAGGTCGCGCACGCTCTCGAGCACGCGGTCGACGTTGGGCAGCGTCTGCTCGATGCGATGCATCAGCATGTCGGGCGTGGTCGCCTCGATCACGTTCGGGACCTGGCGGCACGGATCCGACTTCGGCCGATCGGCCGTGTACGTCGCGCACTTCGGTCCGAGCAGGAAGAACGTCTGCGTCCGGCCGTCGGGGCCCTG
Organism: Kofleriaceae bacterium; assembly: GCA_035539815.1. GTDB lineage: Bacteria > Myxococcota_A > Polyangia > Haliangiales > Haliangiaceae > JABFXX01. The sequence continues at coordinate 25,901 of DATLHR010000350.1, forward strand.
CCGCGTCTCGTCACCCGGATCGATCTCGAGGTAGTTGTCGCCGAGCAGCGAGGTCGCCTTCTTGATCACGACCGCGCTCGACCACACCTGGACCTTGCGCGAGATCTTGAACCGCACGATCGCGTAGCGGCCCTCGACCTCGAGCTTGGTGACCTCGCCCTGCGGGATGCCGGCGACGACGACGCGGCTGCCGACGGGCAGGCCCGAGGCATCCCGGAACTTCGCGAACAGCGTGTAGCTGTCCTTGCCGGCGGGGTCCTGGCCGAGGTTCTTCCACACCAGGTAGCCGCCCACGGCGAGCAGCAAGAACAGAATCGCGACGCGGACGCCCGACGAGACCGCCTTCACGCGACGCCTCCGGCCAGCTTGCCGATCTGCGAAACGCCCGACGCGCGCAGGAACTCGTAGACGAACGGGTCGGTGCTCGCCGCGATCACCTGGGCGGGCCCCGCCGCCAGGATGCGCTTGTTGTGGAGCATGGCGATGCGGTCGGCGATCCGGAACACCGACGCCATGTCATGCGAGATCACCACCGAGGTGACCTTATACCGCTCGCACGTCTCGAGGATCATCTCGTCGACGTTCCGCGTGGCGAGGGGATCGAGCCCGGTCGTCGGCTCGTCGTACATCAGGATCTCGGGCTCGAGGACGAGCGCGCGCGCGAGGCCCACACGCTTGCGCATGCCGCCCGACAGCTCGCCTGGATACTTCTTCTGCGTGCCCTTGAGGCCCAGCGCCTCGAGCTTCTCGGCGACGATGTCGCGGATCTCCGCGTTGCCCTTCTTCGTGTGCTCGCGAAGTGGGAAGGCGCAGTTCTCCTCGACGGTGAGCGAGTCGAACAGGGCGGCGAACTGGAACACGAGTCCAAACTTACGGCGGAACTTGGCCAGCGCCTGTGCGTTGAGCGACAGCACGTCGGTTCCGTCGACCCAGATGTGACCTTTGTCAGGACGAAGTAGGCACATGAAGTGCTTGATGAGCACGCTCTTGCCGGCGCCCGACGCGCCGAGGATGACGTTGACCTTGCCGCGCTCGATGTCGAGGTCGAGGTTGTCGAGCACGAGGTTGGGCCCGAACGACTTCGACAGCGCGCGCACACGGACCTGCCACCGTGGATCCGGCTGGTCGGGCGCCGACAGTCCGATGATCTCGCTCGCGAGCTGGTGATCGCTCACTGCACCCCCGTGCCGAAGATCGAGAACAGGATGTCGGTGAGGAAGTAGTCGAGCACCAGCGTCGCGACCGAGCCGAGCACCACCGCCCGCGTGGTGCCGATGCCGACCCCGCGGCCACCGCCCGAGGCGTAGTAGCCCTGGAAGCAGCCGATCAGCGCGACCAGGTAGCCGAACACCACGCTCTTGATCAGGCCCTGCACCACGTCGATCGGGTGCACGAGCTCGCGCAGCTTCGCGATCCACGGCCCTTGCTGCACGCCCTCGATGATCACGGCGACGAAGTAGGCGCCGCCCATGCCGATGACGAAGAACAGCAGCGTGAGGATCGGCGTCACCACCATCGCAGCCATCAGCCGCGGCAGCACCAGGTACTGCACCGGGTTGACGGCCATCGACTCGAGCGCGTCGATCTGCTCGGAGATGCGCATCGTGCCGAGCTCGGTCGCGATGCCGGCGCCCGCGCGGCCCGCGAGCATCAGCGACGTCAGCACGGGCGCGAGCTCGAGCGACAGCGCCTTGCCGGTCATCGCGCCCGAGTAGGACTCGAAGCCGAGCTGGCGGAACGCGAACACCGACTGCAGCGACAGCACCATGCCGGTGAACGCGCCGACGATCAGCACGATCGGCAGGCTGCCGAACCCGATGTACTCCGCCGCCTCGAGATAGTTCTTCCAGCGGAACGGGCGGCGCGGCAGCCAGGCCAGCGCGCGTCCCATCAGGATCAGGTGCTCCCCGACGACATCGAGGAAGCGCGCGACCGGCGCGCCCGCATCGCGCACGCCCACGAGCACGGCCCTGCCCACGCCCTCGGCGGTCACGCGCTCCGCGTCCGGCGGCCCCCCGTCTGCCGGCGGAGGTCCGTGGGGTGCCCCGGCGCCGTCCTGCCCGGGTTCCGAGGGTGGAGGCACCGCGTCGGGGAGTGTCTGTCCGGACGCCGGACTCTCCTGTCCGAGGCTCGGACCAGGCTGTCCGTCGGGCGGACGGGGTGCGCTCACGAGCTCTCCCCGACGTAGGTGCGGGGCACGCGCTTGCTCATGCCGCACGTGACCTCGTACTCGGAGATGCCGGCCCACTCGCCGTACTCGGCGGCGGAGATCGAGGCGCCACCGGCGGCGCGGCCGAGCAGGACGACGGGATCGCCGACCTCCGTGTCGGGCACGTCGGTGACGTCGGCGATCGCGATGTCCATGCTGATGCGTCCGACGAGCGGCACGCGCTGACCGCGCAGCGCGGCCTGGGCATGGCCGGTGGCGCGCCGAGGCAGGCCGTCCGCGTAACCGACGGGGAGCACCGCGACGCGCGTCGTGCGCTGGGCGGTCCACGCGTGGCCGTAGCCGATCGCGGAGCCGGCCGGGACGGTGCGCAGCTGCGCGA
>DATLHR010000351.1:0-8492 GCA_035539815.1 Kofleriaceae bacterium
GTTCCTGCGCGGGCTGACGACGCTGGCCGGCAAGCGCACGCACTGGCAGGACGCGTGGCTGCGGCATCATCCACGTGACGATGGCTTCACGTGGTCGAGCGAGAACGAGCTCACCCGGCCGCTGCGCTCGCTCGATATCGATCGCCGCATCGACTACGTGTTCGTGACCAGCCGCAAGAAGGATGGCCGCGGCACGGTGAACGCCTCGCGCGTGGTGCTCACCGAGCGCGAGGGGCAGGGGACCAACGCCATCTGCGCGAGCGACCACTACGGCGTGCTCGCCGACGTGCAGGTCGTTCCGACGCGGTAGCGGTTACTTCGGTAGGCCGTTCTCGATCGCCGCGATCACCTTCGGATCGTCCGGCGTGACCTGCGGATCGAAGCGCGTGATCTTGGTGCCGTCGGCGCTGACCACGAACTTCTCGAAGTTCCACCGGATGTCTCCGGTGTGGCCGCCCGCGTCGGGGATCGACGTGAGCGACTTGTAGATCTCGTGGCGGCCGGCGCCGTTGACCTCGACCTTCTCGGTCAGCGGGAACGTCACGCCGTAGGTGGTCGAGCAGAACGTCTCGATCTCCTGCGCGGTGCCCGGCTCCTGCCCGGCGAACTGGTTGCACGGGAAGCCGATGACGGTGAACCCCTGGGCGGCGTATTTCTTCTGCAGGGCCTCGAGTGCGGTGTACTGCGGGGTCAGGCCGCACTTGCTGGCGACGTTGACGAGCAGCAGCGCCTTGCCCTTGTAGGCGGCGAGCGAGGTGTCCGAGCCTTGTAGCGTCTTGATCGGTGCGTTCCACATGGCGAGCTCCTGGGTGACGACGGTGGGCGCCGGAGCGATGCCGGCGGCGGGTAGGCGAGCAGGGTCCTCGGAGGCCGCCGTGGGGCCCTTCACGACCGGCGGGGCGGGGGCCTTCTTGGAGCACGCGGCGACGGTGATGAGCGCTGCGACGACGGCGGCGAGCCTCAGCATGCGGGGACCATACAATAGTAGGCCCGTCGCGCTACGGGTTTGCTATACGTCCAGACCGCCATGCGCCATCTGTACGCCGACTTCATCGATCGCGTCGCCAAGCCGATGCGCTACCTCGGAGGCGAGTATCAGGCGGTGGTCAAGGAAGGCCCCGAGGTCGAAGCGCGCGTGTGCCTCGCGTTCCCCGACGTCTACGACATCGGCATGTCCCACCTCGGGACGAAGATCATCTACTCGTTGCTCAACCGCGATCCGCGCATCGCGTGCGAGCGTGCGTTCGCGCCGTGGACGGACATGGAGGAGGAGCTGCGCGCCCGCGGCCTGCCACTCGTGTCGCTCGAGACGCAGCGCCCGCTCGCGGCGTTCGACGTCCTCGGCTTCTCGCTGCAGTACGAGCTGACGTTCACCAACGTGCTCACGCTGCTCGACCTCGGTGGGATCCCGCTGCGCGCGGCCGATCGCGCGCCCGACGCGACGCTGGTCCTCGTCGGCGGTCCGACGGCCTCGCACCCGGAGCCGATCGCGCCGTTCATCGACGCCGCGTTCATCGGCGAGGCCGAGGAGCTGCTGCCCTCGCTCGTGCTCGCGTGGTCACAGCTGCGCAAGGAGATCACGGCCGGCACGCGCACCCGGCCCGATGCTCTCGCCGAGCTCGCGAGCCGGTTCCCGCTGTACGTGCCGTCGCTGTATGCGACCGAGACCGACGCCGCGACCGGCATGACCGTCGTCGGCGCGCCGCTCGACCCGCGCGTGCCCGCGCGCATCAGCCGCGCGATGCTCGAGAACCTCGACGCCTATCCGTTTCCGAGCGACACGCCGGTGCCGTACGCCGAGGCGGTGTTCGAGCGCGCCTCCGTCGAGATCGCGCGTGGCTGCACCGAGGGGTGTCGGTTCTGCCAGGCCGGCATGATCTACCGGCCGGTGCGCGAGCGATCGCCCGCGTCGATCGCGAAATCGCTGATCGACGGCGTCGAGCGCGCCGGCTACGAGGAGACCGGGCTGACCTGCCTGTCGACGGCCGACTTCTCGAGCATCACGCCGCTGGTCAAGCAGCTGGCAGGTGAGCTGCGCAAGCGCGGCGTCTCGATGTCGGTCGCGTCGCTGCGCGCGTACGGCCTCAACGAGGACCTCCTCGACGAGCTCGCGCTCACGCGGATCAGCGGGCTGACGTTCGCGCCCGAGGCGGGCACGCAGAAGATGCGCGACGTCGTCAACAAGAACGTCACCGAGGCGCACATCGAGGAGAGCTCGCGGCGGGTGTTCGCGCGCGGCTGGCACCGCCTCAAGCTCTACTTCATGATCGGCCTGCCCACCGAAGAGGACGACGACGTGCGCGGCATCGTCGAGACCGGGCTGCGCATGCTGAAGCTCGGGCGCGAGCTCGTCGGGCATCGCGCCGAGGTCACGGTGAGCGTCAGCTCGCACGTGCCCAAGCCGCACACGCCGCTGCAGTGGGCCGCGCAGGATCCGGAGGACGAGATCCGGCGCAAGCAGCTCATCCTGCGCGACACCGCGCGGCGCGATCGCTCGCTGCGCCTCAAGCACCACCACAGCGGCATCTCGTTCATCGAGGGCATGCTCGCGCGTGGCGATCGCCGCCTCGCGGACGTGATCGAGACGGTGTGGCGCGCGGGCGCGCGGTTCGACGGCTGGGACGAAGTGTTCGAGCTCGAGCGGTGGACCGACGCGTTCGCCGCGCATGGCGTCGACGTGGCGGCGTACATGGGGACGCGCCCCGTGAGCGCGCGCTTGCCGTGGGACCACATCGACGTCGGCCTCGAGGACGGCTTCTTGCTGTCGGAGTACCGCAAGGCGCTGAAGGGCAGGTCGAGCCCGCCGTGCGGCAAGGTCGCCGGGATGCTCGTCCATCACACCAACCTCACCGACGCGGAGCCCGATCGTCGCAAGCTCGTCTGCTACGACTGCGGCGTCGCGTGTGACCTGTCGAAGATGCGCGAGGACCGTCTCGTCGCCCTGCGCGCCCTCGGCGCCGCGGCGCGGCCGGAGCGTGCGCTGCCGGTCGTCACCGATGCCGAGCTCGTCGACGTGAGCGAGCGCGGGGGTGGGTCACCGGCGGAGGTCGGGCGCACCAAGGATCGCGAGACCGAGCGCGCCGAGCGCGTGCGGCTCGCAGGGCACGTCGGCGCGGGCTTGCCGTACTCCACCTACCGGATCCGGTTCGCCAAGGTCGGGCGCGCCGCGTTCCTCGGCCACCTCGATCTGTTGCGGCTGCTCGCGCGCAGCTTCCGCCGCGCCGACCTGCCGCTCGCGATGACGCGTGGGTTCTCGCCCAAGCCGCGCGTTAGCTTCGGTCCGGCGCTCGGGCTCGGCGTGCCGTCGCTCGGCGAGCTGATGGACATCGACCTCGAGCATGTCGTGCCCGGCGTGCCGTCGTGGGAGGTCCCCGACGGCGCGACGCGGTTCGAGCTGTCCGCCGACGAGGTGCGCGACCGGCTCGCCAGCGTCCTGCCGCCCGGTGTCGAGCTGCAGGCGTGCACGATCGTCCGGCTCACCGGCCACCCGCTGTTCGCCAGGCGCCAGCCCGGACTACCGGGCCCGCAGCCCGACCTCGGCCTCGGCAAGCTGATCGACGCCGTCGATGTCGTGATCAAGCCCGCGCCCGACGGCATCGCTTACGACGCGGCACGCCTCGCGCGCCTCGCGTCCGCGCTGCTCGCCAAGCCCGAGGCCAAGGTCCCCCGCGGCGACAAGCAGATCGATGTGCGCGCGCTCATCCTCGACGCCTCGGTGATCGACGGCGAGGCGGCCGCCAAGCTCGCCGCCGCGCTCGACTGGCCCACCGGCCCGGTCATCCGTGTCCGGGTGCGTGCCACGTCCGAGGGCTCGGCCAAGCCCTCCGAGATCGCGAAGGCACTCGGGGTGTGGGGCTCCGACGATCCTCGCGCACCGCGCGCGCTCGCAGCACGCCTCGGTGTCGTCGAGACGGCTGGCGCGCCGGTGCCGGTCCTTGCGTCCCCCGACGCGGTGACCTCGGTCCGCACCTGAGCGGCGTGGTATGTAGCGCGCGTGGCGATCAGCCTCTCGGTGAACCTCAACAAGGTGGCGCTGCTGCGCAACTCGCGCGGTGGCACCAACCCGTCACCCGAGGTCGCGGGGACCGCGTGCCTCGACGCCGGGGCGTATGGCCTCACGCTGCACTGGCGCGCCGACAACCGGCACACGCGCGCCGACGACGTCCGGACGCTGCGTGCCCTGTGCGCGCGGCGCGGCGCCGAGTTCAACCTCGAGGGCGACGACCGCGAGGAGCTGCTCGCGCTCGCGATCGAGCAGCGGGTCACGCAGTTCACGCTGGTGCCGGTGCGCCCCGGCGAGATCACGAGCGACCACGGCTGGGACGTCCCGCGCCAGCACGATCTGATCGCGCCGATCATCGCGCGCCTGCGCACGCACGGCATCCGCACCGCGATGTTCATGGACTGCATCCCCGAGGCCATGGCCGCGGCCGCGAGGACGGGCGTCGAGCGCGTCGAGCTGTACACCGAGCCGTATGCCGCGGCGTACGGCACGCCCGCGTTCGCGGCCGAGCTCGCTCGCGTGAAGGCGACGGCGCAGGCCGCGGTCGCCGCCGGCCTCGCGGTCAATGCGGGCCACGACCTGAACCTCCTCAACACACCCGTGCTCGCGCGCGAGGTTCCGGAGATCCTCGAGGCCTCGATCGGTCATGCCTTGCTCGCCGACGCGCTGTACCTCGGGCTGTCCGAGACCGTGCGCCGCTACGTCCGCGCGTGCCGCGGTGAAGACGTCGATGCGCCGACCACGCACTAACACCGCGCTGCTCGTCGTGCTCGCCGGTTGCCCGGGGCCACGCGCCGGGGCCGGTGGCGCCGCGCCGAGCAGCTGCCCGACGGACCGGACGGTCGCCCTCACCTCGCAGGACGAGGTCGACCGGCTCTCGGGATGCGAGGCGCTCAGCGGCATCACGATCCGCACCGGCGCTCCGCTCCAGCTCCATCCCCTGCGCGCGCTCGAGACGCTCACGGGCGACCTCGTGATCGGTCCCACCGTAGGGCTCGACGAGCTGTCGCTCGCCGAGCTGCGCGAGGTCGGCGGTGCCATCCAGGTCGAGGGCAACAACTCGCTGCGCACCTTGCTGCTGCCGCGGCTCGAACGGGCAGGGCGGATCGACGTCGAGTCCAACGCCGCGCTGTCGACGATCTCGATGCCGCGCCTCGAGAGCGTCGCGAGCTCGCTCGTGGTCGCGGGCAACGGCAGCCTCGAGCTGCTCTACGTGTCGGCGGTGACCCGAATCGGCAAGGACCTCGTCATCGCGAACAACCCCAAGCTCGCGCTGGTCGAGGCGGGCAAGCTGACCTCCGTCCTCGAGGTCCGCGTCGAGGACAACCGACTGCTCCCGGCCGATCAGGTCGAGGCCCTCCGCGCCAAGACACCTGCGCCGTAGCGCGGTACTCTCCGCGCATCATGACCCGCGATGTCCTCGAGCTAGCCACGTCTCTGGGCTTCCTCGACGAGCTCTACGAGAAGTATCGATCGACTCCTTCTGACATCGACCCCAGCTGGCAGGCCCTGCTCGATGGGCAGGGCGCCGCACCTGGCTCGACGGCTAGGCCGGCCACCGGCAACGGGCACGCGAACGGTCATGCGAACGGCAACGGTCACGCCGTCCACGCGACCTACACCAGGCCCGCGATGGCGGGGGTGCCCGTCGCGTTGCAGGCCGCTCCGTCGGTGTGGCCGCTGGTCAACGAGTTCCGCAGCCGCGGGCACTTCGCCGCGTCGCTCGATCCGCTCGGGCTCATCGAGACCGCGTACATCGGCGAGCTCGATGCCCCGACGTGGGGCTTCACGGACGCCGACCTCGATCGCGTGATCGAGCCGACCGGCATCCACGGCATGACGCGCGCCACGCTCCGCGAGATCGTCGCGCAGCTGCGGCGCGTGTACAGCGGCTCCGTCGGCATCGAGTTCATGCACATCTCGTCGCCGGCGCGTCGCGCGTGGCTCGCCGAGCGCATGGAGACCCGGCTGCTCGCGCCGCTCCCTGTCGAGGTGCGCAAGGGGATCCTGACGCACCTGATCAACGCCGAGCAGTTCGAGCGGTTCTGCCACACGAAGTATCCGGGCACGAAGCGGTTCAGCCTCGAGGGTTCGGAGAGCCTGATCCCGGCGCTCGACCTGATCCTCACCCACGGTGCGCGGCTCGGTGCGATCGAGGCGGTGCTCGGCATGGCGCACCGCGGGCGCCTCACGACGATCGAGCAGATCCTGCGCCGCCCCGGCCGCGACCTGTTCGGCCACTTCGAGGACGTCGAGCCCGAGAAGGCGATGGGCGGCGGCGACGTGAAGTACCACCTCGGGTTCTCGACGGACCGCACCGATCCCAACGGCAATGCGATGCACGTCTCGCTCGCGTTCAACCCGAGTCACCTCGAGGCCGTCGACCCCGTCGTCGTCGGACGCGTACGCGCGAAGCAGACGCGCCACGGCGACGTCGAGCATCGCCATGTCATGGGCGTGCTCGTTCACGGTGACGCGGCGTTCGCGGGCCAGGGCCTGGTCGCCGAGACGCTGCAGCTGTCGAGCCTCGCCGGCTACCGCACGGGTGGCACGATCCACGTCATCGTCAACAACCAGGTCGGTTTCACCGCGTCGCCCGCCGAGCAGCGCTCGACGCCGTACTGCACCGACGTCGCGAAGATGCTCGAGTGCCCGATCTGGCACGTCAACGGCGAGGACCTCGACGGACTCGCGCGCGTGATCGAGATGGCATGCGACTACCGCGCGCAGTACGCGTCGGACGTCGTGATCGACATGTACTGCTTCCGCAAGTACGGCCACAACGAGAACGACGAGCCGAGCTTCACGCAGCCGCTGATGTACGAGCGGATCAAGCAGAAGGCCTCGCCGGTCGAGGTGTACAGCCACCTGCTCGTCGAGCAGGGCGTCGTCACGCCCGAGGAGGTCACCGCCATCACCCAGCGCCGCGTCGCCGAGCTCCAGACCGAGCTCGAGGCCGCGAAGGCGAGCAAGCAGCGGCCCGATGCACCGTCGATGACGGCGATGTGGCGCGGCTTCCGCGGCGGGCAGACGGAGGGCCCGGTCGCCGCCGAGACCAAGGTGCCGCGCACGCTGCTCGAGCACATCGCGCAGTCGATGACCGAGCTGCCGCCCGGGTTCACGCCGCACCCGAAGATCGAGCGCCTGCTCGCGCAGCGCGCCGAGATGGGCCGCGGCGAGCGCCTGCTCGACTGGGGCATGGCCGAGCTGCTCGCGTACGGCTCGTTGCTCTACCAGGGCATCAACGTGCGCCTGTCGGGCCAGGACTGCTCGCGCGGCACGTTCAGCCACCGCCACGCGATCGTCACCGACATCAAGACCGGTCGCGAGCACATGGTGCTCGGCGGGTTGCACCCCGATCAGGGCCAGTGCCGGATCTACGACAGCTGCCTCTCGGAGGCCGGCGTGCTCGGGTTCGAGTTCGGCTACTCGCTCGACTATCCCGACGCGCTGGTGATGTGGGAAGCGCAGTTCGGCGACTTCGCGAACGGCGCACAGGTCATCATCGACCAGTTCATCACGTCGTCGGAGGACAAGTGGAAGCGCCTGTCGGGCATCGTGCTGCTCCTGCCGCACGGCTACGAGGGGCAGGGGCCGGAGCACTCGAGCGCGCGGCTCGAGCGCTACCTCGAGAGCTGCGCCGAGCACAACATCCAGGTCGCGCAGCCCACGACGCCGGCGCAGATGTTCCACCTGCTCCGCGAGCAGCAGCTGCGCAGCATGCGCAAGCCGCTCGTGATCATGACGCCGAAGAGCCTGCTCCGTCTGCCGGCCGCGACGTCCCACCTCGACGAGCTCGCGACCGGTAAGTTCCATCGCGTGCTCGCCGACGCGGACGCCGATCCGGCGAAGGTCACGCGCGTGCTCGCGTGCACGGGCAAGATCTACTACGAGCTTGTCGAGGAGCGCGCGCGGCGCAGCGACACGAGCGTCGCCATCGTCCGCATCGAGAAGCTCTATCCGTGGTGGCCGGAGCTGGTCGGGGCGGCGATCACCGAGCGGTACCCCAAGCTCGCCGACCTGTTCTGGGTGCAAGACGAGCCGCACAACATGGGCGCTGCGACCTTCGTGACGCCGCGCCTCGAGCAGCTGATCAAGGGCAAGTCGATCCGGTACGACGCCATCACCCGCGCCGAGAGCGCGAGCCCGGCGACGGGGTCGCACAAGGCGCACGTCCTGGAGCAGACGCAGATCCTCAGGCAGGCGTTCGATCGCCATTAGGCCCAGCGCCATGCGGCCCGATCTCGGGTAGCATGCGCGCCATGGCTGATCTCGTCGTACCGGATCGACGTGCCCTTGATCAGCTGCTCGAGGCGTGGCGTGACGAACGTCGCGGCGCCCATGTTGTGCGGCTCGTCCTGCACCCAGAACAGCTCGTTCATCTTGGGATACTTGTCGAGCGTCTGCGCAGCGACGAGCTCTGGCCACCACGGATAGAGCTTCTCGAACCGCACGATCGCGACGCCGGTATCGGCGCGGCGCGTGCGCT
>DATLHR010000352.1:0-8411 GCA_035539815.1 Kofleriaceae bacterium
GCCGACGGGGAGCACCGCGACCCGCGTCGTGCGCTGCGCGGTCCAGGCGTGGCCATAGCCGATCGCGGTGCCGGAGGCGATGGTGCGCAGCTGCGCGACCTCGGTGACGAGGCGCATCGCCTGGTGGTGCGCGGCGCCTGCGGGCCAGCGACCGTTGCCGTAGAGCGCGATGCCGGTCCGCACCAGGTCGAACCTGGCCTCGGAAAACAGCAGCCCGCCGGAGCTGTTCGCGGCGTGACGCACGCGCAGCGGGGCGCCCGCGGCGACGACGATGCGGTCGGCCTCGGCGAACCGGCGCAGCTGGGCGCGGGTCGTCGAGTCGGGATCCGCCGGGTCGTCGGAGTCCGCGCACGCGAAGTGCGTCATCAGGCCGACGATGCGGATCCCGTTGTTCGCCGCGACGACCGCGAGCTCCCCTGCCCGCTCGACGGAGACGCCGAGGCGCGCCATGCCGGTGTCGACCTTGAGGTGCGCGTCGATCGTGCGCTGCCGCGCCTGCGCGACCGCCGCGATCGCGTACAGCTCTTCCTCGGCGCTGATCACCGGCACGAGGTCGCGCATCACCATCTCGTCCTCGCCGCCGTGCTGGCTCGGACCCATGATCAGGATCGGCGCGGAGATGCCGGCGTCGCGCAGCACGACCCCCTCCTCGACGAGGCTCACGCAGAAGCCCGCGGCCGCGCGCGCACGCATGAGGGCGCGCGAGACGGCGATCGCGCCGTGGCCGTAGCCGTCCGCCTTGACGACCGCATACACGTCGGTGCCCGCGATCTCGCGCACCGCGCGGGCGTTCCCGACGATCGCGCCGAGGTCGACCTCGACGCGGGTGCGCCGGATCATCGTCGACGCGTGCATCCTCGGGATCTGAGGCTCCCCTCGTTCACAAGTCAAGCTAACCGAGCGATTCGCCGACGGTTTGCCGCATGTCGGACGAGGCGACAAGCGATCTCGGGAAGTCGCCGAGACGAGCTCGTGTCCTGTCGGTTCAGGCGACAGTAGCGTGGCCGAAACGCAAGCGCCCTGCCCACACCGCGGGGTGCAAGCAGGGCGTTCCAACACGGGGGTGGCTCAGGCGGCCTTCTTCTTCTCCGCCTTCTCGATGAGCGCCGGCGTGACGACCAGCGAGCGGCCGCGCGGGATGATGAGGCCGTCGCGCGCGAGCTGGTTGAACGCGCGCGAGATGGTCTCGCGACAGCTGCCGATCATGTTCGCGAGCTCCTGCTGGGTCGGGCGGCGGCGCACGACCAGACCGTCGGGACCCGACGCGCCCTCCTCGCGGCCGAGCGCGACGAGGCGGTGGATCAGGCGCTCGTTGACGTCACACAGCGCGAGCTGCGCGATGCTCTCGTCGGCGCGGCGCAGGCGGCGCGCCATCTCCGACAAGAGATTGATCGCCGTGCGCGGGTGCGCCTGCACGTGCCGCATCAGGTCCTCGCGCGAGAGCACGAGCAGCGTCGTGGGCTCGATCGCGAGGCAGTGCGCCGAGCGCGGCGCCTGGTCGAACAGCGACATCTCACCAAACGAATCCCCGGAGCGCAGCAGCGACAGCGTCACCTCCCGGCCGCTCTCGCCGAAGATCACGACCTTCACGCGGCCGGACATGATGAGGAACATCGAGTCGCCAGGCTCGTCTTGCGCGACCACGGCCGCACCGACCGCGACCTTGCGGACGGCGACGCGCGACGTCAGGTCTTCGATCGCCGTGATCGGCAGCGCGGCGAACAGCGGCGCGCGCGCGATCGTTGCTCGGATGCGCGCCGGATCCTCACCGGCGATGCGCGGGTCCGACGACGAACGGAGGGGCAGCGCAGAGGCGATGGTGGCGGCAGGGCGAGCAATTCCTAGCGTCATAGAGTTAGGCTCCTGTGGGGACGACCCACGGAGCGGGGGTCTTTGCGAGCGCTGTGCCCGCGAGCGGGATCGTCACGCTCGTACGTAGTTCTCGACGGTTGCCACGTGTCCCACCCGACGGGAGTGTGACGCTACCTTCACTAAGTCGAGGCGCACCAAGGCATGGATGTCGTGGTCATCACACCTGGCCTCGCGCGTCATCGGGGGGTACTTTCCCGCCGATGTCGTCGAGAATCGACGTAGTCGTCAATGGAAATCCTAGGAAGCTCTCCGACGGAACCACCGTCGAAGCGCTGATCGGTGAGCTCGGTCTCGCCGGCAAGCGTGTCGCCGTCGAGCGCAACCGCGAGGTCGTGCCGCGCGCGCAGCATCCCACTACCGTTCTCGTCGACGGTGATCGCCTCGAGGTCGTCACCTTCGTCGGAGGAGGCTGATCGTGTCATCGCAAGATTCCTGGAAGCTCGGCGAGCGCACGCTGCACTCGCGCATCATCGTCGGCACTGGCAAGTACAAGTCGAACGAGGAGACGCGCGCGGCGCTCGCTGCCTCGGGCGCCGAGATCGTGACCGTCGCGCTTCGGCGCGTCGATCTGTCGAGCAAGGAGCCGACGGTCCTCGACGCGATCGATCGCCAGAAGTACATCCTGCTGCCCAACACCGCCGGCTGCTACAGCGCCGACGAGGCGATCCGCACGCTGCACCTCGCGCGCGAGCTCGGCATGGACGAGCTCGTGAAGCTCGAGGTCATCGGCGATCCCAAGACGCTGTTCCCCGACAACACCGCCACCGTCGAGGCCGCGCGCCGTCTGGTCAAGGAGGGCTTCAAGGTCCTCCCCTACTGCTCCGATGACCTCATCACGTGCAAGCGTCTCGAGGACGCGGGCTGCCTCGCCGTGATGCCGCTCGCCGCGCCGATCGGCTCGGGTCTCGGCATCCGCAACCCGCACAACATCCGGCTCATCATCGAGAACGTCGGCGTGCCGGTGATCGTCGACGCCGGCGTGGGCACCGCGTCCGACGCCGCGATCGCGATGGAGCTCGGCTGCACCGCCGTGCTCATGAACACCGGCATCGCCGGCGCCAAGGATCCGGTGCTGATGGCCGAGGCGATGCGGCTCGCCGTCGAAGGTGGCCGCAAGGCGTTCCGCGCGGGGCGCATGCCGCGTCGCGACTACGCCAACGCATCGTCGCCGACCGGCGGACTGATCGAGTAGATGCTCGACGCCATCCGCGTCGTCGCGATCACCGATCGGCGCATGATGGGGGCGACGCACGAGGCGTTCGGCGCCGCGATCGCGGCCGCGGTCGGTGGCTGCCCGCCTGGCTCCGTGCTCGTGCAGGTGCGCGAGAAGGACCTCGACGGCGGCGAGCTGCTCGCGCTCGTTCGCATCGCACAACGCTACGCGCCGGTCGCGGTCAACGATCGCGTCGACGTCGCGCTCGCCGCCGGCGCGATCGCGGTGCACCTGCCCGAGGACGGCCTCGCCGTCGCCGATGCGCGTGCGTTGTTCCCGCGGACGATCGGCGTCTCGCGCCACGCGCCCGACGCCGACAGCGGCGCGGACTACCTCCACCTCGGGCCCATCTTCCCCACCCCCTCCAAGCCGGGCGTGCCGGCGCTCGGTCTCGACGTGCTCGCGGCACCACACGGCCGCACGAAGCTCGTCGCGATCGGCGGCATCGACACCCCCGACAAGGCGCACCGTGCAGCCCAGGCCGGCGCCGACGCGGTCGCCGTGATCCGCGCGGCGTGGACCGGCGAGTCACTCGCACCCTACGTCGCCGCCGTGCAGGCCGGCATCGCGCTGCGACAACGATAGAACTTCCTGATCGCGGGCGGCCGCCGCGAGCAGGTATCTTCGCGCGCGTGACCGCCTCGACTTCGACTCGCATCGCAGCGTTCGTGCTCGGCATCGCGGCCATGGGCTGCGGCGACGACTCCAGCACCAGTGCGGACGCCGCCGTCGACGCGCTCGGCGACAGCGACGCGTCGAACCCGGACGCACCGCCGATCGACGCCATGCACCCATCGGGCAGCTGGGAGCTCACCGGCAGCCCCAACGGCATCGATCTCGATGCCGAGACACGATCGGCAATCGTCCGCACCACCGGCGACGGTCGCACGCTGATCACGCTCTCGAACCTCAGCGATCTGTGCGCCAAGCAACTCGCCAGCCCCGGCTGCCCGGGCGCCGGCGCCGCGCACTGGACCCTCGAGATCGCGCTCGTGGACACCGCGCCCGGCGACTATCCCGTCGATTCGCCGGGCGACCTGCACCCGCCGATCGGCAAGTCGTCCGTCGCGCTCACCAGGCGCACCGCGACGTGCGCCGCCGAGTTCGCTCCCTACGTCGCGACGGCTGGCGTCACGCAGGTCACGTCGATCCCGACGAACGGCGCCGCGGATCTGACCGTCGCCTGGACGATGACCGGCGGCACGACGGTGATGGGCTCGATCTCCGCCCCCCGTTGCGACTGACGCCCCGATCACGCCGCACGCATGGCGCTGAATAACGCGCGCGCTCCCTGCGTTGAACGCGGCGTGAGAACGGCCGCGTTGCTGCTCGTCGCTGCGTGCGGGCGCGGTGAGGCCGTTCCGCCATCGCCACCCTCCCCCTCGCCGAGTGTGGTCGAGAGCGACGCCGTCCCGTCGAGTGCACTGCTCCCGTGTCCCGTCGAGCAGCCATCCCTCGGCCCGGGCCTCACCGTCGAGCGCTGGCCGATCGACGCGGTGCCCGCGGCCGGTGGTCCGCCGTGCATCGACGTCCTGCGCGCCGACTCGACGCACTTCACGCTGCGCATCCTGTCGACCGGCCCCGACGATCCAACCCCACGCAACGCCCAGACCTGGCAGCAGGCCTTCCACGCCACCGCGATCACCAACGCGGGCATGTTCCACGCGACCGGCAAGCCCGTCGGCCTCATCGTCGCCGACGGCAGCGAGCGCAGCCGCGACAACACGAAGATGGGCGGCTACCTCGCCTGGGATCCCGTCGACGCCGACGCTCCGCCCGTCACCCTCATCGGCCGCGACTGCCCGGGTGCCGACCTCGCCGCGCTCCGCCGCCGCTACCACTCGATCGTCCAAAGCTACCGCCTCCTGGGCTGCCGCGGCGAGGCCCTCCCGTGGAAGGACGCCAAGCAGTACTCGTCCGTCGCCATCGGCCTCGACCGCGCCGGCCGCATCGTGTTCCTGCACGCTCGCGCCGCCGTCACGATGACCCAGCTGTCCGCCGCCGTCGCCGCCCACGACCTCACCGGCGCCCTCTTCCTCGAGGGCGGCCCCGAGGCCTCGCTCGTCGCAGCGGGCCCCGACGGCCAGCTCGCCCGCGTGGGCAGCTACGAGACCCACTTCGTCGAGAACGACGGAAATCACGCCTTCTGGGATCTCCCGAACGTGATCGCGCTGCTTCCTCGGTGACGCCATCCCCTTGCAATCAATCGCGTCGTCGGGTAGGAAACTGCCCCTACCCGCCGCTATAGCTCAGTGGTAGAGCAACGGTTTCGTAAACCGTAGGTCGCCCGTTCAAACCGGGCTAGCGGCTCGAATTTGCAAGCAACTCGGACGGCCGTAGCGCTGCGCCATCTATGATATCCACGCGCGCATGAAGCGTGGTTTCTTGTTCCTGGCGGTTCTCGTGGGTGTTGGCGTAACGGGCTGCAAGAAGGCCGACAAGGTCGAGGCTCGCGAGAGCGCGGCGGTCGGCTCGGGGTCGGGTTCCGGTTCGGCGGTCCCCTCGGCGGTCGGTTCGGGCTCGGCGGCAGATTCGGGGTCGGCGTCCGGCTCGGGCTCGGCGGCTGCCGGTTCCGCTGACACAGCGAGCACGACGCTGTTCGATGAGAACCGCAATGTTGCGTTCTCGGCGGCGGAGAACAGGGTCGCGTTCGTGACGTCCCACAGCGAAGAAGGCAACGACATCTTCACCGACGTCTCGATCAGTGACCTCGACGGCAAGGTTGTCGAGAACCCCGAGTTGCCGGGAACCAGCGCCGACGACTACGAGGCGAAGTACGCCGCGCTCCAGCAGAGCCTCGTGAAGCGCGGCTTCGCGCAGATGACGCACGTCGCGTGGCCCGAGAAGAAGAACGAAGTGACCGCCGGCGGTCACACGTTCGTGTTCAAGAAGACGAAGGCCACGTCGAAGATCACGGTCGACGGCAAGCCTTTCGTCGAGTTCACCAACGAGACCACGCACATGCCCTCGCCCACGTCGGTCGCGTTCATGCCCGACACGCGCGTCGCGTACGTCGAGATCAACCAGGACGCCGGCTCGAACTACGGCGAGTTCAACAACTTCAGCACCGGCAAGGTCGCGAAGCTGCCCGAGACCGTCGCTCCGTTCACGAAGTAGCCTCGTGGTGGACAGGCGTCTGGCGTTCGCCGTCCAAGCTCACGAAGCACGGCAGCGCGCGACGTCCTGGCCAGAGACCGCGTCACGCGCCAGCAGCGAATGATGACGGCCGCTACGGCGCGATCGTGAACAGTGATTCGTAGCCGTTCGTCGCGACCGCATAGACGGCTCGGTATGCGGGACAGCCGTCGACGAGGTCCGGGCCGTCTGCCGTGCCAGCGACAGGACGTTCGGGCCGCCGGCGATCAGGACATCGCCCGGATCGCGGTAGGTGCGCTCGACGATCGGGTTGGTCGCGGTTGGCCAATATGATCCACTCGTCAGATCCGTGCAGCCAGCGAGGTTCGTGAACTGGAAGAACTTGTGCTTCCCGGATCCTGGTAGACGAACGCGGTCGCACGCGCGGCGGTGCTTCCATCGGGATGGTCGACGAGCTCGACCCGCACCTCGCCGCGAATCGAACGGTTGCGGCCGGAAGCGCGAGTAGTCGATCGCGTTCTCGAGGATGACCGGCATCGCCGCGTTGTACTCGGGCGAGACGATCGCGAACGCGTCGTTCGCGGCGAGGCGGCGCTGCAACTCGGCCGCTCCCGCCGGCATGCACTCGGCGGCCTCGCGGTCGCCGTCGTGCGAGGGGCAATCGAAGTGTCGCATTGATGCAAGGTCGACGCTGGCGCCGCGCCCGCGCTGGTGGGCCGCGACGTGCGCCAGCGTCACTCTGCACGTGCGTCGGATCGCGCGTCGCCGTGGCCGACGCGCCGTACTACACCGTGTCGAGAGCCGGCAGCCGACCATGAAGCTCCCGCGCTATCGAGCGAGCTGGTTCGTTGCCGACGCGATCGCAGGCCTGACGATCGCGTCGATGGCGGTCCCCCAGTGCATGGCGGTCGCGCAGCTCGCCGGCATGCCCGCGGTCACCGGCCTGTACGCCGTGATCGGCGCGATGCTGATGTACGGCCTGTTCGGCGCGTCGCGCCACCTCGCGATGGGGCCCGAGCCGACACTCGCGATCCTGGTCGCGCCCACGCTCGTGACCGTGGCGGGCGGCGATCCGACCCGGTACGCCGCGCTCGCCGCTGCGATGGCGGTGATGTCCGGCGCGGTCCTGCTCGCGGCCCGCTTCCTTCGCCTCGGCTTCATGGCCGATCTACTGCCGCGCGCTGTGGTCCTCGGCTACATCAACGGCGTCGCGCTCTCGCTGGTGATCGATCAGCTCGCCCCGCTCGGCGGCATCCGGCTCGCCGCGACCGAGCCGCTCCCCGTGTTCCTCGAGCTGCTGCGCAGGTTGCACGAGCTCCACCTGCTCTCGCTGGTGATCGGCCTCTGCGTCCTCGGGATGCTGCTCGGCTTCCGTCGGTTGTCCGGACGATTTCCGGCGGCGCTCGCAGCCGTCATCGCGGCGGGCGTCGTCGCGGTCGTGTTCGACCTCGAAGACAGCGGGGTGCCCCTCATCGGCCAGATCCCGGCGGGGGTTCCCGCTCCGCGGGTGCCGGACGTCTCCTTCGAGGATCTCGTCAAGCTCATCCCCGGCGCGCTCGCGGCGTCGGCCCTCGTCTTCACCGATGGTGTGATCACGGCGCGTGCGGTCGCGCGGCCGGGGCACACCGTCGACGACGAGCGCGAGCTCCTCGGATTCGGCGCCGCTTCGATCGGTGCCGGCCTGCTCCAGGGGTTTCCGATCGGCGTCAGCGCATCGCGCACGGCGCTCGCGATCGGTGCGGGCGCGCGCACGAGGGCCTTCGGGTGGATCGCGGCGGCCGGGGTCGTGCTGGTGCTCCTGTTCGTGACCGCCCCCTTGCGGTACATCCCGCGGACCGCGCTCGCGGCGGTCATCATCGCGGCGGCGCTCGCGCTGTTCGACGTGAAGGGCCTGCGGCGGATGTGGAGAGTCCAGCGTCACGAAGCCGTGCTCGCCGTCACGACGACCATCGCGGTCCTCGTGCTCGGGTTGCTGCCCGCGATCGGTCTCGGCGTGATCCTCGCGCTTGGCATCCTGATCTGGCACATCGCACGTCCGCACGACGCCGTGCTCGGTGCGAAGCACGGGATCGACGGCTTTCATGACATCAAGCGCCTCGAAGACCCACAGGTCGAGCCCGGGGTGATCGCCTACCGGTTCGATGCACCGTTGTTCTCCGCGAACGCGGAGTACCTGCGCACGCAGGTGCTGTCGCTCATCGAACGCGCGACGACGCCCGTGCGCTGGTTC
>DATLHR010000353.1:0-5923 GCA_035539815.1 Kofleriaceae bacterium
CGGTGTTGATGCCGCGCTCGCGCAGCCGCTCGAACAGCAGATCCGTCTGCGCCAGCGTCTGCGCGATCAGCGGCTCGCAGCGGGCGTACAGCTCGCCGACGTCGACGCTCATCTCGCCGCCCGCGCCGAGGTCGACGAGCAGCTTCTTCGTCGTCGGGCGCAGCGTCTCCTTGGCCTCGCGCGCCCGCTCGAGCGCCGCGGCGCGCGCGGTGCCTTCGAGTGCGAGGCTCGCCCGCTCGCACGCGAGCGCCAGCACGTGCTCGTCGAAGTCGTCGCCGCCGAGCCGCGCGATGCCCTCGGCCGCGATCAGATCGAACCGGCGGCCTTCGAGCGAGACGGCGGAGGTGTCGAACGTGCCACCGCCGAGGTCGTAGACCACGACGTAGCGCTTCGGGCTGCGCTTGCCGAGCTCGCCGAGGTGATGGTGCGCGAACTCGATCGCGGCGGCGGTCGGCTCGTTGACGAGGCCGATCGGCACGAGCCCGGCGCGCTTGCACGCCTCGAGCATCAGCCACCGCTGGTGTGACGGCGCATTGGCCGGCACCGCGATCATCACCTCGAGCGGCTCGGTGACCTCGAGGTTCGAGCGCTCGAGCAGCGCGCGCCGGAGCTCCGCGAGGTACGCGGTCACGAGCTCGAGCGCGGTCAAGCCCGGGAGCGCGGGCACCGGTGCGTCGGGGGCGAGCTGCTGGACGGCGCGCTTCACCGAGCGGACCGCGTGCTCGGCCTCGCCCGCCGCGAGCGCCTGCGCCGCCGCCCAGCCGACCAGCAGCTCGCCGCGGCGCAGCACGGCGGTGCCGGGCTGGTACTCGCGGAACTCGCCGCCTTCATCGAACAACGCGACTGGGTGCCGCCCGTCGTGGACGGCGGCGACGACCGTGCGCGTAGTTCCAAAATCGATCCCGAGTCGCATGGGTGGCCGCTGTGGTACCCTCGAACGCACGGCTTCGATGAGTCAAGTCCTTGATCGCGTGCTCGCCGCTGCCCGTCAGCTCGGGGCTTCCGACGTTCACCTCAAAGCAGGCCTCCCGCCGATCTTCCGGATCAAAGGCGACCTGCGGACGGTGCGCGACGTGCCCGCGCTGACGCGTGAAGCCATCGCCCAGTTCGCCGTTCACATGATGAACGATCGCCAGCGAGAGGAGTTCGAGACCAACCTCGACATCGACCTCGCGTACGGCACGCCCGACGGCGTTCGTTATCGCGTGAACATGTTCCAGCAGCGCGGCTCGGTCGGCATGGTGCTGCGCCTCATCCCGCCCGAGGTGCCGCCCTTCGATCGACTGAACCTGCCGCAGGCCGTGCTCGATCTCGCGCAGAACAGCCGCGGCATCGTGCTCGTCACCGGCGCGACCGGCTCCGGCAAGTCGACCACGCTCGCGGCGATGATCGACTACATCAACACGCAGAGCGCGTTTCACATCGTCACGGTCGAGGACCCGATCGAGTACACGTTCCGCGACAAGCGCTCGGTGCTCAACCAGCGCGAGATCGGCTTCGACACGATGTCGTTCGCGCGTGCACTACGCGCGGCGCTGCGTCAGGATCCGGACGTGATTCTCGTGGGCGAGATGCGTGACTTCGAGACCGCGCAGATCGCGATGACCGCCGCGGAGACCGGTCACCTCGTGCTGTCGACGCTGCACACCGTCGACGCCACCGAGACCATCAACCGAATCATCTCGATGTTCCCGACCCACCAGCAGCAGCAAGCGCGCCTGTCGCTCGCGAGCGTGCTGCGCGGCGTGATCTCGCAGCGCCTGCTGCCGCGCGCCGACGGCAAGGGCATGGTCCCCGCGCTCGAGATCATGGTCAACACCGAGCGCGTCCGCGAGATGATCGAGGAGCCGACGCGCACGCGCGAGATCAAGCAGGCGATCAGCGAAGGCCTCCACCCCTACGGGATGGTCACGTTCGATCAGAGCCTGGCGGCGCTCGTGAAGCAGCGCCTCGTCACGTACGAAGAGGCGGTCAAGCACTCGAGCAGTCCGTCGGACTTCGCGCTGCTGTTCCGCGGCGTATCGGGAAGCGCAGGGCCGTGGCAGGGCGGCGGGGCGCAGGGGAGCAACCAAGCTGGAGGACTCGGCCATGACGAGTTCGAGATCGAGAACTTCGAGAAGTAGTGTCCTCGTCACGCTCGCGTCGCTCGTCACCTTGGCGATCGTCGGCTGGGTCTTGCTCGCCCCCTCGCACGCGGAAGCCGGGCGCAAGCGCGTGGTCGTGCTCGAGCTCGATGGTCCCAAGGCCGAGAAGTTCCACGCCGATCTGATCAAGCTGCTCAAGAAGACCCACACGGTCGTCCCCACCGACAAGTGGAACAGCACCGCCGAGGATCTCGGCGCGACCAGGAACAATGACAAGGACACGAAGAAGGTCGCGAAGAAGCTGAAGGTCGACGCCGTCGTGTTCGGCAAGATCGACAAGCGGCGCGACGAGTACCTCATCCAGCTCCAGATCCGGTCGGGCCGCTCGGGGCAGGTCGTCGGGAATCGCGTCGACACCAAGTCCGAGGGGCCGCGCCTCGACGGCACCGCGAGCCGCGATCTCAAGGACGAGCTCGTGGAGGCGATCTCGACCATGGGCAGCGGCGGCGGCGACGACGAGGACGAGGAGGAGGAGGAAGAAGAAGACGTGAAGCCTGCCAAGAAGCAGGTGAAGAAGGTCGCGGACGACGAGGAGGAGGAAGAGGCGAAGCCGGCGAAGAAGGGCTTCGGTCGCAAGTCCAAGGACGAGGACGACGAGGAAGAGGAAGAGACGAAGCCGGCGAAGAAGGGCTTCGGCCGCAAGTCCAAGGACGACGAGGAGACAAGGCCCAAGAAGAAGGTCGCCGCGGACGAGGAGGAAGAGGAGGAAGAGGAGGAGGACGAGGACCGCGGCAGCAAGAAGAGGAAGAAGGTCGCCTCGTCCGACGAGGATGAGGATGAGGACGACGAGGACGGCAGCGTCGAGGCCGACGCCGACGGCGAGGAGATGGACAGCGCGCAGGCGCTCTCGCTCGGCGAGCGTGCGATCGATGCGGTGCTCGGCCTGTCCTTCAACATGCGGCGGATGAGCTTCTCGTTCGACTCCGACCTCGCGAGTCAGCCGCCGCCGTACAAGGGCGTGCCGGTCGCCGGCATCTACCTCGACGGCACGGTGTTCCCGCTCGCGGTCGGTCACAAGCGCAGGGGCATGGCCAAGAACTTCGGCGCGACGGTCATGTACGATCGCGTGCTCAAGATCGAGTCGAAGGCGATGGGCACACCGCTGCCGACGACGCAGCAGCGCTACGCGGTCGGCGTCGCGTTCCGCTATCCGGTCAACGAGAAGATGGTGATCGGAGCGCGTGTCCGCTACGGCCGCCAGAGCTTCACCATCCAGTCTGTCGACGGTGTCACCGCCGACATCCCGAACGTGGAGTACACGATCATCGATCCCGCGGTGACGCTGGC
This sequence comes from Kofleriaceae bacterium, assembly GCA_035539815.1. Taxonomy (GTDB): domain Bacteria; phylum Myxococcota_A; class Polyangia; order Haliangiales; family Haliangiaceae; genus JABFXX01. The sequence continues at coordinate 3,432 of DATLHR010000353.1, forward strand.
TTATCAGGCAGCGCCCAAGTTCTCGATCGACGCCAAGCTCGCGTTCATGGCGATCACGAACACGGGCCAGATTCAGAAGAACGACATGTCCGGTTACGGCGCGGCGACGGTCAAAGGCTTCGAGGGTGAGTTCGGCGGCAGCTACCTGCTGAGCAAGAATGTCTTCGCGCGCGCCGCCCTGCGGCTCGAGACGATCGGCTTCGAGTTCAAGGGGAGCGCCGACTCGCTGTCGACCTTGCGGGACATGGATCCCGAGCAGGACGTGAAGGGCGCGCGCGATTCGTACTACGGCGGCTCGCTCGCCGTCGGCGTCCTGTATTGAACGCCGGCGGACGCCGGAGGTGCCCTGATCTGCTAGGGTTCCGCCGTCATGGCCGATCACATGTCTGGCGCCGACGTCCGGAGAGCGTTCCTCGAGTTCTTCAAGAGCAAGGGCCACCAGGCTGTGGCCTCGAGCTCGCTCGTGCCCGCGAACGATCCGACGTTGCTGTTCACGAACGCCGGCATGGTCCAGTTCAAGGACGTGTTCACCGGCGTCGAGCAGCGCGCGTACAAGCGTGCGACGACCTCGCAGAAGTGCGTGCGCGCAGGTGGCAAGCACAACGACCTCGACGAGGTCGGCAAGACGCCGCGGCACCACACGTTCTTCGAGATGCTCGGCAACTTCTCGTTCGGCGACTACTTCAAGGAAGACGCGATCGCCTGGGCGTGGGAGCTGCTGACCAAGGTCTACGGCATCGACACCTCGCGCATGTGCGTCACCGTGTTCGGCGGCAACGACCCCGAGCTCGCGGGCGTCGGCGCCGATGACGAGGCGCGCGCGATCTGGAAGCGCGTCACGGGGTTCGGCGAGGACCGCATCATCGGCCTCGGCAAGAAGGACAACTTCTGGATGATGGGTGAGACGGGCCCGATGGGTCCGTGCACCGAGATCCACTATTTTTCCGGCTCTGGCAGTCACGGCGCAGGCACGCCCAGCGCGTGGCCCACGCAGGATCCGGCGAGCTGGAAGGGCTGGCTCGAAATCTGGAACCTCGTGTTCATGCAGTTCGAGCGGCGCACGCCCGGCGGCGAGCTGTTCACGCTGCCGGCGCCGTCGATCGACACGGGCGCGGGCCTCGAGCGCGTGACCAGCGTCGTGCAGGGCGCGGCGTCGAACTACGACACGGATCTGTTCACGGGCATCCTGGCGACCGCGGCCGAGCTCGCGAAGAAGACGTACGGCAAGGATCCGGACTCCGACACGTCGATGCGCGTGATCGCGGACCATGCGCGGTGCAGCGCGTTCCTCATCGCCGACGGCGTGTTCCCCGACAACACCGGCCGTAACTACGTCCTGCGCCGCATCTTCCGCCGCGCCGTGCGCCACGGCAAGCTGCTCGGCATCGAGCAGCCGTTCATGCACGAGGTCTGCGCGCGCGTCGTCGAGGAGATGAGCGCCCAGTACCCCGAGCTGCGCGACCGCCAGACCACGATCAAGAACATCGCGCTCGAGGAGGAGAAGCGGTTCCGCAAGACGCTCGCCAACGGCCTCGACCTGCTCGACGACGAGTTCTCCTCGCTCACGCGTGACGGCAAGACCACGCTGTCGGGCAAGTCGGTGTTCACGCTGTACGACACGTTCGGCTTCCCGTGGGACCTGACGGAGATCGTGGCCAACGAGAAGGGCTTCGCGATCGACAAGCAGGGCTTCGAGGACGAGCTCGCGAAGGCGCAGGAGCGCAGCAAGTTCGCGGGCAGCGACCAGGAGGCGATCGCGGGTGACATCAAGGCGCTCGCGGGCGAGGTCGGCGCGACCAGGTTCCTCGGGTACGAGGGCCGCGGCACGACGGGCGAGGGCACGGTCAAGGCGATCCTCGTCGACGGCAAGCGCGTGCAGGGCGCGACCGAGGGCGCGCGCGTGCAGCTCGTGTTCGACCAGACGCCGTTCTACGGCGAGTCCGGCGGGCAGATCGGCGACACCGGCACGGTGACCACGCCGAGCGCCCGCGTGCGTGTGCTCGACACCAAGAAGCCGACCGGCGACGTCCACGTGCTGATCGGCGAGGTCGAGGGCGGCACGATCACCGTCGGCGACAAGGCGACGTTCACCGTGGACGACGAGCGCCGCGAGCGGATCCGCGCGAACCACTCCGCGACGCACTTGTTGAACCACGCGCTCAAGAAGGTGCTCGGCGATCACGTCGCGCAGAAGGGCTCACTGGTCGCGCCGGATCGCCTGCGCTTCGACTTCGCGCACTTCTCGCCGATGACCGAGGACGAGAAGCGCCGGGTCGAGGACCTCGTGAACGCGGAGATCCGCGCGAACAAGGACTCCGTCGTCGAGACGCTGCCGATCGAGGCTGCGAAGAAGAAGGGCGCCGTCGCGATGTTCGGCGAGAAGTACGGCGAGACCGTGCGCGTGGTGTCGATCGGCCGCGAGTCGATCGAGTTCTGCGGCGGTACGCACGTGCGCCGCGCGGGCGACATCGGGATGATGAAGATCATCAGCG
>DATLHR010000354.1:0-6716 GCA_035539815.1 Kofleriaceae bacterium
GGGCGACAGCAAGGGCGTGCAGCGCACGCTCGAGCTCGCGCACGGCTCCGCCCCCGACGACACGGCGATCCACGATCGCCTCGAGAAGTGGTACCGCGATCACGAGCAGTACGCCGAGCTCGCCGAGCTCATGACCAAGGACGCCGAGCGACTCGCCGACGGCCCCGCGGTCGAGCGTCTGCGCGAGGCGGCGAGCGTGTACTCCGGCTTCCTCGGTCAGCCGCTCAAGGCCGCCGAGGTGCTGCGCAAGGCGCGCACGCGCGCTCCCCACCTGGCCGAGCTCGTCGTCGATCACGCCACGGCCCTCGCGTCCGCGGGCGAGCTCGACGCCGCCCAGCGCGCGATCGGCGAGGCGCTCGCGACCGTCGAAGGTGACGGCCGCGTGAATCTCCTGCTGCTGCGCGCGCAGTTCCGCCAGCAGCTCGGCGACGACGCCTCCGCGGTCGAGGACCTCACCGAGGCGTACGGCCTCGACAAGACCAACGCGGGCGAGCTGCTCGTCAACGGCCTCGAGCGCCTGCGCGCCCGCGCCGAGCGCGACGGTGACTTCCCCACGGAGCGCACCGCCACGCTCAAGCTCGCGCAGATGCTCGTCGCGCACGGCGATCTCGAGCGCGGCCGCGCGTTCCTGGTCGCGTGGATCGAGCGCGACCCGCGCGACGCCGAGCCGCTCTACACCCTGTGCGACCTCGACGAGTCGATCCAGCACTGGGACGGCGTGGCCGCGGCGGCGACCCGCCTCGCCTACGTCACGACGGGCGATGCGCAGGTGCAAGCCGCGCTGCGCGCCGCGTCCGCCTCGACGCAGGCCGGCCGCCCTGCCGAGGCCGTGCCCGTCCTCGAGGTCGTGCACCAGGCCCAGCCCGGCATCGAGGTCCTGCGCGACAAGCTGCGCGAGACGTACGAGGCCGCGGGTGAGTTCCGCCTGCTCGCGGGCGTCCTCATCGCCGACGCCGACCACGGCGCCGATCCCGCCGTGCGCTACGCGAACTACAAGCGCGCGGCCGAGCTGTTCCTCTACCACCTCGAGGATGCGGCCTCGGCGCAGCTCCCCGCGCAGAAGGCGCTCGAGCTCCAGCCCGAGGACCACGCCGCGTTGATGCTCAACGTCGACGTGCTCATCTCCTCGAGCCAGCTCGAGGACGCCGCCCGCACCCTCGAGGCGGCGATCTCCGCGCAGAAGAAGCGCACGCCCGAGCTCGCCGTCCTCCAGCAGCGCATGGGTCGCGTCGCGGCCATGCAGGGCGACAAGGACGGGCAGCTCAACTGGCTCAAGAAGGCGTTCGATGTCGACCGCAAGAACGCCGAGGTCGCCGCCGAGCTCGCGCAGCTCGCCACCGAGATCGGCGACTACGAGCTCGCCCTCAAGCCGCTGCGCGCGATCACCCTGATGGACAACCCGGCCCCGGTGACCCGCCCGATGGCCCTGCTGTGGGAGGCCAAGATCGAGCACGCGCGCGGCAACAAGGCCAAGGCCGAGCTATGGGCCAAGAAGGCCCTCCGCGAGGACCCGGCGTTCGCCGACGCGCAGCAGTTCCTGGACGAGCTCGCCGGCGCGTAGCGCACGTCACAGCGTCGTGTGACGAAGCCCGCGCTGAGGTCGCCGTGATTTGCGACGGCCAGCACCGCGGGCTTATCGTCGCTGCATGAAGCATCTCGGATGGATCGCTCTCCTCTTGCTCGCCGCGTGCGAAGGCGGCGGCAGCATCAACACCGGACCGGTCTGTGGCGACGGACTCCGTGAGGGCGCGGAGGCCTGCGACGACGGCAACATCGTCGGCGGCGACGGGTGCAGCGCGACCTGCGCGATCGAGTCGACGTGCGGGAACGACGTCGTCGAGCCCGGCGAGGATTGTGACGGCACGGCGGACTGCACCGACGAGTGCACGCTGTTGGCGCAGATGACCGCTACCTGGACGATCGAGTCCATCGACGGCACGAGCGCGGGCTGCCCGCCGACCTACGACACCGCGGCGGTCTACTCGCAGGAGGTCGATGCCTCGGGCAACAACATCGGCTCGCCGATCATCGATCTGTTCGACTGCGCCGACTCCACCGGCCAGGTGTTGCTCGACCCGGGTAACTATCGCGTGTGGATCGCGATCACGACCACCAACAACTCGCAGACCTACGCACAGTCGCTCTCGGCGTTCGTCGATCTCACCACGACCGACCAGACGTTCTCCGCGTCGATCCTCACCGACGGTGGCTACTTCCAGCTGGCCTGGAACCTCGTCGGCGCGAATTCGAGCCTCCCGCTCACGTGCACCGAGGCCGCGTCGAACGGTGTCGAGCTCGTGAGCACGCTCTCGGGACCGAACACGATGATCTCGGACATCTGGAACTGCGAGGACGGGTCCGCCATCACGGGCGGCCTCGCCGCGGGCACGTACACACTCTCCGTCGCTGCGCTCGACGCGAGCGACGGCTCGATCGGCACGGCGCCGACGCTGACCAACAAGGTGATCATGGGCCCCAACAAGGTCACCGACCTCGGCACGATCGAGATCCCGATCGACGGGCAGTGAGGCACTACATCCCGAACAGCTGGATGCTGCCGCTACGGTCCGAGCTGCCCGAGATGTTGACGCGCGTGATCTTGCGCGAGCTGTCGACGGGCACCTCGACCAGCGCGTTGCCGGCCGACAGCTTGGCGTCGAGCGTGATGACCTGATTGGTCGCGTCCGCGTAGATCACGTTGACGAAGAACACCGTGGTCGAGCCCGTGGTGGCCTGGACGCGGAGCTTGTTGAACGCCGCCGGCGTCGCGAGCCGGAGCTGGTCACGGCCGTTCGACAGCTTCATCGGCGACGAGAGTGCGTACCAGGTGCCATCGGTGACGACGGTGGCGGTGGCCTTGCGGGGCGCAGCGACGGCCGTCGCGACCGACGAGACGCCGAGAACGATGGTGGTGAGCAGCGCCTTGAGCTTCATGTTCGTGACTCCTTGCCGAGACGAAGTGCACCCCGCGCGCCAGAGGATAAGTGTGCGAGAACTCTTGATGGTTTCGGGGGCCGGCTGCCGGTCGTGCAGTCCTGGCTGCGAGAAGTGCAGCCCTGTTACCCTGGAGATGTGCGACGCGGTGCGCTGGTAGGGTGGATCGCCCTGACGCTCGTCGGTGCGTGCGGCCGCGGTGCCTTTAGCCGCGGAAGAACGCGCGCGTCCCGAACAGCTGGACGCTCGCGCGGCGGTTCGTCGAGCCCTTGATCACGACGCGGTCGACCGACGCGCGGCTCGAGATCGAGAGGTTCAGCATCGGCGAGCGCGCATCGAGCGCCTTGTTCACCGCGATCTCCTGCCGTGTACCGTCCGCGAACCTGACGATGACGGAGCTGATGTACGAGCGGCCCGCGGTCGCCTGCAGGCGCAGCTGCGAGTAGCGCGACGGCGTCGCGAGCTTGATGGCGTTGCGGCCCTCGTGGAGCATCGTCGGCGTCGAGAGCGCGACCCACGCGGCGCGGTTCGGCAGGCGATACATCGCGTGCGCCGGCATCGGGCGCACTTCGTTGCGGTGATCGCGCACCGCCGACGCGGTGGTCTTGTAGGCGACGGTCGAGTCGGCCATCGCGAGCGAGGAGGTACCGAGGACGAGCGTGGTGATGAGGGCCTTGATCTTCGACATTGACAGTGACTCCTTGTGACTGAAGCCCAACAAGCTTCGAGCCGACGATGTGCAGTGCGCGGGCCAACGCCTAACCACGCGAACGCGCAGGGACCACGCCGGATCGCGCTGCAGGCTCCGCAGCCCGCGCTGCAGGAACCGCGGCGGTTGTGGTCTGATAGGCGCGATGCGCGGCGCACTCGTTTCGCTCGTGCTCGTCGGTTGTGCTTCGGCGGGTGTGCAACCGGATGGCGGTGTGGACCCAGACACACGCGACGCACGCGACGCACCCGACGTCGTGCCCGATGCGGCGATACCCGATGCGCCGAGCTACTGCGGCGGCCTGGGCGATCGGTTCGACATCGCGGATACGACGACGCTCGCCGGCTGGACCGAACGCGGCGGCGATTGGTCGGTCACCGCGATGGCGGCGCATCAGAACGAGCTGGAGGGCGTGTACTCGCACTACATGACGCGCGACACGAGCATGCAGAGCGATGGCTGTGCGAGCGTGCTGGCGCGCTTCAACACCGCGAGCACGGGGATGACCGTGCAGTCCGTAGGCGTCGTGCTGCGCTGGACACCACCCGACACGTTCATCGTCGGCCTCGTACAGGATAATGTCGGTGCCGGCCAGTTCGACACGCTGTACATCTACCAGTACCCGAACTTCGAGTACCTCGGGATGATGAGCGGTGCGTTCGGCACGACACCGCGGCTCAGGCTCTGTGCGGCGGGCGCGACGGTGAACCTCGGCGTCGACGCGAACGCCGATGCCACCTACGAGACGACGCTGCCGGCGACGACGACGATCCTAGGCGCGGGCCTCGCCGGCGTCATGACCCACACGTTCAGTGCGCAGCCCTCCGTCGACGACTTCTGCGTCGGCCAGTCGTTGTAGGCTGCGTCATGTCCGACGCAGTTCGCTACGAGAGACACGGTGACGACCTCGGCCTGATCACGCTCGCTCGGCCCGACAACCGCAACAGCATGACGCCCGAGCTGCTCGATGCGTTCGCCGCGGCGAGTGCGGCCGCGCGCGCGGATCGCGACCTCCGCTGCCTCGTGATCACGGGCACCGGGAAGAACTTCTCCGCCGGTGCGGACTTCAAGTCGACGCTGCAGCGCGAGGGGGCCGCGCTCGCGCCGCACGAGCGCTCGTACGCGATGTACGAGCCGTTCCTCTCGCTGCTCGACGTCGAGGTGCCGATCATCGGCGCACTCAACGGCAACGCCGTCGGCGGAGGCTTCGGACTGGCGCTCGTCTGCGATCTGCGCATCGGCGCGCGCGAGGCGAAGTACGGCGCCAACTTCACGCGCCTCGGGCTCGCGCCCGGCATGTCGATCAGCTACCTCCTGCCCCGCCTGATCGGCATCGCGCGCGCGTCGGAGCTGCTGTTCACCGGCCGGCTGGTCGACGGTGACGAAGCCGAACGCATCGGCCTCCTATCGCGGGCCGTGCCGGCGGCCGACGTGCTTCCCGCGGCGCTCACGCTCGCACGCACGATCGCGGACAACGCTCCGTTCGCCGTGCGCGAGACCAAGCGTGCGATCCGGCGGGGTCTCGCGCTGGAGGTGCGAGACGCCGCGCGCGCCGAGGCGCACGCGCAAGCCGCATCGCTCGCGATGGACGACGCACGCGAAGGCATCGCCGCGCTGCTCGAGAAGCGGGCCCCGAAGTTCACCGGTCGCTGATGGCGGGCTTCGCCGGTGCGCTGCGAGGCGTGGTCCGCGGCGCGCTGCCGCACCCGACCGCGACGCATACAGCGAGGATTTTCCGCATCTTTCCCGACGGTACCGAACCGGCGCGGAGGCTATCCAGCGCCGCGTAACGCGCTACGCAGCGGGGCCTATCCACACGGCTGTCACGTGCGTGATTCCGGGCTGTTACGCACCGCGTCGTCTCGCCCGACTCTTGCAGCCGGTGCGGCCCGATGGAAATCGGCGTCATCACCAACCCCAACAGCCGCAAGAACCGTAACCGCCCCGACCGGGCAGAGCGGCTGCAACGGATCGTTGGTGAGCTGGGTGAGGTTCACAAGACCAGCTCCATCGAGTCGATCAAGCCGGTGCTGCGCGAGTTTCTCCGCAAGCGCGCCCGCTACTGGGTCGCCGATGGTGGTGACGGCGCGCTGCACTGGATGCTGCGCATGGGCATGGAGGTCCTCCAGGAGGAGGAGTTCGTCGGCCAGTCGGTGACGCTGCCGGTCACGCTGCCGACCAAGGGCGGCACGATCGACTTCGTCGCCAACAACGTCGGCATCGAGGGCGACGCGGAAGGCATCCTCGGCACGCTGCGCCGCTCGGTCGAGCACGGCGCGACGATCGAGGAGACCGAGGTCGACTCGATGGTGATCGACGGCGCGCAGATCGTCGACGGCGTCGAGGTCGGCTTCCGCACCTACGGCTTCGCGTCCGCGGCCGGTGGCATCGGCCAGCGCTTCTACTCGAAGTACTACCAGGCCGAGGACCCGAACCCGCGCACGATCGTGAAGGTCGTCGCGAACACCGTCGCGTCGGCGCCGATCGCGCTCACGCCGCTGTCGCGGCTGCCGCTCGGCTCGTGGACGAGCTACGCGAAGGAGATGTTCGAGCCGACCGCGTGCAAGGTCATGCTCGACGGCATGCGCCTGCCCGGCGAGAGCTTCACCGGCGTGCACGTCGCGTCGATGTCGATCAACCTCGGCAACGTGCTCCGCTTCTTCGGCAAGGCCGATCAGCCGGGCCTGATGAACGCGATCGTCGGCACGCCGAGCCCGTGGGCGATCATCCGCAACATCCCGCGCATGGCGCGCGGTGAAGAGATGCGCGGTCGCGACATCCTCGACCGTCCGTGCCGCGAGCTCACGATGGAAGCGACCGGTGACGAGCTGCTCGCGCCGATCATCGACGGCGAGTTCTATCGCAACGTGAAGCGCATCTCGTTCCGCGTCGGTCCGCGCGTGCGGATCCCGAAGGTCGTCGCGCCCAAGGCCGCTGCGGCGTAGTTACTTGCAGCTGACCTGCGCCGGGGCCGCGCCCTCGGCGTCGCACTTCTTCGGCGCCTTGCAGCGCGCCGCATCGCACGCGGCTGCCTCGGTCTTGAAGCTCTTCGCGCCGACGATGAAGAAGCACG
>DATLHR010000355.1:0-56231 GCA_035539815.1 Kofleriaceae bacterium
AGATCTTCGCGCTCGCCGACACGCTCACCGGTTCGATCGGCGTCGTCGGCGGCAAGATCGCGCCGGGCGGAGCGCTGCAGAAGCTCGGCGTCAACACGTTCCCGATGGGCCGGGGCAAGCGCGCGACGATCATGGCCTCGCTGTCGCCGTGGAACGCCGACGAGAAGGCCGCGATCCAGTCCTCGATGGAGGACGTGTACAACACGTTCGTCGGCCGGGTCGCGCAGGGCCGTAACAAGAAGCTCGAGGAGGTGCTGCCGATCGCACAGGGCCGCGTGTGGACCGGCACCAAGGCGAAGGAGCTCGGGCTCGTCGACGAGATCGGTGGCCTCGACGCCGCGATCGCCGAGGCGCGCAAGCTCGCGAAGCTCGACGAGAGCGCCGGGCTCGAGATGTATCCACCTGCCCCGACGCTGCGCGATCTGTTGAAGAGCTTCGAGAGCGGCAGCGGGTTCGGCGCGAAGGTGGAAGAGACGCTCGCGTCGCTCCACGCCGTGGATCCGGTGATCGCCGGCGAGGCCGCGCGCCTCATCGGGCTCGCGCTGTCGTTCCGTGCGACGACGATCCAGGCGGTCGCGGTGCTGCCGGTGCTGCGTTGATCCGTGCGGCGCTGCTCGCCGCGCTGATCGCGTGTAGCAACAGCGCACCGCCCGCGCCCCCCGCCCCACAACCTCCGGCGACTGTCACGGCGAAGGGCCGCGTCGAGACCCGACGGTTCGCGAGCGCGGCGCTCGGCGTCGACAAGGATGTCGTCGTCTACTTGCCCGCGGGCTACGCCGACGCGCCCGGCAAGCGCTGGCCGGTGCTGTACTACCTGCACGGGCTCGGCGGCGACGAGCGCGACTGGCTCGACGGCGGCCACCTCGCGGAGGTCGCCGATCGCGCGGGGCGAGTTCGCCCTCCATAACGGCGCCCAGTACCTCCACGACGTCCTGACCGCGCGCGGCATCGAGCATGCGTGGTACCTCGGTCCCGGCCACCACGACTTCGCGTTCTGGTCGCAGCGGCTCTCGCACAGCCTCGCGTTCCTGTCCCAGCACGTCGCGCGACCCGAGTGAGCTACATTCCGAGCGTTGCCTGCAGCGCGCGGATCGCGGCGCGCGCACGCTCGATGTGCTCGGCGGCGGCGCTGACCGCATCGGCGACCGCGGCCACCGACGGCGACTGATCCATCAGCGCGGTCTCGTCACTGGCGGCGCGCATGTTCGCGCGCAGCGAGTCGATGGCCTCTTCGAGGATGCCGACGTGCTCGATGATCTCGACCGGCGGCGCGGCGCCGGTCTTCGTCGATTCGCCGTCGGCGGCTGCGGACTCGGCCGCTGACTCGGCGGCGCGCAGGCGCTGCTCGGCCTCGGCGAGGCGCTGGCGCAGCGCGGCGGCTTCGGCCTCGATCTGCGTCAGCTTCTCCTGCGTCTCCGCCGCCTTCGCGAGCATCGCCTGGTACTGTTTCAGATCGGCCTGCGCGGTGACCTCGGGGTCGGCGAACCGCGATCGCGTCTCGTCACCGTCGCGCGCCTCGGCGAGCGCGGCCTCGAGGCGATCGCGCTCGAGCATCGCCTGCGCGAGCTTGGTCTTCGCGTCGCGCAGCTCGCGTTGGAGCTGCGCGATCTCGCGCTCGGTCTCGGCCGCGAACGAGCGGACGTTCTCGGCGGCGTCGACCTCTCGCTGAAGCGCCGCGATCTGCCCCTGGGCGTCCGCGAGCTGCTGCACGAGGTCCGCGCCGATCCCGCCGTCGGTGCGCGCGGCTTCGGCGAGGCGAGCCTCCGCATCGGCGAGCCCCCGCGCGGCTTCGTCCGCCCGGGCCTCCGCGTCGCCGAGCGCGCGTGCGGTCGCGTGGGCGCGGGCCTCCGCATCACTGGCTGCACGCGACGCGGCCTCGGCGCGGTGCTCGGCCTCGGCTGCTCGGCGCGCGGTCTCCTCGGCGCGGGCTTCCGCCTCGGCGAGCGCACGCGAGATCTCCTCGGCGCGGGCCTCGGCCTCGGCGAGCGCACGCGAGGCCGCCTCGCCGCGGTGCTCGGCTCCAGCCGCACCACGCGCGGCTTCGTCGGCGCGGGCCTCGGCGTCGGCGAGAGAGCGCGCGGCGTAGTCCGCGCGGGCCTGGAGATCGGCGAGTGCGCGCGCGGTCTCCTCGGCACCTGCCCCTGCGTCTGCGAGCGAGCGCGCAGTCTCGGCGGCACGGGTCTCCGCATCGGCCAGCCGGCGCTCGATCTCCTGCCCGCGGATCTCCGCTTCGGCGGCCTGCTCGCGCGTGCGCTCGAGCTCCGCCGTCAGCGACTGCACGCGGGACTCCGCGTCGGTGAGCCGCTGCGCCAGCGCGGACGTCTGTTCCTCCGCGGCCCTCGCCCCACGCGCCTTGTCCCCTGCCTCGCGCTCGAGCCAGGTGAGCTTGCCGAGCGCCTCGTCGAGCTGGCGCTGCAGCGCCGACGCCCGCCCGATCGAAAGCTCCGCCTGCTCGCGCGCAGCGTTCGCATCGGCGAGCTGCGCCTCGGCGCGTGCGAGCTTCCCCTCGAGCTCGTTCACCTTCGCGCGCAGCTCGTCGAGCGTGGCCTGCGATGCGGTCTCGCTGACCGCCATGCCGCTCTCGAGATCCGTGATCCGCTCCTGCAGCGTCTCGTTGTGGACGTCGGTCTCGAGCAGCTTCTGCTCGACCTCGGCGAGCTTGTGCCGCGCTGCTTCGAGCTCGCGCTCGAGCTGGGTCTTGCGATCGGCGAGCGAGAGCATGCCGGTGCGCTCGGCAGCGAGCTCGCGCTGGACGGCCTCGAGCTTCGCCGCGAGCTCCTGCTGCAGCTGCGCCGCGCGCGCTTCGGCCTCCGCGACCTGGGCCTCCACCGCACCGGCGGCGGTCGCGCCCGCGGCGAGCTTGGCGTCGGCGTCGTCGGCGCGCTTGATGGCCTCCGCGAGCTCGCGGTGCACCCCCTTCGCGCGCGCGTCGGCATCCGCGGCGCGGCGCAGCGCCTCGGCGACGTCCTTGGCCATCGCCTTCGCCATCGTGTCGGCCGCGCGCGCGCGTGCCTCGGCGTCGGTCGCACGCCGCTCCGCCTCGGCGAGCTGCTTGACCGCCGCGGCGGACTGCTCCGTGGCCGCGGCGCGCGCCTTGCTCGCCTCGGCGATCGCGTCGCCGGCGGAGGCGAGCTCGTCGAGGCGCGCCTGCAGCGCCTTCGCGCCCGCCTCGGCCTCGGCCCGCTTGGCCTGCGCTTGCTCCACGGCGGTGTTCGCAGCCGCGAGCTCGGCCTTCACGGTCCTCGCGGCCGCCTCGACGCTCTGCAGCGCCACCTCGAGCTCGACGATGCGATCGCGCCGGGTCTCGAACTGACTGGTCAGCTCGGCGAGCTCCGCCGCGAGCTTGGTCGCGCGTGCTTCTGCGGCCAGCCGCGGCGAATCGCCCGCACCGAGCTGCTGCGCGAGCTCCGCGCCGCGCGCCTGCTCCCTCGCGAGCGCATCACGCGTCTCCTTCACCTGCTTCTCGGCGTCCGCGACCTTCTGCTCGAACTGCGCGACGCGGGTCTCCGCCTTCGCCGCCTGGGCATTGGCGCCGGCGAGGTTGCGCTCGGCGCCCTGCGCGCGGATCTGCGCGGACGCGAGCTCCTTCTCCGCCTTCTCGGCGCGCGCCGTCACAGCCGCCAGCTGCTCGGCGAGCTGCTGCGCCTTCGCGTCCGGCGCGACCTGTGCGGCGCGCAGGATCTTGAGCTCGCGCTCGAGCTGCTCGACGATGAGGTCTGCCTCGGCGAGCTTCTGCGCGGCCGCGACGCCGGCGGACATCTCCGCCACCAACTTGCTCTCGCGCGCCTTGGACGCCTCGAGGCGCGCGGCCTCGAGCTCGGCGGCGCTCTTGCGGGCGAGCTGTTCGTACTCACTGCGCGCGCGGGCCGCATCGGCCTGGGACGCCTCGAGCTCGCGGCGGACGAGCGTCAGCTCGTCGAGGCCACCGGCGCGGAACGTCTCGAGCTCGCCGTGCATCGCGGCGAGTGACTGCTCGAGCACGGCGATCCGCGCCTCGGCTTCGTCACGCAGGCGGATCAGCTCGCCGTCCATGCCGCGAGCGGTCTCGTCCGGCGAGGGGGTCGTTCGCGCGTGCGCCAGCTGCTGGTGCAGCTCGCCGACGCGCTGCGCGAAGGCGTCGCGCTCCTCCTCGACGGCGACGCGGTGCTTGCGCTCCATCTCGAGCCAGGTCGCGAGCGTCCCGTGCAGGCCATTGGGCGGCGGCAGCGTCCCGCTCGCCGGCAACAGACGGATCATCAAGCTACCGACGAGGATGATCTCGCCGGTCGGCACGGGCGCGCGCTTGACCTTGTTCGGCCCGACGAAGATGCCGTTCTGGCTGTTCAGGTCCTCGATCCACAGCGCGCCCTGCTCGATGAAGAACCGCGCGTGCACGCGTGACACGCGCGGATCGGCCGATCGGATCTGGCACTCCTGCCCGCGCCCGACGACCACCGGCTCGTTGCCGACGGCCAGCGAACGATCGACGCCGTCGACATCGGAGTAGACCAGGGTCGCCATCCCTGGCCGCACGCTATCACGTCCGCGGCGCGAGCTGCTCGACCAGCAAGTCGGCCGTCTTCAGGGCGCGGTCGGTGTCGTCGTCGAGCAGGACGACATGCCCCATCTTGCGGCCGGGCGCCGGGGCGTCCTTCCCGTAGAGATGGAGTCGAGCCTCGGGGCGCGCCAGCACGTGGTGCCAGGCCGGCGGGCCAGCGCTCCAGAGATCTCCGATGAGGTTGACCATCACCGCGCCGCTCATCGCGCGCGGATCGCCGAGCGGCTGGCCGCAGACCGCGCGCACGTGCTGCTCGAACTGGGAGGTCGCGCACGCCCCGTACGTGTAGTGACCGCTGTTGTGGGTCCGTGGTGCGATCTCGTTGACGAGCAAGCGCCCGTCGGGGAGCTCGAACATCTCGACCGCCATCACACCGACGTGCTCGAGCGCCTCGATGACCTGGATGCCGATCGCCTCGGCGCGCGCCCGCTGCTCGTCCGGCATCGGGGCCGGTGCACGCGTGGTGTGGAGGATGTGGCGGCGATGGACGTTCTCGGCGAGCGGATAGATCCTCACCTCTCCGCTGACGCCGCGCGCCAGGATCACCGAGACCTCGCGCGTGAACCTCACGACCTCCTCGACCACGGCGAGCTCGCCACGCAGCCGCGCGAGCTGCGCCGCCGCGTCGGTGTCGGGATCGATGCGGAACTGGCCCTTGCCGTCGTACCCCGCGCGCCGGACCTTGAGGATCGCCGGGCGACCGACCTTGGCGAGCGCGGCCTCGAGATCGTCGGCCGGCGCCCACGCGGCCTGCGGCAGTCCGAGCCGATCGAGGAACTGCTTCTGGACCAGGCGGTCCTGGATCGTGCGCAGCACCTCGGGCCCGGGGCGCAGCGGGACGATCTTCGCGAGCTCGGCGAGCAGCGTCGCCGGCACGTGCTCGGTGTCGAGCGTGATCACGTCGACCTGCCGCGCGAGGTGGGTCGCGGCGTCGAGATCGTCGAGCGCACCGACGACGACGCCATCCGCGACCTGCGCCGTGGGGCAGCGCGGGCTCGGATCGAGCACGATGATCCGATAGCCCATCTGCCGCGCTGCGACGGCCATCATGCGGCCGAGCTGCCCGCCGCCGAGCACGCCGATCGTCGCGCCCGGGGCGAGAGGGGTCACGGCAAGGTCTCCGCGAGGACGCGCTCGGTCTGCGCCTTGCGATATGCGTCGAGCTTGTCCGCGACCGCCGGATCGTGGAGGGCGACGATCGAAGCGGCGAGCAGGCCCGCGTTGACGGCGCCGGCCTCGCCGATCGCGAGCGTGCCGACGGGGATGCCACGCGGCATCTGCACGATGGAGAGCAGCGAGTCGAGCCCCGAGAGCGCCTTGCTCTGCACCGGGACGCCGAGCACGGGCAGCCGCGTCTTCGCCGCCGTCATGCCGGGCAGGTGCGCCGCGCCGCCCGCGCCCGCGATGATCACCCAGATGCCGCGGCCCTCGGCTTCCTCGGCGTACTCGAACAGCAGGTCCGGCGTACGATGCGCCGACACGATGCGCGTCTCGTGCGGAACGCCGAGCTCGCCGAGCACGTCGGCGGCGTGCCGCATCGTGTCCCAGTCGGAGTGCGAGCCCATGATGATGCCGACGCGTGCGGTGGTCATGACTCGCTCCTCCGTGGTCCCGCTGCGCGCAGCAGCCGATCACCAACAGCTTCGCCCAGCCCCGCGGCGGGAGGCAACGCGGCGATCACGACATCGATGCCGGCTGCGTCGAGATCTCGGAGTGCTGCGTAGAGCCCGCGCGCCATCGCAGCCACGTCGTCGGGGAGGGGATGCGCGGTCGCCGGGAGGGCCGGCCAGCGCGCGAACGCCGCGGCGGGCGCGAGCACCGCGACCTTGCCGACCGAGCGCGCGACCGCGGCCGGAACGTCATCGGGAGCGACGGCGACGACGCGTGCGCGCGGCGCGTAGTGGCTCGCGAGCGTCCCGGGGGCCGCTGGTGCCTGCGCATCCGGCGTGGCCAGCGGGCCGGTGATCTCCTCGATCATCTCGCGCGGGAGCCCGCCCGGGCGCAGCAGCACCGCGCGGCCGCGCGACAGATCGACGATCGTCGACTCGACGCCGACGTCACACGCGCCACCGTCGAGCACGTAGTCGACGCGCTCGCCGAGATCGCTGACGACGTGATCCGCCGTCGTCGGGCTCACCGCACCGAATCGGTTCGCGCTCGGTGCCGCGACCCCACCGCCGAACGCACGCAGCAGGGCCTGCGCCATCGCGTGCGCGGGCATGCGCAGGCCGACGGTCTCGGCGCCGCCGGTCGTAGCGAGCGAGACGCGTGGACCGCGCGGCAGGATGATCGTCAACGGCCCCGGCCACGCGGCGGCGGCGAGCCGGCGCGCCACGTCGGGCACGCTCGCGGCCCAGCCGTCGAGCGACGCCTCCGGCGGCAGGTGGACGATCAATGGGTGCCCGCTCGGCCGGCCCTTCGCGGCGAAGATCTTCGCGACCGCGTCCGCCCTCGAGGCGTCCGCGCCGAGCCCGTACACGGTCTCCGTCGGGAACGCTACCAGGCCGCCGGCGGCCAGCACGGCCGCGGCTTCGCTGACGTCGGTGCCTCGGTTCACCGGGCGAGTCTGCGCAACACGCCGCGCGCGAGCAAGTCCTGCACCGCCGCGGCTATCAGTGGTCGTCGCCAACGACGCCGCCGGGGGGCTTCCACACGCACCTCAGCAAGCCGGTCGACTCCGACGCTGCTCCGCACGATCGAGCACGTCGCGGCGGCGCACTGAATAGCGCGATGCCTACATCGCGCCCGTGGTCGGTTCGGGTCACCCTGGTGCGATGGTTCAGCAACAAGCCCAAGGACGCCTCGTGCTCCGCAACGTGGCGTTCGACGCCGTGAAGGTGTTCTCCGCGACGATGTTTCAGGATCGCGCGATGCTCGGCGAGAAGACCACCGAGTGGATCGCGAACAACCCACACCACGAGCTCGTCGAGATCGTCGTCACGCAGTCGAGCGATGCTTCGTTCCACTGCGTCGCGATCTCGGTGTTCTACCGTGAGCGCCGGCCTAACTGATCACGCGCACGCGCTCGGCGCGCGGACCCTTGGGGCCGCGACCTTCGTCGTACGAGACCTTCTGGCCTTCGCGGAGGTCCTCGAACCTCACGCCCTCGACGGCAGACATGTGAAAGAACATGTCAGTTCCGCTCGCGTTAGAGATGAAACCGAAACCTTTGTCAGTCAGACGCTTGATCGTACCTTCAGCCACTTTTGCACTCTCCACAGACGGGTAAATGAGGCTGCAGCAGACACCGCAGCGTCGCCCCACCCTGTGCCCTGCCGCAGGCCATTAGTCGAGCGCGAGCGGCGTGTAAATGCGAAGAAGCTCCGGTTCCGGAGCGAGATCGGCGGCTTAGCTCGCGGGCGGAGGCCACGACACCGCGCAATCAGGTGCGTTGATCGGGACGCCGCGCGTGGTGTGAACTGGGATCACGCCGGCCCAGTACGGTAACTGCGCGTCCTCGCCTTCATCGGGGAGCGGTGGGCCGGAGCGCACCTTCGCCGACGCCTCGACGATCGGAATCGCGAGCACGCGGGTCGCGGCGAGCTCCCTCGCGTTCGCCGGCCGGCAGGCCGCCGAGCGGCAAGGCGCCGCGCGATCGACGAGCGCGTCGAGCGCGGCGAGCTTGGCGTACGGCTCGGTGACCTCCGTCGCGCGGCCGAACAGCACGACGGACCGGTAGTTCATCGAGTGATGAAACGCGGTGCGCGCGAGCACGAGGCCGTCGACGAGCGTGACGGCGATGCTCAGCTCGGCACCCTCGACGAGCGCGCCGAGCATGTGGTTCTTCACCGCGCCGTGGATGACGAGCTGGTCGTCGACGCGCGCGTGCAGCGTAGGGATCACACACGGACCGCGCGGCGTCACGAAGCCGACATGGCAGACGAGAGCTTCATCCAGGATCGCGTGGACGACCGCTCGGTCATAGGACCCGCGCTGCGCCTTGCGCCCGAAGCGCGTGCGGTCGGTGACGGGGAGCTCGGACATGGGCCAACCATGGCACTCGTATGGACCAGGAAACAGGTCCATGATTTACACATCATGTGGTCCATTGCGAGGCCGGCAAGGGCGCGCCGTGGTGCGGGTAGCGCCGCGCTGTTCGCACGTGTGGCGAGCGCGGTCGCCGACGACATCCGGCGCGGCGCGCTGCGCGCGGGCGACCGCCTGCCGAGCACGCGCGCGCTCGCGACGCGGTTCGACGTCAATCGCAACACGATCGTCGCCGCGTACGACGAGCTGGTCGCGCAGGGCTGGGTCGTCGCGCGTGGGCCGCGCGGCACGTTCGTCGCCGACGACATGCCCGAGCGGCCGGTGCGAGGATCCGCCGCGCCGCGTGGGATGCCGGCGCGCGCGGGGTTCGACGCCCCTGCCCTGCTCGAGCCGCGCGGGCTGTTCGCGCCCGCGGGCGCGCGTTACCAGCTGTCGGCCGGAGTGCCCGACACGCGGCTGCTGCCTGGTGCGGTGCTCGCGCGCGCGTATCGCCGCGCCCTTGCCTCGCGCGCCGGCCGCGCGGGCCTCGACTACGCCGGCGCCGGCGGCACGCCGCGCCTGCGCGAGGCGATCGCGACCATGCTGCGCACCACACGCGGGATCCCGGCGACCGCGAGCAACATCCTGATCACGCGCGGCAGCCAGATGGCGCTCGACCTCATCGCGCGCTGGCTCGCGCGCCCGGGCGTGCCGATCGCGATCGAAGAGCTCGGCTATGCCCCTGCTTGGCGGGCGTTCGAGCACGCGGGCGCGCGGCTCGTGCCCGTCCCCCTCGACGCACAGGGCCTCGTCGTCGACGCACTTCCGCGCGCCGCTCCGCGCTGCGTCTATGTGACGCCGCACCACCAGTACCCGACGACCGTGTTGATGTCGCCGGCGCGCCGGCTCGCCCTCCTCGCGCGCGCACGCACCGACCGCTTCGCGATCCTCGAAGACGACTACGATCACGAGTTCCACTTCGACGGCCGTCCCGTCGCGCCGCTCGCCGCCGCGGATCCGCACGGCAACGTGCTGTACGTCGGCACCCTCTCGAAGATCCTCGCACCGGGCCTGCGCCTCGGCTACCTCGCGGCCCCCGAGCGCGTGGTCGAGGCGCTCGCGCGCGCGCGCCAGTCCGTGGATCGCCAGGGTGATCAGGTGCTCGAGCACGCGGTCGCCGAGTTGTTCGAGGATGGCGAGCTCGCGCGCCATACGCGCAAGATGCGCCGCAGCTACGAAGCGCGCCGCGACGCCCTGATCCACGCACTCCGCCGCGAGCTCGGCAGTGCGGTGAGCTTCGACGTGCCTGCCGGCGGCATCACGCTGTGGCTGCGCGTCGCCGACGGCATCGACCTCCAAGCGTGGCGAACGCGCGCGCTCGCTCACGGCGTCGCGTTCACGACCGCGCGCGAGCTCGCGTTCGACGGTCGTGCGCGGCCCTACTTCCGCGTCGGGTACGCGCGTTACGACGAGGCCGAGCTCGCCGATGCGGTGCGCCGGTTGCGGCGCGCGCTGGTCGCGCGCTAGCGTCATCGAGTGCAGGTCTTCCTGGTCCGCCACGCCGACGCTGTCGACGAGACGCTGGAGCGCCGCGATCCGCACCGCCACCTCACGCCGCACGGACGCACCCAGGCGCGGGCGCTCGGGGATCGGCTGCGCTGGCACGACTGCCAACCCACGCATGTCTGGACGAGCCCGCTCGTGCGCGCCGTCCAGACCGCCGAGCTCGTGCTGTCGAGCATCGACACCGAGGTCTCCGTCGACGTGATCGCCGATCTCGCGCCGGACGGCCTCACGCGCGAGCTGCTCTCCAAGCTCCGCGGGCTCCCTGGCGATTCCGCGGTGATGCTCGTCGGACACGAGCCGTCGATGTCGGCGATCGGCGCACTGCTCGTCGGCGCGACGACGTTCGACGCGCTCGGCAAGGCGCACGCCGCACGCATCGACG
Organism: Kofleriaceae bacterium; assembly: GCA_035539815.1. Lineage (GTDB taxonomy): Bacteria > Myxococcota_A > Polyangia > Haliangiales > Haliangiaceae > JABFXX01. Next base: position 10,452 of record DATLHR010000355.1, read on the forward strand.
ATGGTCAGCTGCGCTGGCGCTTCGCGTGGGACGCCGAGGCGCCCGCCGCGGCTCGGTGACCGCAGCGGCGTACGGCGCTTGCCCACATCGAGGAAGTGCGCCCCGGTAGGCGACGGAGAACGACATCGCGACGGCGAATCCGCTCTGCTAGCGTGGTGACTAATGCAGCGGTGGTACCTCCTCGGGACGGTGTTGGTGATCGCGTGCAACGCCGATCCGTCGTCGGAGCTCGACGGTGGGCTGATCGTCGAGGGCAAGAAGAAGTTCGACGCGGCGATCGATGCACCGCCGATCGACGCGCCGCCGATCGACGCGGGCCCGTGCACGGTGAACATGTGGTGCCTCGATGGCTCGCCGGTCTCGACCAAGCTCAACGGCGTGTTCGCGCTGAGCAGCGACGACGTGTTCGCCGTCGGCGACGGCGGCGTGATCCTCCGACGCACCGGCGGCACGTGGTCGGTGATGACGAGCGGGACCACGAACAACCTGCGCGGTGTGTGGGCCGCGAGCGCGAGCGAAGCATGGGCGGTCGGCGCCTCCGGCACGATCTTGAAGTGGAACGGCAGCACGTGGTCGCCCGCGGGCGGCCCCACCACGACCACGACGTACGAGGCCGTGTGGGGCTCGAGCGCGACGGACGTGTGGGCCGTCGGCGGCACGCGCGTGGATCGCTACACGGGCTCGGGCTGGACGACCTACGGGCGCAGCGCGACCGTGCTGCTCGACGTCTCCGGCACCGGCCCCAACGACGTGTGGATCACCGGCGAGGGTGCGTATATCCAGCGCTGGAACGGCGCCGCGTGGTCGACGAACACGATGAACGGCATCGGCTCCGACCTGTTCGCGGTTCACGCGCTGTCGACCGCGAACGTGTGGGTGACCTCGGGCGTTCCCTCGAAGCAGACCGCGAACTGGACCGGCTCGACGTGGACGCCGTACACGACGACGGCGAACGCGATGTCGAGCTTGTGGGGCAGCGGCGCGACCGACCTGTGGGGCGTGAGCGGGGTCAAGATCGCGCACTGGACCGGCACCTGGGCCGTCGAGACGCCCGCGACCATCACGCAGAACCTGCGCGCGGTCTCGGGGTCCGGCACGTACGTCTGGGTGGTCGGCGACGGCGGCACGATCGCTCACCGCCACCCGTGATCACGACTCCTATTTCTTCTCGAGATGCTCGACGAGGCCGTTGTAGGCCGTCGTCACGCGCATCGAGAGCTCGGTCGCGGCCTTCTGCTTCTGCGGGTTCCCCGCGTGCATGTCGGGGTGATACTTGCGCATGAGCTGGCGATAGGACGACTTGATCTGCGGCAGGTCCGCGCCGACCTGGAGGTCGAGGACCTTGTACCAGTCGGCGATCTGCGCGTCCCGACTGCCCGGCCGCGGGACCCGGCCGCCACTCGTCGAGCCGGTGCTCGAGGAAGAGGAGGAGGACGTCGACGACCACGTGCCGCCCCCGCGCGCCGCCTGCTCCTTCATCCGCCGGAACTGCTCGTCCGCAGCCGCGCGCTGCTTGGCCTCGCGCTCGTCCCGCTCGCGATGCACCCGCGCGGCGCGCTCCTTCGCCGCCTTCTCGCGCGCCGCGCGCGCTGCGGGGTCCGACGTCGCGATCTTCGCGATCGGGTTGTCGAGCGGCTGCCGCGCCGCCTTCTCGCGCGCCGCCTTGCGCGCCACGAGCTCCGCCTGGAGCGCGGCGGACTCGACGTGGCTCAGCGGCTCGTCATCGACGATCACCAGCGAGGTCAGCCGCGACAGGCCCGATTGCGCTCCCTCGAGGATGCGCTTGGTGATGCTCACGGCGAGAACGTAGCACTAAGCGTCACGGCGCGACGTAGGTCGTGATCACCTGCTTGGCCGGGCCGCTCTCGTCGTCGTCACAGTGTGAGTACACGCCTCCGCGGTCCTGCGCACAGGCCTTGTGCTTGCCGAAGCAATCTCCCTGATAGGTGAAGCCGCACTGGCTCACGTTCGGATCGCTCGAAGGCTCTGCGCAGTCGCGATCGGCGACACCACCGGTCTCGCCGGCGGCCTGCCCGGTGCCGCGGCACGAGAACCACGCGATCGGCACTTCGATCGGCGTGAAGTAGTTCCCGTAGAACGCGCCTTCCTGCACCGGATAGTCGAGCTCCTCCTGGGCGGTGGTGGCGAGCTCGGGGTGCCGGCCGCGCAGCGAGATGGGCACGGCCTCGGCGTTCGCGTTCACGCGCGCGAACAAGCACGCGCTGACCCAGCCCTTGCCGACGCTGTCGAGCGGCGCGTCCAGCCAGTCCGGCGCGAGGCCGAGCGCGCCGAAATACTCGGACGGCGCACCTGGCTCCGGGTCCTCGTCGATGAGCACCATGCCGTCGGGCAGCGCGCAGCTCACGATGTACGAGAGCACCTCGCGCCCGTCGTCGGTCGCGAGCAGCTCCTCGGCCGACTCGCGGTTGAGCGCGATCAGGCCGTTCGCGCCCAGACGATTCGCGCCCAGACGGTTCGCGCCCAGACGGTTCGCGCCCAGGCGGTTCGCGCCGAGACGGTTGTGAGACTCGACGCTGTACACGCCCGTGCTCTCATCGGGCGCCTCGTCGAGGCACGCAGCGAGGAGCCCACCCGAAACCACCAATACCAACGGTAGTGCTCGCATCGAGTTCAGGATGCGGCTTTTACCGGGAGCGAAGCAAGTAAAACCTGAGAGATGATCAGGAGTTAGATACCTTCAGAGACCCACATGCCGGGTGACAACGGATATGGCGCCCACGCTTCGACATCGAGAGCTTGCCCATCGATCGCACCGCCGAACATGGCGGTCGTCACACCGATGGCGATCCGGGCGTCGGTGAACGGAGCGAGCAGCACGCGCAAGGCGCCGACGTCGACCAGGTCGCGCAGGCCGACCGCGAGCACGCTGTCGGGCGCGCTCAGCGCGATGGTCATGCCGAGCGACACCGCGATCTCGCGAGCGCGCGCGACGTCGTTCGCGCTCGCCTCGACGTAGAGCGCGATGACCTCGGTCTCGCTCGTCGAAGGCGGCGCGATCACCTCGCGCAGCGCCTCGAACAGCTGGCGCGTCGACGGGTAGCGCTCGTCGGGCAGCGTGGCGAGTGCGCGGACGATGGGCTCGTCGATCGCGGGATCGATGTCGACCTTGCTCGACGGCCGCGGCCGCGCACCGTGGATCTGCATGTAGCTCTGCACCACGGTCGGCGAGCCCCCGAACGCGGGCTGACCGGTGAGCATGTGAAACGCGAGCAGCCCCAGCGCGTAGACGTCGGTGCGTGCGTCGACCGGCAGTCCGCGCATCTGCTCGGGCGCCATCGCGGTCGGCGTGCCCAGCATGCTGCGCGACGAGGTCAGCCCTGGGCCCGCGTCGTCGACGAGCTTCACGAGGCCGAAGTCGAGCAGCACGGGGCGCAGCGCGCCGTCGCGCGCACGCCCGAGGATCACGTTCGACGCCTTGACGTCGCGGTGCACGAGCCCCGCGCGGTGCGAGGCATCGAGCGCTTCGGCGAGCGGCCCGAGGATCTCGAGCATCTCGTGCGGGGGCATCGCGCCGCGATCTTGCAGCACCTCGCGCAGGCTCGGTCCCTCGATGAACTCGAGGACGAGGTACGGACGGCCGTCGAGCATCGTGCCCTGGCCGAGCGAGCTGACGACGTTGGGATGCGAGAGCCGCCCGATCGCGTCGAGCTCGCGCTGGAACCGGGTCAGCGCGTCGATCGAGCGCACCAGCTCGGCGTGCAGGATCTTGATCGCCACGCGCGTGCCGTCGGCGAGCCGCACGCCGCGCCAGACCTGGCCGAAGCCGCCTTCACCGACGAGTCGCTCGAGGTGGAACCCAGGGATGACCGGGATGTTCGACGCCGCGATGCTCGTCGGGCGGCGCCGGCGCTTGGTTCCATCGGTGCCCGTGACGAGCTCGGCCGAGTTACCGCTTTCAGAGTGCACCGCTGTCCTCACCGGATATTGTGTCCGTGATCCACCCGAGGCTTCAAGGGTGGCCGTGTCGGCCTTCGCATACAGGCCGCGACCTGTGATCGTCAGCAGAAGCGGCGCTTCCACATCGGCCGCGGCTCCGCGAGCTCGCGCAAGGCGGCGCGCCGCGCCTCGACGAGCCCGCCGTCGCGCATCGCAAGGACGCCGAGCTCGAGCACGGTCTCCGGCCCCAGCAGCGGCGCGGCCGCCGCGAGCGCCGTCTCCCACGCCTCGGGATCGCGCCGGCCCACGCAGGCGACCACCGCGAGGATCGCCTGTTCCGAGGGCGACAGCTCGGTGCCGGCGAGCTCCTCGACGAGGGCATGTAGCTGCGCGAGATCGCCGCGCGCCGCGACGATGCGCGCGAGCAACATCACGTCGAAGTGATCGGCGCCCTCCCCGTGCGCGCGCTGGATCGTGCGGCTGCGCGTCGCGAGCCGCTGCGCCTCGTCGAGCTCGCCCGTCCACAGCAGCGACTCGGCGAGGTTGTAGGTCGCGATGCGTTCGAGCGACGCCTGTCCGATCTCGCGAGCGTGCTGGATCACGATGCGGAGATCCTCGGCGCACCGCGCGGTGTCGCCGCGCGACGACCACAGCCACGAGCGGTTGGCGTACGCCGCGCCGAGGTGGAGCCGATCGCCGCTCGCGATGCACGCCGGGATCAGCTCGTCGAACACGCGCTCGGCGTCCGCGTAGCGCCCGAGATCGACGAGCCCGAGCGTGAGCAGCAGCGCCGCGATGGTCTCGGCCTCGGCACGGCCGTGCGCCTTGGCCTCGGCGTGCACCGCCTCGAGCGCCGGCACGCCCTCCGCGAGGTTCTGTGCGCGGAACAGGCTGCGCGCCTCGGCGAGGCGAACCTCGATCCCGAGCTCGCGGTCCGGAGATCCGGCGAACCGCGCCTTCGCTTCGGCGGCGGCCGCGGCCGAGCCGGGGAAGTCATCGCCCCAATCGAGCGCCGTCGCGCGCTCGAGCAGCGCCTCGATCTCGAGCGTGACGTCGCCGAGCTCGATGGCGATCGCGCGCGCCTCGTCGAGATCCTCGAGCGCTTGCGTCACGCGCTGCAGGCGGTAACGGGCACGCGCGCGGCCGATCAGCGCGCGCGCCCTCACGCCGTCGCGCGCGTCGACGTTGCGCAACACGCCCTGCCACGCCTGGTCGGCGTCGATCGTACGGTGCTCGCGGTCCGCACGCGCACCGAGCGTGGCGAACGCGGACGCCGCGCGCCGCCGATCTCCGACGGCCTCGGCGTGCAGCGCCACGCGCGCGGCGATCCCGGGCTCGTCGAGCGCGCGCCGCTCCCAGTGCGTCAGGGCGGCGGCGTGGATCGCATGTCGCTCGCCATCATCGGTCGTGGCGTAGATGCCGTCCTGAACGAGCGCCTGACGGAACACCCAGCGCGCGCCGCGCTCGACCAGCAGGCCCGCCGCCGCGAGCTCGCGCAGCCCGATGTCGACGTCGACGGTCGTCGTCGCGCCCCCCTTTGCTTCGACGAGCTCGACGACGGCCGCGAGCTCGTCGCGCAACACCTCGTCACCGAGCACGGCGCACAACCGCGCGAGCGCGACGAGCTCGGGCGCGAGGGGCGCGACCTCACGCGCGGCGAGCCACGGGCCCAGCGCGACCGGCGGCAGCGCGTCGAGCGCGGTGGTGTCGAGGAAGTGCTCGCCGTTGGGGCGGGTGCGGATCGCGCCGCGGTCGTGGATCTCGCGGACGAGCGCCCGGAGGTGCAGCGGGTTGCCGCGAGCGATCGCGGCGATCCGGCGCAACGCGCGTAGGGGCGGATACTCGGCCGGCTCGAGCAGCGCCGCGGCGAGCGCGACCGCCGCTTCCTCGTCGAGCGGTGGCACCACGGCGCGATGTCGCCGCTCGGCGCGCTCGCCGAAAGCCGGCCGGCGCTGATCGAGACGCGGCGACGCGATCGCGAGCACCCACAGCGACAGCGGCTCGCCGCCGAGCGTCGCGTACTCGAGCGCGTCGAGCGTCTCGCCGTCGGCGAGGTGCACGTCGTCGAGCACCACCGCGAGCGGCGCGATCCGCGCCATCGCACGCATGCCGTCGCCGATCGCGCGCACCGTCGAGCGGCCCGGCGCGTCGGGCGTCGCACCGACGAGCTCCGCGAGCACGCTCGCCGCCGAGCGCCCCGCGCCTGGCGCCGGGATCGTCGCGGCGAGCACGCGGGCGCCCGTCGCGCGCAGCTTCGGCACCACGGCTCCCGCGATCGCCGACTTGCCGATCGCCGGATCCCCGACGAGCACGCCGAGACCGGGGCCCGCCGCGAGCGCCCGCTCGGCCTCGGCGACCAGCTCCGCGAGCATCGCATCGCGGCCGAACAGCTGGCTCGTCTCGCCCGCCGCGCCCAGCACGACGAAGCCGTCGAGCTCGCTCGGCACCGACGGCGCGTGCGCCACGGCGGCGAGCGCGCGCGTCAGCACCACGCCCGTCCATGGCGCGGGCGGCAACCACACCTCGGGTCGCTCGATCGCTGCTCCTTCAACTTTCGGTGCGCCCGCCTCGACGCCGACCTCGACGAGGTCGAGGTGCAGCGCGACCCGCGCCCCGGCCGCCGCGAGCTCGCGCGCCGCCGCGACCGCCGCGCCCGCGGGATCTGCGTGCTCCGCTCCCACGACCGCGCCGAGCACGCGCCGCCCGCGCTGGCTGACGAGCGCGATCCGGCGCGACGACAGCTTCGACAGCAGCGTGCGATCCACCCTGGGCAGCTCGGCCCACAGCAGCACGGCGGGCTGCTTGCCATCGCGGATCATCGAGACCGAGTGCGCCTGCCGCGCCACCTGGGGCGCGCCGTCGAGGATCGCCGCGATCCGCGCGCGCACGTCGAGCGCCCGAGCGGGGCGCCGATCGCGCAGCTTCGCGAGGCACTCGTGGACGATCAGCTCGAGGTCCGACGGCATGGTCGCGAGTGCGCCGAGTGGCGGCGGCCGCAGCGCCGCGTGCGCGCGCTCGAGCGCATGCGCGTCGCCCACGAACGGCGGCCGCCCCGCGAGTAACTCGTAGACGATGCAGCCGAAGGCGTACAGGTCCGAACGCGCATCGACGGTGCTCGCGTCGAGCGCTTGCTCGGGCGGCAGGTATTCGAGCGAACCGACCTGGACGCCGGCGCGTGTCGGATCGGCGGGGTCCTCGGGAAGGCGCCGCGCGAGCCCGAGGTCGAGGATCGCGACCGAGCCGTCGGCGCGCACGACGAGGTTGTCGGGCTTGAGATCGCGATGCACGAAGCCCGCGGCGTGCACCGCCGCGAGCGCGTCGAGGATCGCGACCGAGATCGCGACGGCCCGCTCGCCCGGCATCGGCCCGTCCACCGTCAGCTCCGCGAGGTTCGCGCCCGCGATCCGCTCCATCACGAGCCACGGCCTGCCGTCGGCGAGCACACCGTGCGCTGCGAGCCGTGGCACCGCGGGCACGCCGATCGCGGCCAGCGCCTCCGCTTCGCGCGCGAGCCTCGCCCGCGACAGCTCGTGTGCCGCATGCGCGATCTTGAGCACGCCGTCGCCGTCGACCTCCCAGACCGAAGCGAAGCCGCCGCGGCCGAGACATTCTCCGAGTGGAGCCGGCCACGGCGGCGGGGCGCCCTGACCGAGCTCGATCACCGGCGCGACGAGCCCGCCATGTACAGAACATGCGCGCCCGGGTAGCAGCCGGCGATGACACGTCGAGCACCGCGCCACGGTGGCACTGTACCCCGGGGAGACGAGGCGATCGTGTTACTGTGGCAAGAGGTGGTCGAGAACGTCATCGAGGCCATGGTGGATGCCGTGCTGGTGATCGATGTCGAAGGACAGATCACCCTCGCGAACACGGCCGCCACCAGGATCACGGGCTATTCGCTCGACGAGCTGCGCATGCTCCCCGTGGGCCAGCTGCTCTCGGACGACAGCTCCGGCCTCCGCACCGTGGTCCGCCGCCGGATCGAGGAGGGCGAGCCCCTACGCCGCGAGGACTCGTGGCTGGTGACCAAGGCGCAGGAGCAGATCCCCGTCTCGATCACGGGCGCCGCCGTCGTCGATGCCACGGGCACGCTGCAGGGCATCGTGCTCGTCGTGCGCGACATCCGCGAGGTGCGCCAGCTGCTCGCCGATAAGGAGGCCGAGATCGCACGCCGCCGCAAGGCGGAGGACGAGCTGCGCGCGGCGAACGCGTCGATCGAGGAGAAGCTCGAGGCGGCGCGCACGCAGCTGCTGCTCGCCGAGCGCCGCGCCACGCTCGGCACGCTGGCCGGCGGCGTCGGCCACGAGCTCCGCAACATCGCGCAGATCCAGACCGCCGCCGTCGACGAGCTCGCCGAAGCGCTCGAGGCCGGCGAGGACGTACGCGAGCACCTGCGGCGCGTGCTCGGCAACCTCGAGCGCGTCGGCCAGCACATCACCGCGCACGGGCAGCGCCTCATGCAGCTCGCGCGTCCCGGGCCGGATCACGTCGCTCCCATCGAGCTGCACGCCGTCGTTCTCGACGTGATCGCGATGCTGCGCGGCGCCGGCCGCCTGCGCAGCTGCGAGGTCGCGATCGAGCACGACGAGCCCGTGCGCGTCACGGTCAATCGCACGCGCATCGAGCAGATCCTGGTCAACCTGCTGGTCAACGCCGTCGATGCGATGGGCGAGACCCGCGGCAAGATCACCATCTCGCTCCGTCCCACGCCCGACGGCAAGCGCGTGATCTGCCAGGTCACCGACACGGGCCCGGGGATCACGCCCGAGCAGCTCGAGAGGGTGTTCCAGCCGTTCTTCACCACGAAGGCGGAGGGCACGGGTCTCGGTCTGCCGGTGGCGCGCGGCATCGTCGAGAGCTACGGCGGGCGGCTCACCGTGTACTCGGCGCCCGGGCTGGCGACGACGTTCTCCTTCGATCTGCCGCGCTAAGAGCCCGGGATCAGCTCGACGATGCCGTCGCCGATCTTCTTACCGCGCAGGACGCGGTAGTCTGCGCCCCACTGCTCGACCAGCACGGTGTCATCGCCGGGCGCGCTGTACAGCCACCACCGGCAGCGCTCGACGTGACCGGCCGGACGATCCTTCTTCAGCCCGGCGAGCGCGCCGAGATCTCCATAGAGATGACAGGTCGCGGCGCCGCGCTTGTCGAGCACGTAGCGCACGTCGCCGAGCACGATCGCCTCCGGCGGATAGCCGGTGATCGGTTGCGACTCGTCCTGCTCGAGCAAGCGCGTCGAGCCCGCGCCCGTGCGCTCGAGCCCGACGATCAGCCACTTCACGTCTTTTCCGTCGACGACGCGCCCTGCATTCCAGCGATGGCCATCCTCGTCGTAGGCGATCAGCCCTTCGCACAGGAAGTCCTTACCGTCCAACGTGAGCACGTCGTCGACGCGAAGATCGCGCACGGTGCGCTCGACGAGCTTGTCGCCACTGCCCGCGGGCAGTGCGAGTCCGCCACCGCTCGGAAGCGCTTTCTTGCGCTCGTTTACCGCGATTCCGACGGCGGCGACGCCTCCGACCACGGTCAGCAGCACGAGCAAGATCCAGATCACGCGCGCACTATAACGCGGCGTGACGATTCATGAACCTCGCCTGCGCTCCTTGACACTCCGACGGCAGAAACGTACACCGAACCCGCCTTCACTCCCTATGTAGGAGGAGCCATGGTTGCCGTGCACGCTCAAGACGATCTACGCCGCGTTCTCGACGACGAAGGGAAGCCGCTCCCCGGCGCCAAAGTGCCGTCGATTCCAGACGAGACGCTGCGCCGCGTGTTCGATGTGATGTCGCTGACGCGCATCATGGATGACCGCATGATGCGGTTGCAGCGCCAGGGCCGCATGGGCTTCTACATGAAGTCCATCGGTGAAGAGGCGAGCCACTTCGCGGTGGCCGCGCTGCGTGCGAGCGACTGGGTGTTCCCGAGCTACCGCGAGCAAGGCGCGTGGTTCTGGCGCGGCTACACCGTTCAGCAGTTCATCGATCAGCTGTTCGGCAACGAGGATGATCCGATCAAGGGTCGCCAGATGCCGGTTCACCACTCGGCGAACTGGCTCAACCTCGTTTCGATCAGCTCGCCGGTCGGTACGCAGATCCCGCAGGCCGTCGGCGCTGCCTACGCCGCGAAGGTGATGGGCAAAGACGACGTGTCGATGGTGTACTTCGGCGAGGGCACGTCCTCGACGGGCGAGTTCCACGTCGGCCTCAACTTCGCCGGCGTGTGGAAGGCGCCGTGCATCTTCGTCTGCCGCAACAACGGCTGGGCGATCAGCGTGCCGAGCGCGGTCCAGACCGCGGCGAAGTCGTTCGCGTCCAAGGCGATCGGCTACGGCATGCCGGGCATCCGCGTCGACGGCAACGACCTCCTCGCCGTCTGGCAGGTGGCCACCGAGGCCGTCGAGCGCGCGCGCTCCGGCGCCGGGCCCACGCTGATCGAGGCGCTGACCTACCGCATCCAGGGCCACTCGAGCTCCGACGACCCGAGCGTGTACCGCGATCCGAAGGAGCCCGAGATCTGGGAGAAGAAGGATCCGATGACGCGCCTGCGCGGCTACCTCCGCCACCGCGGTCTGTGGAGCGAGGGTTGGGAGAAGGAGCTGGGCGAGAAGTACAACCAGGAGATCACGGACGCTCTCGCGCGCGCCGACAAGAAGCACGCGCCCGCGCTCGACACGATCTTCGAGGACGTCTACGAGGAGCTGCCGTGGAACCTGCGCGAGCAGCGCGAGTACCTCGCGGCGCAGGCCCGCACCAAGAACCCGCACCACCACGGCTAAGGAACTCCCATGCCCGTCATGAACATTATCGAAGCGGTCCGCAACGCACTGCAGACGCAGATGCGCGCGGATCCACGCGTGGTCGTGCTCGGCGAGGACGTCGGCAAGTTCGGCGGCGTGTTCCGCGCCACCAGCGGCTTGTTCGACGAGTTCGGTGCGGACCGCGTGATCGACACGCCGCTCGCCGAGGCCGGCATCATCGGCACCGCGATCGGCATGGCGCTCTACGGCCTCCGTCCGGTCCCGGAGATCCAGTTCGCCGACTTCATCATGCCGGCGTTCGACCAGATCGTGAACGAGCTGGCGAAGTTCCGTTATCGCTCGGGCGGTCAGTACCCGTGCCCCGTCGTGATCCGCACGCCCGTCGGCGGCGGCATCCGCGGTGGTCACTACCACTCGCAGTCGCCGGAGACGCTGTTCATCCACACGCCGGGCCTCAAGGTCGTCGCGCCGTCCAACCCGTACGACGCGAAGGGCCTGCTGCTCGCGTGCATGCGCCAGAACGACCCCGTGCTGTTCATGGAGCCCAAGCGCATCTACCGCGCGAGCAAGGGCGAGGTCCCCGAGGGCGAGTACACGCTCGAGCTCGGCAAGGCGGCGATCACCAAGCCAGGTAACCAGGTCACGTTGATCGCGTGGAGCGGCATGGTCGTGGTCGCCGAGGACGCGGCGAAGCGCGCCGAGGCCGCGGGCATCTCCGTCGAGGTCATCGACCTGCGCACGCTGATGCCGTTCGACATCGACACGATCCTCGAGTCGGTGAAGAAGACCGGTCGCTGCGTGATCGTCCACGAGGCCCCCAAGACGGTCGGGTTCGGCGCCGAGCTGATCGCGTCGATCCAGGAGCGCGCGATGGAGTACCTCGAGGCGCCGATCATCCGCGTCACGGGCTTCGACACGCCGTTCCCGTACAGCCTCGAGCACGAGTACATGCCCAACGCCGACCGCGTGATGAACGCGATCCGGCAGACCCTGGAGTGGTAGCGATGGCGTTCGACTTCTACATGCCGGACATCGGCGAAGGCGTCGTCGAGGGCGAGATCGTCGGCTGGAAGGTAAAGGAAGGCGATAAGGTCAACCTCGACCAGCCCATCGTCGAGGTGATGACCGACAAGGCGACGGTCGAGCTGCCGTCGCCGCGCGCGGGCACGATCAAGAAGATCAACTACAAGGACGGCGAGATCTGCCCGGTGGGCAAGGTCCTCGTCGTGATCGAGGAGGAAGGCGCGGCTGCGTCGGCGCCCGCCCCCGCGGCGGTGGCCCACGAAGAGCCGCGCTCGAAGAGCACCACGCACCAGGTCGCGCATCGCCAGGTCGCGGACTCGATTCCGCCGCCGACGATGAGCGCGAGCGCTGGCGGGCATGCGATCGAGGTGGTCGACGCGACGGCCTCGCGCGCGCGCGTGCTCGCGACGCCCGCGACGCGCCGCCTCGCGCGCCAGCTCGGCGTGGAGATCGGCCGCGTGCCGGCGACCGGCAAGCACGGCCGGGTCACCACCGACGATGTGAAGCGGTTCAAGGAGCAGCCGCCGGTCTCGACGACGGCGATCGCGCGGCCCGCGTACACGCCGGTGAGCATCCCGAAGAGCACGCTCGGCTACACGGAGGAGCGCGTCCCGCTGCGTGGCATGCGCAAGCGGATCGCCGAGCAGATGGCGCGCTCGACCCACACGGCGGCGCACTTCACGTACGTCGAAGAGATCGACATGACCGAGCTGGTCATGCTGCGTGAGCGCGCGAAGGCCAAGGCCGCCGAGCGCGGCGTGAAGCTCAACTACCTGCCGTTCATCGTCAAGGCGATCGTCTCGGGCCTCAAGAAGTGGCCGCAGCTCAACGCCAGCCTCGACGAGACGACGCAGGAGATCGTCCTCAAGAAGTACTACCACATCGGGATCGCGGCCCAGGGCCCGAACGGGCTCGTGGTCACCAACGTCCGCGATGCAGATCTGAGGAGCATCTTCGACATCTCGCGCGAGATCGATCGCCTCGGCGAGGCGGTGCGCAACAACACCGCGACGCGCGATGACCTCACCGGCACGACGTTCACGGTCAGCTCGCTGGGCAAGCTCGGCGGCGTGCTCGCGACGCCGATCATCAACTTCCCCGAGGTCGCGATCGTCGGCGTCCACAAGATCGAAGAGAAGCCGGCGGTTCGCAACGGTCAGATCGTGATCCGCCACCTCATGAACCTGTCGATCTCCGTCGACCACCGTCTCGCCGACGGCTGGGACGGCGCGATGTTCCTCCAGGACGTCAAGTCGCTCCTCGAGGACCCGACGACGATGTTCATGGAGATGGTGTAGCGGTGAGGTGCCTCGATCTCGCGGCGCAGACGTAGTACGACCCGAGCATGAGCGACGCGGGCATCTGGTACATCGGCATCAACGGTCAACAGCACGGTCCGCTGTCCACGCAGCAAGTCGTGGACATGATCCGTGGGGGGCAGATCACGCAGACGGCGTACGCGTACGGCCAGACGGCCCCGCAGTGGACGCCGATCGCACAGATCCCTTGGTTCGGGCCGATGTTCTCGCAGTCGCCCGCACCACCGCCGCCGCCCGCCGGGCCCGCGCCGGTCACCGTCGATCAGATCGACTACGAGATCATCGGCTCCGATTCGCAGTACGTCGACGTCACGCTCGATCCGGGTGAGGCGGCGATCGCCGACGTGGGCACCATGTTCTACATGGACCCGGGCATCCGCCCCGAGCCGATCAGCGGCGACGCGGCGGCCAGCTTCGCCGGCACGCTCGGTGCGATGACGCTGTTCGCCAATGCGGGGAAGACGCGCCAGAAGGTGGCGTTCGCCGCGCCGTACGCCGCCAAGATCATCCCGCTCGATCTGCCGACGCTGGGTGGCAAGCTGCTGTGTCAGAAGGAAGCCTTCCTGTGCGCGGCGAAGGGCATCTCCGTCGGCACCGCGTGGACCAAGCAGCTCGGCAACGGCGTGCTCAAGAGCGAGGGCTACACGCTCCAGTTGATCGAGGGCGGAGGTTTCGCGTTCGTGCACGCGGGCGGCACGGTCGTCACGCGCGACCTCGCCGAGGGGGAGACGCTGCGCGTCGAGGCCGGGTGCCTGGTCGCGCTCGAGCCACGGGTCGCGTACGACATCCAATGGATGAGCGGCTTCGCCACGGCGCAGCTCGGCGGCGATGGCGTGGCCGTCGCGATGCTCCAGGGCCCCGGCCGGGTGTGGCTGCAGACGCTGCCGTTCTCGCGGGTTGCGGGCCGCATGCTCGCCGCATCCGTGAGAGCGGCTCGCGCCTGATGGGCGGTCGTGTACCGCTGCCTCGAATAGCGGTAGATTGCGCCGCATATGGCGATTGCGGCCTCCTCGGCGCCGGTGGGCGCGTTCTCCTACTTCGCGGGTGACGACGAGGCCAAGGCGCGCGGACTGTTCCAGCTCCTGCGCGAGGACGGCACGCCGGTCGACGAAGCCGCGCTCGCCACGCTCGACCGCGCGCTCGCGCGCCGGATGCTCGAGGGCATGTTGCGCATCCGCGTCGTCGACGCGCGCATGATGGCGCTGCAGCGCCAGGGCCGCATCGGGTTCTACGGCGAGGCCGTCGGCCAGGAGGCGGCGGTCGTCGGCTCGGCGGCGGCGAGCAAGCCCGACGACTGGATCATGCCGGCGCTGCGCGAGGCCGGCGTGGGGCTCTATCGCGGCCTGACGCTCGATTCGTACATCGGCCAGATCTTCGGCAACGGTGGTGAGGTCTCGCAGGGCCGACAGATGCCCTGCCACCCGTGCGACCGCCCGCACAACTACGTCGTGATGTCGTGCGTGATCGCGACCCAGATCCCGCACGCGGTCGGCATCGCGATGGGCATGAAGATCGCCGGCGATCGCGGCAAGGCCTGCTTCGGCTACATGGGCGACGGTGCGACGAGCGAGGGCGACTTCCACGTCGCGCTCAACTTCGCGGGCGTGCAGCACGCGCCGGTCGTCCTCATCTGCCAGAACAACCAGTGGGCGATCTCGACACCGCGCGAGGTGCAGACCGCTGCCGACACGATCGCCCTCAAGGGCCTCGGCTACGGCATCGAGTCGCTGCGCGCCGATGGCAACGACGTGCTCGCCGTCTATCACGCGGTCAACTATGCGGCCGAGAAGGCGCGCCGCGGCGATGGGCCCACGTTCATCGAGCTCCTCACCTACCGCGTGAGCGCGCACACCTCGTCCGACGATCCGTCGCGCTACCGCGACGAGAAGGTCACCGAGGTCTGGCGCGGCCAGCGCGATCCGATCCGCCGGTTCGAGGCCTACCTCAAGCTGCGCGGCTGGCTGCAAGACGGTGAGCGCGAGGCGATCGCCGCGCAGCTCGAGACCGAGGTGCGTGAGGCGATCGCGCGACAGGAAGCGATCGCGCCGCCGGCGCTCTCGACGATGTTCGAGGACGTGTTCGAAGAGCCGTCGTGGCGCCTCCGCGAGGAGCTGGCCGAGCTCGAGGCGAGCCCGCGCGTCCCGAGCCCGCACCAGCACGGCTGACGTCGTCGCCCGAGCGCCCCGCGCCGGGGTGTATCAGGAGCTCTCGCCCGTCGAGGCGGGTCCACGAGCAGCGCCGACCGACGTCCTCGCGGTGCGGCGCCCAGCTCTGCCGTGATCGATTGCGCCACGTGGGCGAGGTCGCGCCACAGCGGACGCGCGTCATCGTGCACGCATGCGCTCCTTGTTCCGAGACTCGACGCGCGACTCGCCCCTGCCGCTGGGTGTCCCGGCGACCAGCGCTGCCGTGATCGATTGCGCCCACGTGGGCGCGGTCGCGGCCAGCGCGGACGAGCGTCATCGTGCACACATGCGCTCGCCGACAATCGCCCTCGTCCCTGCCGCTGGTCTCCGGCGACCAGCTCTGCCGTGATCGATTGCGCCCACGTGGGCGCGGCCGCGCCAGCGCACACATGCGCTCCGCGAACTCCGACGATGGGGACTCCCCCTGCCGCTGGGTGTCCGACGACCAGCGCCGTGGCTTCTCAGACCCCGAGAGACGCGTCCGTCGCATCCACGGCCGTCAGCGGGCACGCATGCTCTCCGCGGCGCCAACGATCGCGAACACTCACCCTGCAGCCGCGTGTGATGGCGGCGATCAGCTCTGCCGTGATCGATTGCGCCCACGTGGGCGCGGGCCTGAGCGCACGCGCTCGTCGCTTCTTCGGTCTTCATCGGGCCCCCCATGCGCTCCGCGCTCATCTCCTTCTCGGTCGTCGGACACGCGTGCGCTCCGCGGCAACGACGATCGCGAGCGACTCCCGCTGCAGCGGCGTGCTGTGTTGCCGGCGACCAGCTGATGTGAAGTGCCCGCGGCTGCAGGCTTCATCAACTCCGCTGACCGCCGCAGAGCGCGTGAAGTGGCTGTGGGTTGTGATGACCCGCCGCCGCGTGCACTCGCCCCGAACGCGTCACCTCCCGAGCGTGGCGCCGGCTCACACAACCGCACAGCCCCGCGCCGTCGCGGAGGCTCCTTTAAAACTTCGTTTTCGTTTCCTCAGAACCGGAACGACCGCGATCGTCGCCCCCTCCGCCGGTTTCGGGCGCACATGCTCAGCTCTGGCATCGATGCGCACGAGCCCCGGTCCCCATCCGTCACGCTGTCGTTGGTGCCAAGCGCACCTGCATCGCTGCGCCATCGATGCGCACGAGCCCCGGTCCCCCATCCGTCACGCCGTGGGTGGTGCCGGTCGCTCATGTTCCGCCTCGCCATCGATGCGCACGAGCCCAGGTCCGCCATCCGTCACGCCGTGGGTGGTGCCAAGCGCACCTGCGTCGCCTCGTCATCGATTGCGCACGAGCCCCCGGACCTCATCCGTCACGCCATGGTTGGTGCCTGTCATCTCGTCGAGGATCATCACTTCATCGCGGTTCATCAGATCGTCGCGGCTCATCACTTCCTCGTGCACGATCGCCTCGTCGAGCACGGCCTGGTCACTGGTCGTGCACCACCGCACCGGACACGGCCTGTCGTCGCGCGCCGTCACGTTGTCGTGCATCGTCACGTCGCACACGATCGCTCGTCGCGCACGATCACCTCATCGCGCGACCGGTCGATTGTCGAAGATTTCGCTTGACGCATTTCACGAACGCGCATGCGACCGCCTCGCGAATCGCAGCTTGCTCTTCATCGAGAAGCAGCGGCTTGCTCGCAGCACGTCGATTCCGTCGCGAGGGTCGTTTCTCGACGAGAAGCACCGATCTCGCGCGCAGCGGCGACGACAGTGACCCCAAGAAACACGTGATAGAACGCGGTCCTCTCGAGGGAGAAGGAGCGTGTGATGTTGCGAGACGGGACGGACGCGACGGGGGATGAGGGCTGCGCGTGGGTGTGGGGCGATGCCGAGGGCGCGGGCGCGGGTGAACGTGACGCGGCGGATGCGTGGAAGGAGATCCATCGGACGTTGCGGCGCATCGCGAAGCGGCGCGCGGCACTCGATGCGGAGGAAGCACGGTGGCTGCGTGAGGCCGAGCGCGTGCAGATCTGGCGACCGCTCGGCATGGTCAACATGATCGATTACCTCGAGCGAACGCTCGGCTATGCACCGCGCACGGCGCAGCAGCGGCTGCAGGTGGCGCGGGCGTTAGAGACGTTGCCGGTGACGACCGAGGCCCTCGCGAGGGGCGAACTGTCGTTCTCGGCGGTGCGCGAGCTCGCTCGGGTCGCGACGCCGTCGACCGAGCAGGCGTGGTGCGCCCACGTGGGCGGGATGAACCTGCGGCAGATCGAAGAGGCGGTCGCGGGCCATCGGCCGGGCGACCTGCCGACGGATGCGCCAGACCCGGAACTGACGATGCACGAGATCACGCTGCGCGTGAGCGGCGCGAAGTACGCGCTGTGGCGGCAGCATCGGCTCTCGCTCGACGAGGAGCGCGAACATCGGCTCGATGATGACGAGCTCGTGGATGCGCTGTGCTCGGCACCGCGCGCGTGCGAAGACGGCGAGCCGACGGGCCGCGCGAAGTTCCAGATCGCGCTCGTGGTCTGCGAACGCTGCGACCAGGGCTGGCAGGAGGGCGCGGGCGTGCGCGTGCCTGTCGATGCCGCCACCGTCGAGCGAGCTCGTTGCGATGCACAGCACATCGGGTCACTCGATGGCGATGCGCCAGAACGAGCGCGCCAGGACATGCCGCCGAGCGTGGTGCGCTTCATCTGGCGTCGAGATCAGGGCCGCTGCCGCGTTCCGGGTTGCCGCTCGGCGCTCGGGCTCGAGATCCATCACATCGTTCATCGCGCCAACGGCGGCACGCACGAGCCTTCGAACGCGTGTCTGATTGCTCGTCCTGCCACGACGCGCACCATCGCGGAGCGCTGCTGATCTCCGGCACGGCGCCGGACCAGCTCGTCGTGCTCCGTAATGCCGATGAACCGGCTCAACCAGTGAAGCCCGAGGTCGACAACCGCGCCCACGTGGGCGCCCCCACCTCGACGGAGAAAGCCAGCGCGAGCCGCTTCGAGCAAGCCGCGCTGCGCACGCAAGCGCGCGACGCGCTGGTCGGGCTCGGCTGGAAGTCGGGGGTTGCAGCATCCGCCGTCGACGAGGCGCTCGCCGCCGGCCATGCGAACGCACCCCTCGAGCAGCTGATCCGCGAGGCACTACGGCGCTGCCCCGTCCCACGTGTATAGCCGCCGAGCCACCTCGTCCCGCCTCGCGAGCGAGCCGCGTGCCGTGCCAGGCATCGTGTACCTGGCGTGCAGGGCATCGTGAATGCGACCCCGACGAGGAAGCGCATGCAGGCGTGAGACGCGCTGGTCGGGCTCGGCTGGAAGTCCGGGATTGCAGGCATCCGCCGCCGATCATGAAAGCCCTCTCGGGTCATCCGATGCAAGCTGGGAGGCGCACGAGCCCCTCGCCCTGATATCGATCTACGTTTTGCCCGGGCCGACGACGTGGGGCGCCGAGCGTGATGCACGCATCGGCGGATGCCTATGCGATAACAGTCTCGCGTGGTGAACCTTCCGCTCTGGAAGCGCGGACTCGCGATTGTTGCGTTGCTCGCGATCTCGGTCTGGCTGACCGCCATGGGGTTGCAGACGATCCGCGTGACGTGTGCCGCGGGGACGTGCGTACACGAGGTTCGGTACGCGGGCATCACCACGCGCGAGACGCCCTTCGCACCCTCGTCGGCCACCATCTCGTGGCGGCGCACCGGCAAGTACGACAAGCTCGGCATCGTCGACATTCAGCCCGCAAGCGGCGACCGACTCCACATCAAGTGGCTCTCGCCGGAGGAGGCGGAGTCCGCCGCGCACGGCATCACGCACGATCCGGCCTACCGCATCGACAGCGCCGGCCCGCGCTGGTGGTTGCTCTTCCTCCTCGGCACCATCCCGGCGATGGTGTCGTTCGTCATCCCGCCGCGCATCCGCATTCCGGTTGGGGCCGCTCCGCCCGTCGAGCAAACGAAGAAGACCGCCCGTGCGGCGCGCGGCAAGGCGCGCAAGGCTCGCGATCGCTCACGGCGATGAGCATGTGCCGCGCGGCGCCAGCGAGGTCGTCGGCGCTAACCGCGCGAGCGCGCGGACCGAGTGACGAGGTGGTGCGACACCCCGCTGCGGTGCGACACCGCAGGCGCTGACCTCGCCAACACGCGGCGTCAGCAGCGCGACGTGGCCCGGTGCAGGGCATGCGCGTATTTCGAGATCATGCGCACTCTTCGGCTCGCGATCGCTTGTTCGGTGTTCTCGTTCCTCGCCGCGTGCGGTGCGCGGCAACACACGCACATCGACGGCGGTGTGCTGGGCCGGGTCGTCATCTATCGCAACGGCGTCGCGTTCTACGAGCGGCGCGCGACCGTGGACAACGGACAGCTGGTCGTCCAGGTGCCGCGCGAGCGGGTGGATGACTTCCTGAAGTCACTGACAGTGGTGGATCCGAGCACGCGCAAGCCGCTGTCGGTCACGATTCCGCGGCGGGACAGCTACGACGGCGAGCACCTGACGATGACGCTCGAGACCCCGGACTCGCGGCGCGCCGAGGTGCTGCTCACGTATGTGACCGAGGCGCCGGCGTGGAAGCCGAGCTATCGCGTGGTGGTCGGGGGCGATGGGAAGGTGATGTTGGAGGGCTGGGCGGTCGTCGACAACACCACCTCCGAGGACTGGAACGGCGTGCTGGTCGGCGTAGGGGCCTCGTCGGCGCTCGCGTTCCGCTATGACCTGTGGAGCGTGCGGCAGGTCGATCGCGACTTGCTGCAAGGTGAAGAGCGGTTCGCGATCGCGCCCCCGACGGGCGTGTCGCCGTATGGCGGCGGACCGGCCGAGGAGCTCGCGACGTTCGGAGCGGTAAACGATGGCCTGGGCGTAGCGTTCAGCGGCAGCAGCACGCTCGAGAACCAGTACTTCGTGGACGGCGTGAACACGACCGGACTGACGGACAAGGCGCCGCTCCCCAACGCCATCCAGGGCATCATCACGGATGGGAAGACCGGCGAGAAGCTCGCGGGCGTCACCGTCGTCGCGACGCCGACCCGCGGCACGAAGGGAGGCGACCAGACGTCGATCACCGACCAGGGCGGTCAGTACAAGCTGCCGCTGGAGCCCGGCACGTACAGCGTGCGGTTCTACTACGGCGACGTCACGCTCGAGCGCTCGGGGGTCGTGGTCGCCGCCGACAAGATCACGCCGGTGTTCCAGAAGATCAACACCGCGAGCGTTGGCGGCGAGGTCATGGCGATCAAGGACAGCGCGCCGGTGATCGAGCCGACGAGCACGACGAAGAGCGTGCAACTCGGCAGCGCGTACGAGCGACGCACGTTCAACTCCACGCTCGGTGCGGCGGCCGGTAGCCACGCGGACCCCGTGGTCCCCGATGGGTTCGGGGGCTTCGATGGACCGCCGCCGCCGTCGCGATCGTACGAAGCGCCACCACCACCACCGAAGCGCGATCCGGCGGCGGAGCTGCGCGCGCAGCTCGATCCGATCGTCGCGAAGTACAAGCAACATAAGCGGCACGTCGTGATCGAGGCGCAGGGTCCCGCGAGCGATGCGGCGGAGGTCGCGCGGCGCGGCGAGAAGCTCAAGCACCAGCTCGTGGACGCGGGCATCCCCGCGGACAAGATCCACGTCGTCAGCAAGCCGGCCGAGGGTGCGAGCTATGGGACCCGCGTGCTCGCCGTCGCCGAGGCGCCGAAGGAGCCGACCGCGCCGCCGTCGGCGAAGCTGCGCGACCTCGGCCCCGATACGCCCGTGGGCGAGAGTCACTTCATGGCAGATCGGCCGATGACGGTGCGCGCCGGCTCGAGTGCGATGGTCGCGATGGTTCACCAGGAGACCACCGGCGGCGTCGTGTACCTGTATGACCCGATCTCCGATCGCGGCGACAAGCGCTTCGCCTTCAAAGCAGTGCGCCTCGATAACCCGACCGGCGACACGCTCGAGCCCGGGCCGGTGACGGTGTATGGCGAGGGCCGGTTCATCGGCGAGGGCATCACCGAGCCCGTGCCGCCCCATGCCGCGGTGGTCGTGCCGTTCGCGCTCGACAAGCAGGTCGTGATCTCCGAGGACGCGTCCGAGAGCGACCGTATCGCGAAGCTCGTCACCGTCCAGCGCGGCGTGCTGACGGCCGAGGTCCAGCATCGCCGCACCGCGCGCTACACGGTCACGAGCCGGCTGACCTCGCCGGCGACCGTGTACCTGCGCCACCGCCTCGAGAGCGGGTGGACGCTCGTCGAGGCACCGTCGGCGTTCACGCGCGTCGGAGATTCGCAGCTGTACGAGGTGACGCTCGCGCCGGGCGAGACGAAGGAGGTGACGATCGCGGCCGCCACGCCGGTGACCTCCAGGTTCGAGCTCGGCTCCCCCGAAGTGCTCGGCATGATGCGCGTGTTCATCGACGAGCCCGACGCCTCGCCGCAGCTGCGCGCGCAGATCCAGGCGCTGCTGGCGACGCACCGGACGGCGGCGGACCTGGATGACAGGATCGCGACGCTGCGCGATCAGCTCGGCGAGTACCGGGCGCGCGCGGGTGAGCTGCACGCGCAGGTGGTGTCGCTCAAGCTCGTGCGGACGGGGGGCGAGCTGATGATCGCCCTCAAGGCGAAGCTCGCGGAGACGTCGGAGCGCATCCAGAAGACCACGATCGCCCTCGTCGACGCCCAGGAGCAGCGCATGCTGGCGAAGGTGAAGTTCCAGAACCAGCTGGCGGATCTTCGCCTGACCGATCCGGCAGCCAAGTCCGCGTCCGCCCGCTAGCGATCGACGCGCCCCCGCGGTAGGAACGGGGCATGCCCGAGCAACGTTTCGATGCAGTCGTGATCGGAGCCGGACCCGGTGGTTACCCCGCCGCGATCCGGCTCGGTCAGCTCAAGGTCAAGACCGCCATCATCGAGCGCGAGTACATCGGTGGTGTGTGCCTCAACGTCGGCTGCATCCCGTCCAAGTCGGTGATCCACGCCGCGAAGATGTTCGAGAAGATGGGCCACGCCGACGACCTCGGCATCGGCATCGCGAGCAAGCCCACGCTCGACATGAAGAAGCTGCAGACGTGGAAGGGCAGCGTCGTCAACAAGCTCACGTCGGGCGTCCGTACCCTGCTCAAGGGCAACGGCGTCGAGATCATCGAGGGCTCGGCCACGCTGGGCAAGGCGGGGCCGGACGGCCACCGCATCACGGTGAAGACCAAGAATGGCGGCGAGCAGACGATCATCGCGAAGAACGTGGTGCTCGCGACGGGCAGCCGCCCGATCGAGATCCCCGGCTTCAAGATCGATCAGCAGCGGGTCATCGACTCGACCGGCGCGCTCGCCCTCGACACCCTGCCGGCGCGCATGGTGGTGATCGGCGGCGGCTACATCGGGCTCGAGCTCGGCATGGTCTACGCGAAGTTCGGGACCAAGGTCACCGTCGTCGAGGCGCTGCCGCGCGTGCTCAGCTCGATGGACAAGGACTGCGTCGCCGTCGTCGAGCGCAAGCTCAAGAAGATGGGCGTCGAGGTCATGGTGAACACCAAGGCGAAGTCGTGGGAGGAGAAGGGCGACCGCGCCGTCCTCACCGTCGAGCTCGCCGATGGCAAGACAGCCACGATCGACACCGACAAGATCCTGATGTCGATCGGCCGCCGTCCGAACAGCGAGAACCTCGGCCTCGAGGCCGCGGGCGTGAACGTCGACAAGCGGGGCTACGTGCTCGCCGACGATCGCCTGCGCACCAACGTCGCCGGCATCTACGCGATCGGTGACCTCATCGGCGGCATGATGCTCGCGCACAAGGCGACCAAGGAGGGCGAGGTCGTCGCCGAGGTCATCGCCGGCCACAAGGCCGCGTTCGACGTGCGCGCGATCCCCGCGGTCGTGTTCACCGATCCCGAGGTCGCGTCGACCGGCCTCACCGAGGACGAGGCGAAGGCGAAGGGACACGCCAAGCTCAAGATCGGGAAGTTCCCGTTCGCGGCGCTCGGACGCGCGCTGTCGGTCAACGACAGCGACGGCTTCGTGAAGGTGATCGCCGACGGCGATACGGGCGAGCTGCTCGGCGTGCACATCGTCGGCAACGGCGCGTCCGACATGATCGCCGAGCCGACGCTCGCGATCGAGATGGGCGCGGTCGCCGATGACCTCCGCCTCACGATCCACGCGCACCCGACGATGCCCGAGGCGATGATGGAGGCCGCCGCGGCCGCGCTCGGCGAGGCCGTGCACATCATCAACAGGTAGAGCTCGGGCCAGCGAGGCACGACCGTAACCTCGTCGGCAGCACCGACATCTCAAGCCAGATGCGAAGTCTGGTCTTCATCGCGTGCATCGCCGTGGCGACGTCCCCGTCGCTCGCGCAGACCGCGCCGCAGACGGGCGTGGTCGTCGATGCGCGTACGGGTAAGCCGCTCGCGGGTGCGACGGTCGCCGCGGGCGGTGTCGAGGTCACCTCCGGCGAGGACGGAACGTTCACGCTCGACGGCCTCGCGGCCGGCAAGGTCGACGTGGTCGTGTTCGTCGACGGCTACGCGCCGGTGGCCGTCGAGCGCCGGCGCGGTGGCCCGTGGCGATTCGCGCTCGTACCCGATGCGTCGGTGCAGGGCGGCGAGGTGATCACCGTCGCGGCCGAGGCGCCGCCGCTGACCAAGCCCGTGCCGTACGACCTGCGCGGCGACGAGGTGCGCACGCTGCCAGGCTCGGGCAACGACGCGCTCAAGGGCCTGCAGAGCCTACCCGGTGCGGCGCGCGTGCCGTTCGGGCTCGGCGGACTCGCGCTGCGTGGCTCGGCGCCGCGCGACACGGCGGTCTACCTCGACGGTGTCGAGGTCCCGATCTTGTTCCACTTCGGCGGGCTCGCCTCGTTCTATCCGTCGGGGCTGCTCGGCACGATCGAGCTCGCGCCGAGTGGGTTCTCCTCTCGCTATGGCCGCGCGCAGGGCGGTCTCGTCGAGCTGTCGACGCGCGCACCGCGCACAGATCGCTGGCGCGTCGGCGGGGAGTTGTCGCTCGTCGATGCACAGGTGCGCGCCGAGGGGCCGGGCCCCAAGGGCGGCGGGTGGACGATGGGCCTGCGCCGCTCGTACGTCGATGCGGTGCTCGCCGCGGCGCCACTCTCGCTGACGCTGTTGCCGAGCTACTGGGACGCTCAGCTCATGTACGAGGTCGGCAGCGTGGAGCGGGGCCGGTGGACGC
Organism: Kofleriaceae bacterium; assembly: GCA_035539815.1. GTDB lineage: Bacteria > Myxococcota_A > Polyangia > Haliangiales > Haliangiaceae > JABFXX01. Next base: position 34,718 of record DATLHR010000355.1, read on the forward strand.
TGCTCGGCTTCGCGTCATCGGACGGCCTCACGCTGATCAATGAGGATGACGATCCGACCGGGCCCGACGATCGCCTCGACTACACGTCCCGCTTCCTTCGGCTCGCCACACGCTATCAGCGCGAGGTCAACGACGTCGGGTTCGATGCGGTCGCGGCGCTCGGCGGCGACGAGGTCGTGCTCGCCTTCAACGACGAGGGCGTCACCCGCCGCAACCTCCCCGTGTCGGTGCGCGCCACGCTCACCAAGAAGCTCGGCAAGCTCGGCTACGTCGCGGCGGGTCTCGACGTGCAGGGCTCGCGCTATGCGTTCGAGCTCGGCGGCGATGTCCCGACGAACCCCGACGCGATGGATCCGCCCGAGCAGGTCCGCGGTGACACGATCTGGGCTGCGGACACCGCGCTGTGGACCGAGCTGCTCTACCCGATCGCGGGCAAGGCGATCATGGTCAAGCCGGGCCTGCGCGGAGAGCGCTACGGGCTCACGGATCAATGGGTGCTCGATCCGCGGCTCGCGATCCTGCACCAGCTACCGCGCGACGTGACCATCACGGAGTCGATCGGCCTCTATCACCAGCCCGCGAACGTCGCCGATCTCGATCCGGCGTTCGGGAACCAGGAGCTGCGCGCGTCGTCGGCGATCCAGACCGCGGTCACCGTGAGCTCGCCGATCGCGCGCGGCTTCGAGGTCACCAGCACGCTCTATGGCCAGACCATGCGCGATCTCCCGGCCGACGCGGTCACGGGCGCGACGCCCCTCAGCGCCGGTGGCAGCCGGCAGTCCGGTGGCGTCGGCGCGATCGCGACCGAGCTCGCCGACGAGCAGTTCGGCACCTACAGCTACAAGGAGAACGTCGGCCGTGGCCGCGCGTGGGGCCTCGAGGTCCTGCTGCGCAAGCGACTCGGAGGGTGGACGGGCTGGCTCGGCTACACGTACGCGCGCTCGCTCCGCCGTGGCGATCCGAGGACCCAGTCGACGTACGTGCCGTACGTGTTCGATCAGCCGCACCTGCTCACGCTGCTCGCCTCGGTGCCGCTCGGCAAGCATTGGCGCGTCGGCGCGCGGGCGCGCTATGCGACGGGCAACCCGTACACGCCGGTGGTGGGCGCGTTCCTCGACGCCGACGATCAGGACTATCAACCACGCGATGGCGCGACGCTGTCGGCGCGGCTGCCCGCGTTCTTCCAGATCGACGTGCGCGTCGACCGCACCTGGGTGCGCTCGTGGGGCACGCTCAAGCTGTTCGTCGACGTGCAGAACGCGACGAACCGCCTCAACCCCGAGGGCGTGACCTACAACTTCGACTACAGCCAGCGCTCGTACACGCGCGGGCTGCCGGTGTTCCCCTCGATCGGCGTGGAGTACATCCCGTGATGCGCGCGTTGTTGATCACGGCCCTCGCGCTCGCCGCGTGCGACGACAGCGCCCCGGGCTCGCCGGTCGCGGGGCCGCGCATCATCGCCGTGATCGCCGATCCACCGACGATCGCAGCGGACGCCACGACGCACCTGTCCGTCCTCACCGCGATCGATGGCTTCCCGGCCCCCGCCGATGCCGTGATGTGGCGGGCGTGCTCACCGTACGCGCTCGTCGTCGATCCGGTGCGGGACTGCGCGGGGGACGCCGCGCTCGAGCTCGCCCTCGATGCCGACGGAGATGCCGTGCTCGATGTCGCCGCCCTCGCGGCGAAGTTCGACATCGTGTTGCCGAGCATCACGAGCGCCGACGATCCGTGCGGCGAGGACGTGCTCGCGGTCTCGGTCGTCGTCGAAGCCGAGGTCGCCGGCGAGCGCCTGATCGCCGTCAAGTCCGTCGAGGTCGGCGTCGCGCCACCCGTACGAACGAACCCCGTCGTGCTCCACGGACTCCTCGATGACGTGCCGCTCGTCGACGGCGCGGCGGTGGAAGGCGGCCGCCGCTACGCACTCGGCGCCGAGATCGATCCCACGTCGCGCGACCTCGTGTGCTTCCGCGACGAGACGATGCCGGCGCGGCGCGAGAGCGTGGAGGTCTATGCGCTCGCGGGCGGCGGCGCGGTCGTGCGCGGCAACGACATCGACATCGACGACGACGAGGCCGGCGTGACCTCCGTCGATCCCGTCGAGCTCGAGCTCCCGGCCGGGCCAGCCTCGGTGCCGCTGTGGCTCGTCGGGATCGACCGCGACGGCGGCGTCGGCGTCCAGTATCGCGTGCTCGAGGTCCGCTAAGCTCTCAGGTGGCGTGTATAGTGGCGATAGGATGGACGAAGGGTCGCGGGATCCGGTGGGACCAACCGCTCCAGGCGCGGCGTTCGACGCCACTACACCGGGCGAACGTCCAAGCAGCGGATCGCTCGCGGTCAGCCTGACCGATCGCCAGGTCGGTGACTACATCTTCGGGCGCGTGATCGGGTCCGGCGGGATGGGCGTCATCTACGAGGCGACCGATCGCAAGCTCCATCGCAAGGTCGCGATCAAGGTCATTCGCGAGCAGCAAACCGAAGACATGACCGGCTACGCGTCGAATCGGCTGCTGCGCGAAGCGCAGTCGATGGCGCGGCTCCAGCACCCGAACGTCGTGACGATCTACCAGGTCGGTACGATCGATAGTCAGGTGTTCGTCGCGATGGAGTTCATCGACGGCCAGACACTGACGCAATGGCTCGAGACGACGAACCCGACCTGGCGCAAGGCGCTCGAGGTCATGCTGCAGGCCGGGCATGGGTTGGAGGCGGCGCACCGCGCCGGCATCGTTCACCGCGACTTCAAGCCCGATAACATCCTGATCGGACGCGACGGTCGCGTGCTCGTCACGGACTTCGGGATCGCCCGCGCCGCGCACCTCCACGACCTGCAGGCGCCGACGCAGTCTGGCTTCCGTCGCGATGCAAACCTGACGATGACCGGCGCGATCATGGGTACGCCGCGGTACATGTCGCCCGAGCAACACGAGGGGCGTTCGGCCGACGCGCGCTCCGATCAGTACAGCTACTGCATCACGCTCTTCGAGGCGTTGTACCGGAAGCGTCCGTTCGAGTGCGAGTCGTGGGAAGAGCTGATCGAGGCCAAGGACGCGTGCAAGATCGCTGCGCCGCCGGCGGGAACGCCCGTGCCTCGAGCGTTGCGCGGGATCATCACGCGCGGCCTCGACCCGAAGCCCGCCGAGCGCTATCCGGCGATGCGCGACGTGTTGACGCTGATCGAATCTCAGCGCACGCGGCGTCGGTGGTACGCGGTCGCGGGTGTTGCGGGCGTGTCCGCGGTCGCTGCGGCTGCGGTCGGCGGCGTGATGATGTCGCGATCGGGTGCGACGACGACGGTCTCGTGCACGACGGGCAGCGCCCGCCTCGCGGAGAGCTGGAACCCCGCGCGCAAGCAGGCGATCGAGAAGGTGTTCCGATCCGTGAAGCGCCCCTTCGACGAGCCCAGCTGGCTCCACACGACCGCGACGCTCGACAGCTACGCGCAGGCCTGGGCGAACATGTACAAGGACGCGTGCGAGGCGACGCACGTGCGCCACGAACAAAGCGAACGTCTGCTCGATCGGCGGATGTCGTGCCTGCGCCGCCGCGCGGACGAGCTCGAGACGGTGCTCGGCCTGTTCGATCGCGCAGATGCAACGATCGCGAGCCAGTCCGCCGACGCCGTCAGCCGGCTCAGTCGCGTCGAGGACTGTGCTCCGACCGAGGCGATGTCGATCGCGGCCGCCGAGAACCTCGGGCCCGAACAGCGAGCGGAGCGGGACAAGCTCTCCGGCCAGCTCGCCCGCGCCAAGTCGCTCGCCTCCATCGGCAAGGTTCAGCAAGGCATCGAGCTCGCGCAGCCGGTGGCCGATACCGCGAAGGCCAAGGGCCTACGGGCGATCGAAGCCGAAGCCCTGGTGCTGCTCGGCCGCTTACACGCGAGCGCCGGCAGGTTCCAGAACGCCAAGGACGTGTTCGTGCGCGCGTCCGAGGTCGCCGAGCGGGCTCGTGAGGTCGCCTTGCGTGCAGAGGCGCTGATCGAGCTCGTCTATATCGACGGATACGAGCTGCAGAACTTCCCCGAGGCGCACGTGTGGGCACGCCTCGCGGCGACTGCGATCGAGGGCGGCGAGGGCTTCGAGGTCCTGCGCGCGCGCCTGGTCGGCAACCGGGGCACCGTGTTCTTCGGCGAGGGCAAGTATCAGGAAGCGACCGACGCACTGATGGAGTCGTTGGTCATCCAGCGCAAGATCTTCGGGCCGGACCACGTCGACGTCGGCGTTACCTCGGACCGGGTCGGATCCGCGCTGCTGCGGCTCGGTAAGACCAAAGAAGCGATGGAGTACCATCGGGTCGCGGTCGCGACGTTGAGCAAGACCCTCGGCGAGACCCATATCGGCCTGGCAGACGCCGTCAATAGTCTCGGCAACGCGCATGCAGAAGCCGGTGATCTCGAGGCGGCCGACCAGCAGTACCGGCGCGCACTCGAGATCCTGAAGACCGCGGTGGGCAACTCCCACGCGCGCATCGCCGTTGCCCACTCCAATCTCGGGAGCCTCGCCCTCCGCCGCGGCAACCCCGAGCAAGCCGTGAGCGAGTTCGAGAACGCGCTCGAGGTGGAGACCTCTACCAAGGAGACGCCACCGTCCTCGATCGCTCAGACGCTGACGTCGATCGGGGTCGCGCACCTGCAGCGCGACGCGCTCCCCGACGCGGTCCCACCGCTCGAGCGCGCGCTCACGATCTGGGACGCGATGCCCAATGCGCCGATGGATGCCGCCCAGACCAAGTTCATGCTGGCTCGTGCGCTGATCGGGACGGATCGACGGCGGGCGCTCTCGCTCGCCACCGCAGCGCGCACGGCGCTCGCAGGTGCGGGGGAAGGCTGGTTCGATCTGGCCGACGAGGTCGAGGCCTGGATCACCGAGCAGCGGAGCCGGTAGCCGCGGTTCCCGCCGCGTGGTAACCGGTTCTCGATGGCCAGCTGGAGCATCGTCGACCTCGGCCGCGAGTCGTATCGCGATGCATGGGCGCGACAGCTCGCGCTGGTCGAGGCCCGCCAGAGGGGCGACGCGCCCGACACGCTGCTCCTCGTCGAGCACGACCACGTGTTCACACTCGGCCGCCGGCGCGAGGCCGAGCAGAACGTGCTCGCCGCCGGCGAGGTCGAGGTCATCGGCATCGAGCGCGGCGGCGACGTCACCTATCACGGGCCCGGGCAGCTCGTCGCGTATCCGATCGTCCTCCTCGAGGGCGCGGAGCGTGACCTCCACCGGTATCTGCGCAACCTCGAGGAAGCGGTCATCGCGACCTGCGCGCGGTTCGGCCTCACCGCGGATCGCGAGCCCGGCAAGACGGGCGTGTGGACCTCGACGGAGCTCGGCCGCAAGAAGCTGTGCTCGATGGGCATCGCCTGCCGCAAGTGGGTCACGTTCCACGGCCTCGCGCTCAACGTCAGCACGGACCTCACCTACTTCGGCCGTATCAATCCATGCGGGTTCGAGTCCTCGGTGATGACGTCGATGGCCGCCCTGCTCGGCCCCGTCGAGCTCGCGGACGTGAAGCACGCGCTCGCCGAGGAGCTCGGCCGCACGCTCGACCGTACGCCGGGCTGACCCGCTACAGCCGGCCGTGATCGAAGCGGCCCCAGCACACGAGCACGCCCTCGCCGTCGATCGCGCACGCGTCGTTCATGCCCGCGGCGAGCGCGCGTACACCGCTCACGCCGCGCACGACGACCGGCTGGGACGAGTCCCGGCGCGAGCCGTCGCCGAGCTGCCCGTACCAGTTCCTGCCCCAGCACACGACGCCGCCGTCGCGCCGCGCCACGCAGTGATGGTAGTCGCCGCCCGCGATGTCCACGCCGCCGTCGACGTGAAGCCGGGCCGGCGACGCGCCGCTGCCCCAGCAGGTCACGTCGCCCGCCGCATCGATCGCACAGCCGCCCTTCTGCCCGAGATCGAAGTCGACGACCTGCATGTCTCCGGTCACCACCTGCGGCGTCTCACCGAACACCGTGGTGCTCGAGCCGTTGCCACCAAACTCGCGATCGCCCCAGCACATCACGCGATGGTCGGCGGTCAGCGCGCAGGTCGCGTGGAATCCGGCGCGCACCGCCACGCTCGCCGGCAGCTCCGCGACCCGCAGCGGCTTGATCTCCGGCGCGGGCTTCGCGCCGCACTCGCCGTACTGATTCGCGCCCCAGCACCACACGGCGCCGTCGGTGTCGACACCGCAGGTATGCCCGGTGCCGGCGGAGACGTCGATGAACGTCACGCCGTGCGGCACCTCGGCGAGCACGGGTGCGTCCGCGCGATCGTGCGTGCCCTTCGACGGGCGGCCGATCTCGCCGTGATAGTTCCAGCCCCAGCACAGCGCGACGCCGCCGCGCAGCGCGCACGAGTGGTTGAATCCGACCGAGACCTTCGAGGATCCCGCGGTGCCCGCGATCGGCGCCGGCGTGCGCTCGATCGGCTCGTACGACGTGGGCCGCGCGTTCCAGATGTGGACCACGCCGTCGGCAGCGGCGATCGCCGCGCCCTCACTCTCGCCGAGCGACACCGCGGCCCACCGGCCCGGCAAGATCTCGTTTGGCGCGACGGGACGCTCGGGCTTCCCCTTCGGCACGCGGATCGGCGGCCTCACCGCCTGCTGAGCCGGGGCCTCGAGCTTCCCGCGCACCAGGATCGACAGCGGCAGTGCGACGACGGCCGCCGCGATCATGATCACCGAGGGGAACTTCGTACGGCGCGCGAGCAGCTCGAGGCCGCGCGCGCCCCCGAACGCGACGAACGAGATGAGGAACAGCTGCAGCGTGTCCGGAAACGGCGACCGCAGCGCGACGAGCGGCAGGCCCACCGCGAGGACGAAGGGCAGCCGGATCCACACGGACTACCGCGCGAGCGTCGTGCGCTCGACGAGCGCACCCGCGGGCAGCGGGCCGAGCTTCGGGTCTTCCTTGAAGATGACCGTGCCCGGCTGCGCGACGTCGACGCTCCACTGGAAGCCGTCGATGACGGCGAGCGAGTCGAGGACGTGATCCGAGGTGTCCCAGATCGCGATGCGCAGCGTGATGATCTCGCCGGGCTTGACGTTGCCGCTCGTGACGAGCCACCCCGTCGCGCCACCGACGACGCTGTCCGGGTCACAGTTGAACTCGTCCGGATCGTCGAACCCGGTGCCCGTGAGCTGGTTGGTCGCGACGCAGGTCGAGATCGAGTCCGGCTGCCCCGAGCATCCGGTCTCGCCGTTCTTGCACTGCGTGAACAGGCCGGTGTTGCCGTGGCCGAGGTTCACGCCGACCGGGACCTTCGTCGTGCCGCCCATCGGCTGGTAGAAGGCGAGGTTCTTGTCGGTCGGGTTCGGCGGCGAGCCGTCGTACGTCGAGTCGAGCAGCACGACGAAGAAGTCGTTGTAGGCGCTGCACGTGTACTCGGGGAACTCGGCGCTGAAGAAGTTGGTCGCGAGGCGGAATGACTTCGCGTTGGTCGGAACGCGGATGCGCAGCGTGAGCATCACCGGGTCGTTGGCCTGCGAGCCGAACGGATCGGGGCAGCCCGGCGCGTTCGGCAGCTGGTTGTTGTTGGCGGAGAAGAAGTCGGCCGGGAACGGCGCGCACTGCGTGTTCGGCGTGAAGTCGCACGTCTGCGTTCCGACGTGCGAGTAGCCGCCCCAGTCATGGAACCCGGGGTTCATGTCGTTCTTGGCCGCCGCGCCGCCGGTCGACAGGATCGCGAGGTTGACACCGCCCTGCGGCAGCGTGCCGGTGCCGAACGTCCCGCGCACGGCGTGCGCCTCGGGATCCGGCACGCCGGTGCCGTCGGTGAGCGTGAGCGATCCGCTGATCACACCCCAGCGGCCGTCGGTCTCCGTCGCCGTCTGACAGATGTCGATCGCGCGCGCGAACTCGAGGGGATCCTGCGTGTTGGACGCGATGCCCTGATCGCACAACAGCACCGTGTCGTCGACGACGCCGTTGCAGTCGTCGTCGAAGTTGTTGCCGGGCGCGTCGAACGACCCGAGGTTCACGATCGACGGGTTGCTGCACTCCGTGGAGTCGCAGCAGTCGCCCTGGCAGGTGGTGAGACCGTCGCCGTCGCGGTCCTCGTCCTCGTCGACGGTGCCGTTGCAGTTGTTATCGATGCCGTCGCTGCAGGCCGCCCCGTCCTCGCCGCTCGGCACCACCTGGCCTTCGCACACGGTCCAGATGCCGCCCTCGACGCACGTGCGCTGGCCGCCGATGCACGGGCCGACGCCCTCCGTGCCGTCCGCGCCGGTGTAGCAGTCCTCGACCGTGCCGGGCTTGCAGACGCCGATGAGGCACTTGCTCTCGATGCACGAGTAGTTATCGCTGCACACGTTGCCGCAACGCCCGCAGTTCCCCGGGTCGCTCGCGGTGTCGGTCTGGACACCCGCGCATTCGCGCATCGAACTGCCACTCTCGGAACCGCAGCCACCCACGGCGACCACCACCGAACCGAGCACGAAACCGAGGAGACGCGAGGACATGGGCGCGGAACATGCCCCCGCCCATGCACCCAGTGCAAGCGCAAACGACTTCTGGCTACTCTTCGTCGCCCGGTGCCAGCTCGCGGAGGATGACCGTGCCCGGCGTCGCCGGGTCGACGCTCCACTGGAAGCCGTCGATCGCCGCGATCGAGTCGAGGATGTGATCGCTCGTGTCCCAGATCGCGATGCGAAGCTTGATGATCTCGCCCGGAGTCACGTTGCCGCTCGTCTCGAGCCAGCCCGTCCCGCCACCCTGCAGGCTGTTGCTGTCGCACGAGCCCGGGTCCGCGGTGTCGAGACCGGTGCCCGCGAGCTGGTCGGTGCCGATGCAGGTCGAGATCGTGCCGTCCGTGCCCGAGCAGCCCGTGGAGCCGTTCACGCACTGGGTGAACAGGCCCGTGTTGCCCGAGGCGAGGTTGACGCCGACGGGGTACGTGGTGCCGTTGCCGCTGCTGTAGAACGCGAGGTTCTTGTCGGCAGGGTTGCCGGGAACCGTGCTGTCGAGCAGCACGACGAAGAAGTCGTTGAACGGCGAGCACGTGAACTCGGGGAACTCCGAGCTGAAGAAGTTGGTCGCGAGCTTGAACGACCTGGCGTTCGTCGGGACGCGGATGGTGAGCGTCAGCATCACCGGATCGTTCGCCGTGGTGCCGCTCGCCTCGGGGCAGCCCGGCGCGTTCGGCAGCGAGCCGTTGTTCGCCATCAAGAAGTCCTGCGGGAACCCGGACTCGGTGCCGTTGCCAAAGAAGTCGCCGTCCTGGAAGTCCTGATACGCGGGGTTGGTGTCGCCGCGACCCGCGGCCGCGCCCGTGCTGAGCAGCGCGAGGTTGACGCCGCCGCGCGGCAACACGCCCGAGCCGAACTTCGGGCGGATCGCCTTGGAGATCGCCGCCGGGGCGCCGTTGCCGTCGGCGAGCGTGAACTCGGCGCTGATCACGCCCCACTTCTTCTCGGTCATCGTCGCGGTCTGGCAGATGTCGATCGCCTTCGCGTAGTCGAGCGCGTTGCTCGAGTTGGAGACGAGGCCCTGGTCGCACAGGAGGCTCGAGTCATCGACCACTCCGTTGCAGTCGTCGTCGACCATGTTGCCTGGCGCATCGAACGCACCCGCGTTGACGAGGCCCGGGTTGGTGCACTCGGTCGAGTCGCAGCAGTCACCGCCGCACGTGGTGATGCCGTCGCCATCCAGGTCGGCGTTCTCGTCGAGCTGCCCGTTGCAGTTGTTGTCGACGCCGTCGCCGCACAGCTCCTGGGACGGCACCACCTGGCCCTCGCAGGGCCCCCACAGCGCATCCGAGCCGCAGGTCTGGGTGCCGCTGTGACACGGACCTTCGCCGTCGGTGCCGTCGACACCGCCGTAGCACTCGCGCTTCTTGCCCGGGTCGCAGGTCCCCGAGGCGATGCCCCCCTTGCGTCCCTCGGGTCCGCACCCGCCGACGAGGAAGACCACGAACAAGGAGGCGATACCGAACCAGCGGAGCGTCATGGCGGCGGGACCATAAACGACGTCCGCGCGGCAGATCGACTACAAAGTTATCGCGATCGCGGACATCACCCGGTGCGAACCGAGAAGTCCCGCACATTTACGATCTGCTTGGTCTCCAGATCCGCGAGGAAGCTGCGCCCCGAGCCGATCCGGCCGTCGAACGCCAGCAGGAACCAGACGTCGAGCGTCCACCGCACGTGATCCGTCTCGCACGGCGGGGTCCAGGACACGGCCTCCAGGTCACCGAGGTACGTCGGTCGCGACGGCGAGGAGGTCACCAGCTTCTGGTACTCGTCACTCTGCTGGACGAGCACGACCGCGGTCGATGCATCCCGCGATGCCACGGTGCGCCGCCAGGCCGAGGTCAGCCGGCAGCGCCCCACCGCCCCCGAGGTCGACAGCTCGATCTCGTACGCCTCGTCCGCGGCGAGCCCGTCGAAGTCGGGGACGTCGAACTCGGGGTACTTGTCGCGCTCCGCGATCTGCTCGAGCCGATCGTCGAACGCTTCGTAGCCGGCCTCGAGCGTGTCCTCGCCGTAGTAGCCGTAGATCCGCAGCACGAGGTTCTGCGAGGGCAGCCGATGGTCCCAGTCGACGATCGAGATCGCGCCCGCGTAGTCGTGGCGGAACCGCGACAGCGGAGGCAGCGCTGCCGCGACGCGCGTGGCGGCCCCCTCTTCGGACAGAAGGCCTTGGTAGGCCACGCGAGGGTGGAGCCGGATCTCCTCGGCAACAAACGGGCGAAGATCGGAAGACACCGCGCGCCGATAGTACACGCCTCGCGCCTCGATGTGGTCACGTCGGCCGCGCACGTGTCGCGACGCCGCGGGTCTCCGAGGACGCGATGGGCAAGGTGAACATCACGCAGCATCCGCGCCCCGGTTCGCTTTCGGCCCAGATCCGGCCGCCGTGGGCCTCGACGATGCCCTTGACGATCGCGAGCCCCAGCCCGGCACCGCGGCGGTCACCCGCCCTCGCCTGCCAGAACCGATCGAACATGTGCGCGAGCTGATCCGCGTCGAGGCCCGTGCCCGTATCGGCGACCGAGATGACGAGCTCGTCACGCTGGCGGGTGGCGCTCACGCGGACGTGGCCGCCGCGGGGTGTGAACTTGATCGCGTTGCCGATCAGATTGCCGAGCACCTGGACGATGCGCGCCTCGTCCGCGAGCACCTGCGGCAGGTCCGGGGGGAGCTTCGCCTCGAGCGCGACCGACGCCGCCGTCGCCGCGGCCTCGAACATCTCGAACGCCTCGCGTGCGATCGCGGGGAGCGCCTGCGGGTGAGGATCGATCGACATGCCGCCGCCGCTCTCGAGGCGCGTGACGTCGAGCAGATCCTCGATCAGGCGCGTCGCCCGGCCGAGGGCGCGCGTCAACCGCTCGGCGATCCGGCGGCTCTGGAGGCGACGCTCGTGCTCGGGACGCACGAGCAGCTCGGCGGTGAGCATCGCCGTCGACAGCGGGTTGCGCAGGTCATGCGCGACGATGCCGAGCACCTCGTCGCGCGCGGCCACCGCCCTGCGCAGCTGCGCCTCCAGGTTCGCGTGACGGGTCGCATCGCGCAGCACGATCGTGAACGTCAGGCCGTCGTCGCCGCGATGCTTGGAGATCGCGGCCTCACCGGGGAACTCGGTGCCGTCCTTGCGCAGGCCGATGATGTCGCGCGTGCGCTGCCCGAGGTGCGGTGCATCGTCGGGCACGGTCGCGAGCTGCTCGATGTACGAGCGGACCTGTGCGCGCTGCGGCTCGGGGCTCAGGATCTCGAGCGGCTTGCCGAGCACCTCGCTCGCCGGCCAGCCGAACGCCTGCTCCGCTCCGCGATTGAAGATCGTGATCCGCTGCTGGGTGTCGAGCGAGATGATCGCATCGCTCGCGATGCCGATGATGCCTTCGAGCCGGGCCTGCGCGCGATCGAGGGGCACCGCGAGCAGCGGCAGCAGGAGCACGCCGATCAGGCTGGTGGCTGCGAACAGCGTCCCGACGAGCAGCGCCGGATCGTGCAGCGAGGCCCGGCCGAGCGCCGACCGCACGACCAGGCCGATCACCGCGGGCGCGAACACGAACGGCAGCACGAGCCGGCGGAACATGATCCCGCCCGGGCCACGCGAGGTGGCGACGTGCACGAGCCCCGCATCGGCGCGCGCGACGAGCAACCCCACGGCGAGGCAGGCGAGCGCGATCCCCGTCGCGGGCCGTACGGCGAGCAGCGGCATGCTCGTCGACGTCCCCGGAACGGCGAACAGGTGCGCGACGATCGCGATCAGCGCGACGATCCCCGCCGCGAGCTCCAGCCACTCCGAGGGCCGCGCACGCGCGCCGCGGCGCGTGTCGAACACGAGGAGCGCGAGCCCGAACAGCATCACCGCGACGGCGTCGATGGGCGGAGGCCGGCCGCCCGCCGGCTCGACGATCACGTGCGCGATGCCGAGGTCGCGCGCGAGCCCGTGCTCGATCAACGTGATGCCACCGAGCAGCGTGACCGCCAGCGCGACGCCCGCGGCGATCCTGCGCGCGCGGCGCCCGGCGACGCCGTCCCGGCAACGCAGGATGCCGACGGCGCCGAGCAGCACGAGCGCGAACGCGGTCCGTGCGAAAGGAGGCTCGCCGGGCAAGGCGTTCATCAGCCATCGTGCATCGGCCGCGTACCCGTGGAGCACGATCATCCCGATGGCCCCCGCGATGGCGCACAACACGCAGGGCAGCCGCGTCACCGTCCGAACAGCATCGGCGAGGGAGCTCACGTCGACCCTCGGGCTCGTGCAAGTCCAGCACCTCGCACGCCCCTTCCAGCACCACTGTGTACGCCGGCCGCCGTGCGCCGAGCGCGCGCGTGACGGCGACGACCGTGCGATCAGCCGGCGTGCACGGCGCGCTCGAGACCGTCGATCAACGCGCCGAGCCGATCACCATCCAGCTTGAGCCGGGCGGGGTTCACGACCAGCCGCGACGATACCTCCGCGACCGTATCGATCTCGACGAGGCCGTTCTGGCGCAGCGTCTCACCCGTCTGCGTGATGTCGACGATACGATCGCACAGCCCGGTCAGCGGCCCGAGCTCGATCGCGCCCGACAGCTCGATCACCTCGGCGGTGATGCCCTTGCGCTGGAGGTACGCGGTCGTCGTGCGCGGGTACTTCGTCGCGATCCGCAGGTGCGCGAGCGAGCGGTCGTCGATCCGGGTATCGGCGCGCTCCGCGACGATCATCCGGCAGCGCCCGATGCCGAGGTCGAGAGGTTCCAGCAGCTCGCGGCCGTCCTCGTCGAGGACGTCGCTCCCGGCGACCCCGACGTCCGCTGCCCCGTGCGCGACGTAGGTCGCGATGTCCGAGTTGCGCAGGACGAGCACGCGCAAGGCACCGCACTCGTGCACGAGCTTCCGCGAATCACCGAACACCGGCGCCAGATCGTAGCCGGCGCGCGCGAACACCTTCGCGGCTTCGTCGAGGATGCGCCCCTTGGGCAGCGCGAGGATCACGGGACGCGTCACGCGCTCAGCGTAGCCTACGGCGCGGGTGGCTGCGCGGGCCCGAGGAGCACATCGACGATCGCGCGGTGCAGCTCGAGCACGACGTGACGCATGCCTATGCCTTGACGCGCTTGATCTTGGCGCCGACGGCCTTGAGCTTCTTCTCGATCATCTCGTAGCCGCGGTCGAGGTGATAGACGCGCTGCACCTCGGTCTTGCCGTTCGCGACGAGGCCGGCGAGCACGAGGCTCGCCGAGGCGCGCAGGTCGGTCGCCATCACCGACGCGCCGGTCAGCTTGCGGCCGCCGCGCACGACGGCGGTGCGCCCGTCGATCAGGATGTCGGCGCCCATGCGTCCGAGCTCGGGGACGTGCATGTAGCGGTTCTCGAAGATCATCTCCTTGATCACCGACTGGCCGCGCGCGAGGCACGCCATGACCATGAACTGCGCCTGCATGTCGGTCGGAAACCCGGGGTGCGGCTGGGTGACGATATCGACGGGCGACAGGTCGGCGGTGCCGCGCACGCGCACGCCGCCCGCCTCGGCGGCGACGGTCACGCCGCACGCGCGCAGCTTCGCGATGACTGCCTCGAGGTGCTCGGGCCGCGCGCCGTCGAGCAGCACGTCGCCCCGGGTCATCGCGGCCGCGACGGCGAACGTGCCGGCCTCGATGCGGTCCGGCATGATTGCGTGCTCGATCGGCAAGAGCTCGTCGACGCCTTCGATCGTGATGATCGGCGAGCCGGCGCCCGAGATCTTCGCACCCATCTTGTTGAGCACGAGCGCGAGCTCCTCGACCTCGGGCTCGCACGCCGCGTTCTCGATCACGGTCCGGCCCTTCGCGAGCGCGGCGGCCATGAGGAGGTTCTCGCAGCCGGTCACGGTCGGCATGTCGAGCGCGATGGTCGCGCCGCGCAGCCGCTTGGCCTCGACGTCGACGTAGCCGCGGTCGAGCGAGACCTTCGCGCCGAGCGCCTGCAGGCCCTTGAGGTGCTGATCGATCGGGCGCGCTCCGATCGCGCAACCGCCCGGCAACGAGACGCGAGCGCGGCCATAGCGGGCGACCAGCGGCCCGAGCACGAGCACGCTCGCGCGCATCGTCTTCACCAGGTCGTACGGCGCCTCGAGCTTGGGCTTCTTCTTGCCCATCGGCGGCGCGATCGTCAGCGTCGTCTTCGTGCCGTCGACGGTCCACCCGAGCATGCGGAGCAGCTTGGCCATCGTGCGCACGTCGGCGAGCTGCGGGACGTTGGTGAACGTCGACGCCCCCGTCGGCAACAGCGCAGCTGCGAGCAGCGGCAGCGCTGCGTTCTTGGCACCGCTGACCGGGATGCGACCGACCAGGCGGCTACCGCCCTCGACGACAATTTTGTCCATACGGCACCGACTGACGTAACACGGAACGTCCGTCGATTTAACGCACCGGACCGTCGACCTTATTCGACCGAGACGGCCAGATCGTCATCCTTGACGGTCACGCGGACGTGCCCGCCCTGGTCGACGCCGAACGCCCCGAACGCGACATCCTCGAGCTGACGGGTCAGCGTGGATGCCAGGCCGCGCGCGCCGGTCTCGCGGCGGAGCGCGTCCTCGACGATGTGGTCGAGCACGCGCTCCTCGATCACGAGGTCGAACCCCTCGAGCTTGAACTCGCGCGTCATCCGCTGCACGACGTCGGTGCGGAGGATGTCCTTGAGCGTGCCCGCGTCGAGTGCCTTGAACGGGACGACGCGCGTGAACCGCGCGACCAGCTCGGGCAAGAAGCCGTAGGCCTGGAAGTTGGCGACGTTCTCGACCTGGTCGGCGGAGAAGTCGACGGCGATCGCCTCGGGGTCGACGGTGCCCGTCGCCTGGCCGCGCCCGAAGCCGATCTGGTCGCGCATCGCGCGGCGGTGGGCGATCTGCTGGAACCCGGAGAACGCGCCGGCGGCGATGAAGGCGATGTCGGCGGTCGACATCACGACGTGATCGGCGTAGCTCGAGTGCGTGAGATCGAGCGGGACCACGACCTCGCTCGACTCCAGCATCTTGAGCAGCTCGCGCTGGACGCCCATGCCGGTGACGTCCTTCGTCGTGCCGGCCCCCGCGAAGATCGCGTTGTTCTGGCCCGAGGCGATCTTGTCGAACTCGTCGAGGCAAACGATGCCGATCGACGCGAGCATCGGGTTCTCGTCGGCGGTGTGGAGCAGGCGCGTGAGGATCGTCGACGGGTCCTGCCCGACGTAGCCGGTCTCGGAGTACGTGGTGATATCGACGAGCGCGGTCGGCAGCTTGAGGATCTTGCCGAACAGGGTCTCGACCAGGAACGTCTTGCCCGAGCCGGTGGGCCCGACGCACAGGAAGTTGGACTTGCGCGGGAGCTCCGCCCGGTCGACCCCATCCACGTAGATGCGCTTGATCCGCTTCACGTGGCGGTAGGCCATCAGGCACAGGGCGCGCCGGGCGTGGTCCTGGCCGCGATAGCCGTGCTCGTGCAGCGCCTGAAACATCGCCTGCGGCGACGGCGACGGCAGCTCGCGGACGAACTTGATAAAGTGCTCGAGCCCCTGCTTGCGGACTTTGCGGTTAGGCTCCATCCGTTCCCTCGACGACAAGCCTAGCGGAGCCACAACCGTTTGACCAATGGTCCCCGCAGGTGGCCTAATCGGTGACGGTGAGCACGCCGAGCCTGGTGGGTCCGTTCCTCGACGCCGCGCCCCCGGCGGTTCGCCGCACGCTCGAAGCCGTGCCCGATCTCGACCGCCGGCTGTGGTCGCTCGTCGCCGAAGGCCGCGCCGCGTGGCCGAATTTCACGATCGACGCCAAGGACGTGGTGGTGTTCGTCGCGCGGCAAGTGACCGAAGATCTCGCGGACGCCGCGCTCGACGGCCTGCGCCCCGCGGATCTGTACCTCGCGTGCGCGTGCGCGAAGCAGGTGCCTGCCGCCATCAACGCTTTCGACCGCGACTACATGAAGGAGGTCGATATCGCGCTCGCCCGGATGCGGATCGGCCCGCCGCGGCTCGCCGACGTCAAGCAGCTCGTCCGCCAGCGGTTGTTCGTCGGCGGTGGGACCGCGGGAGCGCCGACCAGCGCCGGCAAGATCGGCGAGTACGGAGGTCGCGGAGACCTCCGTCGCTGGGTGCGCTCGGTCGCCGTCCGTACGTGCCTGAACGATCTGCGCAAGGGTAAGCGCGAGATCCTGGTCGACGACGATCACCTGATCGCCCAGCACGCCGTGTCCGCCGACGACCCCGAGGTCGAGTACATGAAGCGGACGTACGCGACGCAGTTCAAGGCCGCGTTCGCCGAGTCGCTGTCGGCGCTCGGCGCGCGCGAGCAGACGCTGCTCCGATACCACCACGTCGACGGCCTCAACATCGACGAGATCGGCGCGATCTATCGCGTGCATCGCGTGACCGCGTTCCGCTGGCTCGAGAAGGCCAAGGAGCTGCTGGTGCGCGGCACGCTCGAGATCCTGCGCGGCCGGCTCAAGCTCCCCGCGAACGAGCTCGACAGCGTGCTGCGCATGATCCGCAGCCAGATCCACCTGTCGATCGTGCGCCAGCTCGGCGGACCGTCGGACAAGGTCGACGACGACGCGCTGGAGCTCGATCCGAGCGAGCTCGAAGAGGTCGAGTAAGGATGAGCTCTCGACCGAGGGCGCGGTGGCCGGAGCTCGCGATCGCCGCCGTGGTGATCGCCGTGGTCGCGATGTTGATCGTGCCGCTGCCGCGGCCGGTGCTCGACGTCCTGCTGACCCTCAACATCGGGCTCGCCGTCGCGCTGCTGATGGCCGCCGTGTTCTCGCCCCGCCCGCTGTCGTTCGCGTCGTTCCCGATGCTGCTCGTCATCACCACGCTGTTCCGCGTCGGGCTCGAGGTCTCGGCGACGCGCCTGATCCTCGCCGATGGCGATGCGGGCGACGTGGTGCGCGCGTTCGGCTCGTCGGTGGTCGGCGCGAACCTCGTGGTCGGGCTCGTCGTGTTCGCGGTGATCACGCTCGTGCAGCTGATCGTCGTCGCGCGCGGCGCCGAGCGCGTCGCCGAAGTGTCGGCGCGGTTCGCGCTCGATGCCATGCCGGGCAAGCAGATGGCGATCGACGCCGAGCTACGCACCGGCGCGATCGATGCCGAGACCGCGCGTCGCCGCCGCACCGAGCTCGAGCGCGAGTCGCAGCTCTACGGCGCGATGGACGGTGCGATGCGGTTCGTGAAGGGCGACGCGATCGCGGCGATCGTGATCGTCGTGATCAACCTGATCGGCGGCCTCGTGATCGGCATCGGCCAGCAGGGCATGACCGCCGGCGCCGCGGTCGCGAAGTACTCGCTGCTCTCGGTCGGCGGCGGCCTGGTCGCCCAGATCCCGTCGCTGCTCGTCGCCGTCGCGGCGGGCCTGCTCGTCACCCGCGTCGCGAGCACGGGAGACCGCGCGCTCGGCGAGGACCTGCCCGTGCAGCTCGGTAGCCAGCCGCGCGTGCTCGCCGGGACCTCGCTGCTGCTCGTCGCGCTCGGGCTGGTGCCCGGACTGCCCGCGACCCCGTTCGTCCTGCTCGGCGTGCTCGCCGCCGCGTTTGCGCTGCTCGCCGCACGCGCCACGCCGCGCGCCGCCAGCTCCGCGATCGACGAGCCCGGCGCCGAGGCCGCGCGCGGCCCGCGGCTCGCGCTGCGCCTGTCCCCTGCCCTCCACGCGCGGCTCGCCGCCAGGCCCGCCGCGCTGCACGCCGCCCTCGCCACCGTGCGCGCGGAGCTCACCGCCAAGACCGGCGTCCCGCTCGCGCCGATGGCCGTGATGCGCGATGCCGCGCTGTCCGACGCCGAGGCTGCGCTCGCGATCGATGCGACGCCGGTCGCCTGGCTGACCGCCGACTCCGTCGACGGCCTCGCCGCCAAGCTGCCCGCCGTGCTGCCCCCGATCCTGCCCGAGCTACTCGGCGTCGACCGGGTTGCCGCGCTCGTGGAGCGTGCGGCCGCGACGGCACCGGTGCTCGTGCGCGAGGTCGTACCGCGCAGCGTCTCCCTCCCCGTCCTCGCCGAGGTGCTGCGCGGGCTGGTCCGCGAGCACGTCCCGATCGACGATCTCGCCGCCGTGCTCGAGGCGATCGCGCTCGCGCCCGCACCGTCGGGCGGGTTCACGGCGCGCGACGTGCCGGCGCTCGTCGAGCACCTGCGCGGTGCCCTGCGCCGCCAGATCAGCGCGCGGTGGGCGCCGCGCGGCCAGCTCGCCGTCTACACGATCGACGCGATGATCGAGGACGCCGTGCGCAGCGCGGTCGATCGGCGCGATGGCGTCGTCATCCTCGCCCTCGAGCCGGCGATCGCGCAGGACATCGTGGCCGCGGTGAAGACGCGCCTCGGCGACGTCGCGGCGAGCGCGGTGATCCTCACCAGCGGCGACGTGCGCCGCCACCTCCGCAGCCTGCTCGAGCCCGAGCTCCCCGGGGTGGCGGTGCTGGCCGCGCACGAGCTCGCGCCCGGCACGTCGATCAAGACCGCGGGCCGCATCGACATCGCGTGATGCGCGCGGTGGCCGTTCTCGTCGCGCTGCTCGCCGCGACCGCGCACGCGGAGCGTCCGTGGCACGGCAGCGTCGGCGGCGGTGCGACGCTCGTGCTGACCGGCGATCAGGGTGATCGCCTGCGCTTCGACGTGACGCTCGACGTGAAGCCGCGCAGTCGCTATGGCGTCGTGCTCGGGTGGCGCGCGTTCGACGCCGATCACCGCGGGCTCGTCACCGCGGGCCTCGTCTACGAAGGCGCCGCAGCGCGCCCGCGCCTCGTCGTCGATCTCCATGCCGACGCCGGCGCCGATCTGGATGCCAGGGCCGCGCTCGTCGGCGGCGGCATCCGCACCACGCTGAAGGTCGCCGGTCCGCTCGGCGTGCTGTTCGACACCGGCGGATATCTCGTGCTCGACGGGATCGACGATCTTCGCCTGCAGCTGCAGCTCGGCGCGCTCGCCGTCGTGCGCTGGTAGCGAACCTCATCGCAGCTGCGCACACACGGGCTCGCTGCGCTCCGGAATCGCGTGCGGTTCCCGCGTGAGCCCGAACCGCCAGCCGCAGCGCGCGCCGCGCACGGCGCCGGTCGCCGCGTCGAAGACGACGATGCCGTGCGGCGTGCTCATGACCAGCGCATCCTCGGTCCACACGACCGCTGCGGCGACGAACGGCGCGCTCCACTTCTCCTCACCATCGAGTCCGACGACACGCACGCGACGCGAGCCGCCGATCGCGACTCGCGTCCCCGTCGGATCGGGCCAGATGGATGGCTGGTCGTCACCGATCAGCGTGCCGACGCGCTCGCCGTGGCGGTAGATCCCGAACACGACAGGAACGGTCCCCGCGTTCTCCCACACGAAGGCGTGACCGGAGCGCGCGACCACCGCGAGGATGCCGTCGACGGTGATCGACGGGCCGCCCGCGAGCCCCGTGCTCGGATCCGCGATCCAGCGAAGGACCGTCTGGCTGCCCATCGTCGTCATCACGATGCGGACACCGTCGGCGAGCGCGGGCGCGACCGGCGTCAGCAGCGTGTTCGCGACATCGATCCCACCGGCCATCGACGCCACCAGCTCGAACGCACCACGCGCGCGATCGAACCGCCGCACTTCGATCACCTGGCCGGACGACACCGTCGCGAGCCGCGTCGTCGCCTCGTAGGCGATGGCCTGCACGTCGGGCAGCGTGCGCACGACCGTCGTCTTGTCCGGCGTCACGTAGCTCAGCGTCGCGGGCCGCCCCTCCGTCGGCACGTGCTCGACCAGCCACGCGCCTTCCCCGACGAAGCGCGCCGCGACCGTCTGCCCGCCGTCGGGCTTGTCGATCGCGGTCAGCGGCGTCGCGCGCAAGAGGTCGTCGAGCGCGAACATCCGGTTCGCGTGGGTCATCGCGAGCCGGGTGCCATCGGCGGCGAGCAGCGTCCTGGCGGAGTCGATCCCGTAGCCGAGGTACAGCGGTTCGTGACCGGGCGTCGCGATCGCGAGATCGCCACCGACGGCGGCGACCGCCCGGCCGCCCGCGACGGCGGCGATGCCCGGCGACACGACGTTCGCGGTGCGTTCGTCGCCGAGTCGAGGCCCGAGCTGCTCGGGCTTCGCGAGATCGAGCCACGAGATCCCGTGCGCGCCGCCGTACGCGAGCTGCGTGTCCGAGACGAAGTCGAACGCGGCGGGGCCGCCGACGACGCGATCGAGCAGCAGCTTCCCGGTGACCGCATCGAACACGCGGAGCTGCTCGCCGTTCGCGTCGCCGGCCGCGACCACCGTCGCGATCCGCGTGCCGCTCGGCGACACCGCGATGGACGGGCCGAACGTCATGCGGATGGGCCACCGGTCACCCCATGCAAGCGTGGGCGCCACTGCCAGGCGGCGCGCGCGCAATGGGCCGACCGATCGCTGGATGATCGCGACGGCGTGCGTCCCGGTGACCGCGATCGACCGTACGCGGTCTCCCGGTTCGGTGGCGAGCTGCTCGACGATCGTGCCATCGACGTCGAGGCGCAGGACCATCTGATCGGCGCGCCACGCGAGAAAGCCATCCGGTGTGGCCTCGACGCCGACGAACGCCGGGTCCGCCGCATGCACGACGCGGTGTTGTGTCCGGCCGGCCTCGTCGACGAGCTGCACGGTCAGCCCACCCACGCCGTCGACCATCGCGAGCACGAACCCGCGCGGATCGCGCACGACCGCGAGCGCCGGTCCCGCCGCGATGTCGACGACGCGCGGCTCGACCGAGCCGTCGAGCGCGGACAGCAGGCGTACGCCGCCGAGCTCGTCGACGCTCACCGCCGCGCCACCATCGGCGGTGAGCGCGACCATCGTGAGCTTGCCGCCGTGGATGGATTCGATCATCCCCGGAGGAGGTGCCGGCGCCGGCGCCACAGGTCCGGGCGCCCGCTCGTGCGGTGCGACGACGCGCGCCCCGCAGGCGGCAGCGGCGACCGCGAGCGCGAGCGTCAGTCGTCGCGCGAGCACAGGTTCTCCATGGGGAGCTGAGCGCTGGTGTGCTGGTTCGACAGCCCGAACGAGAAGCCGCACGCGACCGCCAGCTGCTTGCCGGTGTCGCCGTCGATCGTCGCGAGGCCCGCCGCCGAGGACAGGAGCACCGTGTGCGTACCGGCGAAGAACGCGGCAT
>DATLHR010000356.1:0-4928 GCA_035539815.1 Kofleriaceae bacterium
AGAAGATCCTGCGTCGCGTGCTCATGAGCTGCGGCCTCGTCGGTGGTGAAGCGTCACGTGGCTGCCAGCCCGTGCAGGCCAAGAACGTTGCGACGATGACTGGGTCAGACTTCAACGCGCTGTTCCGCCCGATGAAGGAGCGCGGCGGCATCGTCCAGTTCGACAAGGACAAGGCGGAGCTCGATCCCGCGGACCTCGCGCTGGTCGATCAGGTGTTCTCGACCCAGGCCGGGGGAAGCTACTTCTTCGTCGTCGCGCGCTCGTCGCCCGAAGGCTCGGTCGAGCACAACCGCGAGCTGTCGAAGGCGCGCTCGGAGGCGGTGATGAAGCACCTGCGCGAGAACTTCGACGATCCAGATCTCGACAAGGAGGTCGGCATGCTGTGGCTCGGCGAGGAGTTCGCCCAGCTCGAAGACGAGTTCTGCGCGTGGAAGCGCAGCTCGGACCAGCCGTGCACCCCCGAGGACCTCAACCGGAGCGCGTTCGTCGCATGGATCGACTGTCAGCTCTGAGCCTCGTCGTCGCGCTCGCCGCGTGCGAGAGCAAGTCCGCCGAGCACGCGCCCGCCGGGCGTGTCAACGCCGCCAAGGTCGAGGCCAGGAAGGCCGCGAGCGCGGAGGCGTTCTGCGACGTGTTCAAACCCGGCGAGACCGGCCCCGCGTTCAAGGTCCCCGCGCTCACCGGCGGCGAGCTCCCCGCGAAGGCCGCGGGCTGGCGCTGGATCAACGTGTGGGCGACGTGGTGCAAGCCGTGCCTCGAGGAGATGCCCAGGCTCGCGCAGTGGCGCGACAAGCTCGCGGCCGCCGGCAAGCCGTTCGAGCTGTCGTTCGTGTCCGTCGACGAGACCGACGAGGTCCTCGCCGCGTTCCGCACGGCGCACCCGAACACGCCCGCGTCGCCGCGGCTCGCGAAGCCCGACGAGCAGGGCACGTGGTTCGCGGCGCTCGGCCTCGACGGCGCCCCGCCCATCCCGATCCACATCTTCGTGACGCCCGGTGGTCACGTGCGCTGTGCGCGTGCGGGCGGCGTGCGCGAGCAGGACTACGCTGCGATCGAGGCGGTGTTCACGCCGTAGCTCGTCGCCGTGCCATGATGGTGGGGTGACGAAGGACCCGGAGATGTCGGCCGTGCGCACCTTCGCGGCCGACCTCGATACGCTGGTTCGCGCGCGCTATCCGCTCGTCTACCTCGTGACCTGGGAGGAGCAACGCGTCGATCGCATCATCGCCGAGCTCGCCACTCGCCACGGCAAGCAGCTGCTCGAGTGGTCGGCGACGCGCGGGCTGCGACGCGTCGGTGGCACGCGCACGTCGCCGACCATCGAGAACGTGGTGAAGCCGGTCGAGACGCTGTCCGCGGTCGGCAAGCTCAGCGAGCCGTCGATCATCGTGCTCAAGGACTTCCACCCGGTGCTCGACGACCCGCTCGTCGTGCGCGCGCTCCGCGAGCTCGTGCACGCCCTCGAGGCCACGTACTCCACGGTGATCCTGGTGTCGCCGGTGCTCAAGATCCCGGTGGAGCTCGAGAAGGACGTCACGGTGCTCGACGTCCCCCTGCCCGACTTCGGCGAGCTGTTCGAGCTGCTCAAGGGCATCGTCGCCGTCGTGAGGAAGACCGGCCGCGTGTCGATCAACCTCGATCACGCCGACGTCGAGGCACTGGTCCGCGCCGCACTCGGGCTCACCACGAGCGAGGCCGAGAACGCGTTCGCCCGCGCGATCGCGATCGACGACCGCCTCGACGCCAACGACATCCAGCTGGTGCTCGAGGAGAAGCGCCAGGTGATCCGCAAGGGCGGCTTGCTCGAGTACTACGCGACGGAGCACGGCCTCGGCGGCGTCGGCGGGCTCGAGGAGCTCAAGCGCTGGCTCGATCGCCGCGCCGCCGCGTTCACCGACGAGGCGCGCAAGTTCGGGCTGCCCGAGCCCAAGGGCCTGCTGCTCCTCGGTGTGCAGGGCTGCGGCAAGAGCCTCACCGCCAAGGCGATCGCATCGCAGTGGCGGTTGCCGCTGCTGCGCCTCGACATGGGCAAGATCTTCGGCAGCCTCGTCGGCTCGTCGGAGGAGAACGTGCGGCGCGCGATCAGGATGGCCGAAGGTGTCGCGCCGATCGTGCTGTGGATCGACGAGATCGAGAAGGGCCTGTCGGGTGTGAAGTCGTCGGGCGACACCGACGGCGGCACGGGTGCACGCGTGTTCGGGGCGCTGCTCACGTGGATGCAGGAGAAGACCGCGCCCGTGTTCGTCGTCGCCACCGCGAACAGCATCGAGCACCTGCCGCCCGAGCTGCTGCGCAAGGGCCGGTTCGACGAGATCTTCTTCATCGACCTGCCGTCGGGCCGCGAACGCGCCGAGATCTTCGACATCCACCTGCGCCGCCGCGAGCGCGACCCGGCGCGGTTCGACCTCGCGCAGCTCGCCGAGCTCGCCCGCGGCTTCAGCGGCGCCGAGATCGAGCAAGCCATCATCTCGGCGCTCTACCAGGCGTTCGACGAGCACACCGACATCACGCAGGCGCACCTCGAGCGTGCACTCACCGAGACGCGCCCACTGTCGACGACCATGGCGGAGGACATCACCCGCTTGCGCACGTGGGCCCAGCATCGCGCGCGGCTGGCGTCGATCACCTCGGATGGGGACGGATGAGCAGGCTCGGGCGCTTCCGTCGCATCGAGCCGCGCCGCGGAGATCCACCGGCACGGCCCGCGGCGCACCTCGAGCTCGCCGATGACAACCCGGAGGCCGACCGCGCGAAGGAGGAGCGCCGCGCCCGCGCCGAGGCCGAGCTCGCCGAGCTCGCGCGCGAACGCGATCAGCAACGCGCGCTCGAACGCGGACCGCTCGCCCCCCCCTGGCTGCAGCGCCGCGAGGCGCTCGCGCTGGCGCGCATGACCACCACCGGACGCATCATCGTGCTCGGCACGGCGACGCTGCTGATCGGCATCCTCGCGCAGCTCACCGGCCCGATCGCATGGGGCCTGCTCCCCATCGTCGCGGCGATCGTCATCGGCAGCCACTTCCTGCACGCGACGTAGCAGAGTGTGTGCACATTCGTGCACGCAGACGCCGTTCTCGTCGACGCGGCTTCGGTCTATCCTGGTGCGAACACGTGTCGCGCATCGGCGAGATTCTGATCGAGCGAGGTCTGGTCGATCCGAGGGTCCTCGAGCGGGCGATCGCGAAGCACCGCGACGCCGGCCACCGCCTGTGCTCGTTCCTCGTCGCGAACGATGCGCTGACCGCAGACGAGGCCGCACGCGCGCTCGGCGAGGAGCTCGGTGTCCCCGCCGCGCTGGAGAAGCACCTCGATCACCGCGACCTCGCCCTCGCCGACCTGGTGCCCGCGTCGTTCGCACGCCAGCACCAGGTGCTGCCGATCGGCCGCACCGGCGCGGGCGAGCTGATCATCTGCGCGCGGGACCCGTCGCCCGCGCTGAGCGAGCAGCTCGCGGCGCTCACCAAGGAGCGGGTCGTGCTCGCCGTCGCGCTCGCCTCGCGGCTCGCGGACCTGATCGCCACGGCCTACGCCGCCGCGGTCCCCGCCGAGTACGAGGTGGATCTCGCCTCGGGCTCGATCGTGCCGATGCCCGACCTGACGGATGACATCACGGATGAGCTCGAGGAGGCGCCCGCTGCGGCCGAGGGCTTGTCCGCGCTCACGCTCGTCGAGCTCGACGATCACAGCGTCAGCCGCGACCTCTCGCAGAGCGGCCAGATCCAGATCGGCAAGCTCACGCGCGACCGCCTGCCGACCCCGCCCGCGGTCGCGCGCACGACGACCACGCCGCGCCCGACCACGCCTCGCACCACGTCGCGCACGTCGCTCGCCGCGATGGCCGCACCGCCACCGCCGAGCGATGCGATCGCCGCGGGCACCGAGCCGCCGCGCCCCGCGATGACCTCGGTCGAGCGTGTGCTCGACAAAGCGATGCAGGTCGCCGCGGAGCGCTGGAGCTCGGTCCTGCTGCTCGCGATCAGAGATCGCCTCGCGCTCGGCCACCGCGGTCACGGCCGCCACCTCGGCACCGAGGCCGTGCGGGGTGTCGCCATCCCGCTGTCCGCGCCATCGCTGGTCAAGGCGGCTTATGACACGCGCGCGCTCGTCACCCAGCGTCCCGAGGGTGCGGGCGCGATCGAGGAGCGCCTCGCCCGCCTGCTCTCGTCACCGCGCCAGCCCGCCGCGATGCCGATCGACGTCGGCGGGACGGTCGAGTTCGTGCTCGTCGTCGGCGACGCGGTGGCCGATGCGTCACCGCAGGAGCTCGAGCGCCTCGGGACCGAATTTGCCGCAGCGCTCGCGCGGCTCGCCGTCACCTGAGCGCCACCTGGTTGCGGTAGCCTCGACGAGATGGCCACGCCGCTCTCGCGCGATCACCGCACCTGGCGCAAGAAGGTCTTCATCGCGACGTGGCTGTCGTACGTCGGCTTCTATTTCTGCCGCAAGCCGTTCTCCGTCGCCAAGGACGCGATCGAGGTCCAGAACGGCTGGGAGCAAGCCGTCACCGTCGGCAATATCGGCGCCGCGTACCTGATCGCGTACGCGATCGGCCAGTTCATGGCCTCGCGGGTCGGCACCTGGCTCGGGCCACGCCGGAATCTGTTGATCGGCATGGGGCTGTCGATCGTGGTCACGCTCGCGATGGGCGTCACCATGTCACCGTGGGTGATGGCCGGCCTCGTCGCGGTCAACGGCCTCGCGCAGGCGACCGGCTGGTCCGGCAACGTCGGCACCATGGCGAACTGGTTCCACAAGCACGAGCGCGGGCGCGTGATGGGTGTGTGGTCGACGAACTTCACGGTCGGCTCGCTCGTCGCGGGCCTCACCCTCGCGCAGATCCTCGGCGACAACGACGCAGCCACGCAGCCGTGGACGATGTGCTTCTATGCCGGCGCCGCGGTGTTGCTCGCCGTGTGGGTCCAGTTCTACTT
>DATLHR010000357.1:0-1554 GCA_035539815.1 Kofleriaceae bacterium
CGCGGGTACCGCTTGCCGAGGCGCTCGGTCAGCGCCCAGCTCGCGCGGAGGACGTGCAGCGGATCGAGCGTATCCATCACGGCGCGATCGGTCGTGCGCAGGTAGCCCGCGAGGTCGGCGGCATGCCCGAGGAGCTGACGCTGCAGCTCGTAGAAGCGGTACAGCATGGCGTGGGCGCCACCATGGCGCCCTCGTCAATTTTGTGCAATGCAACAATTATAAATATTCATAACTATAGGTCAACGTTCGGTTTGTGCTGCATCGCAACGAGCGTCCCAAGCACGGCACGGCTTCGCTCGAGGTCGCGCAGCTCGCCGACGAGATCGGCGCGCCCGATGCGGCCCGCGCCGCAGTTCGCGCCCTCGCGCGCAAGCAGCACGTACCGCCGGGCTTGGGCCAGACGCTCTATCCCCATTTCCGGGGACACGGCCGATCGATCTGCCTGGGGCTCGTGGGCCGCCGGGTAACCCACGGGAACGACAACCGTGCATGCTGGTACCAGGCGTGCACATCCGGCCAGCATGCTGCGCGCGGCTCGTCATCTGGCTACTCGGGTTGCCACCTCCGGCCTGGTCCTCGCCGCCGTGGCGACCGGCTGCTCGGACGAGCCCGCGAGCGATGACATCGAGGACGGCTTCGTGGTGCCCGATGGCAAGGCGGATGACTTCCTGTCGCTCAAGGCGAAGGAGTTCGTGGTGCGCGGCACCGCGCGCATCGTCGCCGAGGAAGGTGCGAGCGAAGCGCGCGTCCGCCAGCTGATCGGCTACCACCACAGCGCGGTGACCTGGTTCCTCAACCAGTACCTCGTGGACAAGGAGAAGGAAGGCGCGCACGCGGATTCGAACGCCGACTACGGCGGGTTCTCCGCGATGGTGAAGGACGGCTCGACCGAGACCATCCGCATCACGCAGCGCAACGCGACCACGTGGGACTACGAGTTCGAGCAGCTGATCGCCGGCCGCAAGGACCTGCTGCAGAAGCTGCCGCTGAGCTCGAGCAACGAATTCACCATCGAGATCGGCAAGCCGACCAACGAAGAGATGATGGGCGACGCCGAGTGGTACCGCCAGGATCCGTGGGAGCACTGGGATCCGGCGACCGTGCCTGCCTACAAGAAGGAGGCGCTGACGCTGTCGATCCGGCCCGAGCCGAAGTCCACGGACGGCTGGTGGGACTACAAGCGTCTGTTCGAGGACGGCGTGCTCACGGTCGACGTGCACTACGGCTACGACTACGCAGCGCAAGGGCACCTCACCGACTCGAAGGCGTTCTACGAATGGCTGATCGATCGCGGCTTCCGCTCGCCCGTCTCGTCGTACGACCGCTACACGCGCACCAGCGGCGCGCTCACGAAGACCATCGATGCCGACGGCCGCGACGTGAAGGTCGAGGTCCGGCTGTTCTATCCGCGGCCGGGCACGAGCACGGATCCCGACACCGACGCGGGCGGCCGCGTGCTCGAGGCGGACATGTACACATCGCTCGAGTCGCGCGACGTGATCGTCTACGCCGGGCACTCGGGCCCGCTCTACGGGTTCGCGCTCGCGAACTGGG
>DATLHR010000358.1:0-3787 GCA_035539815.1 Kofleriaceae bacterium
ACCAGCCCGAACGCCCCCGAGCGCAGCACGCGCTCGACCGCGCGCGCCGCCGCGATCACCGAGGGTGCACGCACCACGACGAGCGCCGCGAGATCGATCCCCGCCGCGGCTGCGTCCGGCGGGTAGAACGTCCCGCACGTCCTCTCCGTCGTCCACGGCACCACCCACGCGACCGGTTCGTGCTCGCGTTGCGCCTCGAGCACGAGCTCGATCGCCGTGGTCATCGTCGCCGATGCACCGCGCGCCGACAGCTCGACCAACCGGCCACGCAGCGCCGCGAGGCCCCATAGCGCCGTCGGCGGTGCATCGACGCGCCCGCGCTCGAGCTCGTCGAGCGGAACGATCCGCGCGGTCGACGCGGCGCCGCGGCCGAGCGTGCGGGCGTTGGAGAGGAACTCTCGAAGGTCGTCGCTCACGGGAACGTATGTTCAGTATCAGGCACGTCTGACACCTCGTCCACGCCGACGCCGATCCCGGTCAATCCGGACCCGCCCGAGATCCGGAAGCTCCCGAGGGCACATGGGTTGCTGCTACCTCCGGCATGCAACCGACAGGTGATTCGTGGATGCCGCCGCTCGACGACGACGGCACGCGGCCCGAGAGCCCCGACTATGTCGCGCTCGTGATCGAATGGGATGACGCGCTCGACGAGATGGACGCGGGCGCGTTGAACGAGCTGCCGATCGACGTACCTCCGCGTCTCTCGCAGCGCGCGCGCAACTTCGTTCGCCGTCATGCCATCGCGATCGCATGCACGACCGCCGGCGTCCTGTCTGCGATGGTGTGGCGCCTGCGCCGGCGTCACGCCTGACCGGCACGTCGACTGCACTCGGTTCCTCTCATGCAACGCGATGATTGGGACACCGTCGACGAGGCGAGCGACGAGTCGTTTCCCGCGAGCGATCCGCCCGCATGGACCTCCGCGCACGCGGCGCCGTCCGCCTCGACGACCGGCCCGATCGAGCCCACCGCGACCAGCGGACCGGGCCTGCGCCGCATGAAGCGGATCGCGCTCGGCGTGATCGCCTTCGGCGCTCTCCTGATTACCGTCGGTGTGATGCGTCGGCGCCGCTCTTCATGAGTCGTGCGTCGGCGCCCACACCGACGGGCATTGCGCGCACGCGCCCATTCATCGAGGTAGCATCGCGCTGATGGCGAACGGCTACGACGCTGCGGTCGCGCAGCTGTACCAGGCGCCACACGCGTCGTTCGTCGAGGAGCGCAAGCGGCTCGCCGCGGAGCTCAAGGCCGCCGGTGACAAGGCCGGCGCCGCACAGCTCGCCAAGCTCGGACGTCCACCGATCTCGGCGTGGGTCGTCAACCAGCTGTGGTGGCACGCGCGCGATGCCTTCGACGCCCTGTTCGCGAGCGCGGCCCGCCTGCGCGACGGCGACCTCACCGCGAACGCCGCGCACCGCGACGCGCTCGCGAAGCTCCGCGCGCGCGCGACCGCGATGCTCTCCGACGCCGGCCACGCCACCACGGAAGCGACGCTGCGCCGCGTGACCCAGACCTTGTCGGCGCTCGCCGCGACCGGCTCGTTCGAACCGGATCCGCCGGGCGCGCTCTCCGCCGATCGCGATCCTCCAGGCTTCGAAGCGATCGGCATCCTGCCGAGCACACCCGAACCTGCCCCCAGCCCTGCCGCGGCCACCGCGAAGCCGAGTGCTCTCGGCGCGCTCGCCGAGCGCAAGAAGCAGCAAGCCGCCGAGACCGCCGCGCAGCGCCGCGCCGCCGACGACGCCGCCGCCCGCGCCGAGCTCGAAGCGACCCGCCGCCGCCTCGAAGAGGCCAAGGCCAAGCGCGTCGCCGAGCGCCATCGCCTCGAGGCCGCGCTGCGAACCGCCCAGGGTGACGTCGCCACGCGCGAGCGCGAAGCGACGCGCCTGCGCACCCAGCTCGTCGATGCCGAGCACGCGATCGAAGCCGCGAAGGAGATCGTCGCCGATCTGCAAGCGCGCCTCGACGCGCTCGCCGATTGAGTTAGCGGCTGCGCGGTGCGCCGAACGTCGCGTCGACCTTGTACGTCTTGCCGCCGCGCACGTACGTGATCGTCGTCTTCTCGCCGGGCTTCGCCGCGCCGAGCACGTACATCAGATCGCTCACGCTGCCGATCTCCGTGGTCCCGATCTGGATGATCAGGTCACCGCCCTTGAGGCCGGCCTTCTGCGCCGCGCCGTCCGGAACGACGTCCGAGAGCAACACGCCCTTGGGCTGGTTTGGATCTTCGCTGTAGGACGGCACCGTGCCCAGCGAAGCACCGCGCCGCCGCTGATCACCGCCGCGCACCATCTCGGGCGGCGACTTCACGTAGGTCAGGCTCGGCTTCGCCGCCGTGGCGATCACGACCTCGCTCGCGATCATCGCGACACGCGCGGCGCCGATCGCATTGATCTTGTCGGCGTCGTCCTTGGCGGTGTGATAGTCGAGGTGGTTGCCGGTGAAGAAGAACAGCACCGGCACGCCCGCGACGTAGAACGGCATGTGATCCGACGGACCGTAGCCCGAGCCGGCGATCGTGCAGTCGACCTTGGCCGCCGCACACGCGGGCGCGACCAGATCCTTCCATTCCTTGGCCGAGTCACCGCCGTTGACGTGCAGCTGGTTCATCCGCATGCGGCCGATCATGTCCATGTTGAGCATCGCGATGACGGGCTCCTTCGTCGGCGGGTTCTTCACGTAGTGGAACGAACCGAGGTCGCCCATCTCCTCGGCCGAGAACGCCACGAGGTAGACGTCGCGCGCGAGCTCCCCCTTGCGGGCCGCGAGCGTGCGCGCGATCTCGAGCAGGCCGGCCACGCCCGACGCGTTGTCATCGGCGCCGTTGTGCACCGCCTTGACGTTGGGATCGAGCGCGTGCTGCCCGCCCATGCCGAGGTGATCGACGTGCGCACCAGGACCACGAACGTCGTCGGCGTGATCCGGGCGGGCGCGGCGCAGAAGCAGCCGGGCGTGCTCGTCGTCGGTGCGCACGTCGATCACCTCGGCATGGGCGGACAGCACGCGCTCGATCCCAACGTCAAGGCGGTGCACAACGGCGCCGACGACAACGCGTCAGGTGTTGCCGGCCTGCTCGAGGTCGCGCGCACGCTCGCGACGCGCAAGGGCGAGCTCGCGCGAGACGTCTACCTCGTGGCGTTCTCCGCCGAGGAGATGGGCGATCTGGGCTCGTTCCACTACGTGAAGTATCCGCCGACGAAGGAGTCGGTCGTCGCCATGCTGAACATGGACATGATCGGCCGCATGCGGATGAACCAGCTGCACGTCAACGGCGGCGACTCCGCCAAGGAATGGAAGGAGCTCGTCGCGCCCGCGTGCACCGCCGCCCGCGTCGACTGCACCATCTCCGGATCGGGCTACGGCCCGTCGGACCACATGCCGTTCTACGTCGGCGGCGTGCCCGTCCTGTTCTTCTTCACGGGCAACCACCTCGACTACCACACGGCCACCGACGACGCCGAGAAGATCAATGCAGTTGGCGCCGCGCGCGTCGCGCAGATCGCGAGTGACGTTGCCGTCGTGACGTCGACCAAGCCGACGCTGACGTACGTGAAGTCGCCGCCCGAGATGGTGCGCGGCGGCGATCAGCGGCGGCGCGGCGCCTCGCTCGGCACTGTGCCGTCGTACAGCGAGGATCCGAACCAGCCCAAGGGCGTGCGGCTCTCCGACGTCGTGCTCGCCACCGCGGCGAAGCCGAGCTTGACCTACGTGAAGTCGCCGCCCGAGATGGTGCGCGGCGGTGATCAGCGGCGGCGCGGTGCTTCGCTGGGCACGGTGCCGTCCTACA
>DATLHR010000359.1:0-4084 GCA_035539815.1 Kofleriaceae bacterium
CCGTAGGGCCAGCTCACCGTGTCGCTGCCCTCGCGCTTGACGTCGATGCGGAACACTCGACGCGTCGTGACCAGGTGGAACACCTGCGCGTCAACACGCTCAAGACGACGCGCGACGAGGCGCTCGCGGCATTGCGCGCCGACGGCATCGCGGCGACCCCGACGCCGCACTCGCCGTGGGGCCTTCGCGCGACGGGACGACCGATGCTGGCCAAGCATCCGTGGTTCGTCGACGGCCGCATCGAGGTGCAGGACGAAGGCAGCCAGCTGGTCGCGTTCCTGGTGGCGCCGCGCCGCGGCGAGATGGTGGTGGATTTCTGCGCCGGCGCCGGCGGCAAGACGCTCGCGCTCGGCGTGCTGATGCGCTCGCAGGGGCGGCTGTACGCGTTCGACACGGTGGACAAGCGGCTCGCGAACCTCAAGCCGCGCCTCGCCCGCTCGGGACTGTCGAACGTGCACCCGCAGCTCATCGCGCACGAGCGCGACGCGAAGGTCAAGCGCCTCGCCGGCAAGGTCGATCGCGTGCTGGTCGACGCGCCGTGCACCGGCACCGGGACGCTGCGCCGCAACCCCGACCTCAAGTGGCGCCACCAGCCGGCCGACGTCGCCGAGCTGACCGCGAAGCAGGCCGCGATCCTCGCCTCGGCCGCCACGCTCGTGAAGGTCGGCGGCCGCGTCGTCTACGCGACCTGCAGCGTGCTGCCCGAGGAGAACGAGCGCATCGTCGACGCGTTCTGCGCCGCCCACCCGGGATTCGCGCTCGGCGACGCCGGGGCCGAGCTCGCGCGCGCCGGCATCGCGCTCGCCACCGGACCGACGATGGCGCTGTCGACGGCCGAGCACGGTTGCGACGCGTTCTACGCGGCGATCCTCGAGCGCAAGCGATAATCCGGCGCGATGATCGACTTCTCGCGCCTGGAAGGTGCGCTGACGACGACCCGCGGGTGGGTCGAGCTCGCCCTGCTCCTCGCCTGCGTCGTCGTTGCATCGTTCGTGCACGTCCGCTTCCGGCGCCGCCACCCCGAGGATCCGACGACGCACGTCGGCCGGCTCGCGATCGGCCTGTTCCCGATCCTGCTCCTGGTCATGGTGCTGATCGCGCGCGCGCTCTTCGGGCGCAGCGGCCCGCTGTTCTTCCTCGACCTCGCGGTCCCGCTGGTCGTGGCGCTCGCCGTGATCAACGTGCTCGTCTACACGGTGCGGCGGCTGTTCGCCCGCGCCGCGTGGCTCGACGGCTCCGAGCGCCTGATCGCGTTCGTGATCTTCGTGATCGTCGCGCTGTACTTCCTCGGCGTCACCGCCGAGATCAACGCGATGCTCGAGTCGGTGACATTCCCGCTCGGCAAGAGCCAGATCTCGCTCTACACGATCGGCCAGGGACTCGTCGTCATCGTCGTGACGATCGCCCTCACGCTCTGGCTCGCCGGCTTCATCGAGCGCCGCCTGATGGCGACCGCGCTCGATGCGAACACGCGCGTCGTGCTGGCGAAGTTCCTGCGCGCGATCCTGGTCGTGCTCGGCGTGCTGATCTCGCTGCCGGCGATCGGCATCGACCTCACGCTGCTGTCGGTGTTCGGCGGCGCGCTGGGCGTCGGCGTCGGGCTCGGGCTGCAGAAGCTCGCGGCGAACTACATCGCCGGGTTCGCGATCCTGCTCGACAAGTCGATCAAGCTCGGCGACATGGTGACCGCCGACGGACGGCAGGGCGAGGTCGCGCGCTTTACCTCGCGCTACGTGGTGCTGCGCCAGCAGGACGGCATCGAGGCGATCGTGCCGAACGAGACGCTGGTCACGACCACCGTGCTCAACCACGCCTACGCCAACACGCTCGCGCGGCTGGTCGTGCCGCTCGGAATCGCCTACGGCGCCGACGTCGAGCGCGCGCTGGTCGTGCTGATCGACGCCGCGCGCGCGCAGCCCAGCGTCCAGCTCGCCGGCGAGCGGGCCCCGCAGGCGCACGTCACCGCGCTCAACGACTCGGGGATCGGCCTCGAGCTGATCCTGTGGTCGAGCCACCCCGACGGCGGCCACGCCCCGCTCCGCAGCGCGATCCTCCGGCACATCGTGGCCGCACTGGCGAAGGCGGGGATCGCGATGGCCGCCCCGCAGCGCGACGTCCGGGTGACCGGCCTGGGCCCAACCCTGGCGGGAGGCCCCCCGGCGCCGCTACCCGGTCCTTGAAAAACAGCGGGTTAGCCCTGACGTTCGGAGCGCTCGGCCACCGTCCGGCCGCCTGTCCGCCGGCGATGCGCGCGACCTGTACAATGCTCCGTTACCCTCCTTCCTGACGGACGCCCGGCCTCCGCCGCGGCGCCCTCCGAATGAACGATCTCGATTCCCTGCTGGATTTCCTCGCCCGCGGCCTCATCCCGATGTCGTGGTGGGGCTACGTCGTCGTGACGCTGGTGCTGACGCACGTCACGATCGCGTCGGTGACGATCTACCTGCACCGTTGCCAGGCGCATCGCGCGCTCGACCTGCATCCGGCGGTGGGGCATTTCTTCCGCTTCTGGCTGTGGCTCACGACCGGCATGGTCACCAAGGAATGGGCGGCGATCCATCGCAAGCACCACGCGAAAGTCGAGACCGCCGACGATCCGCACAGCCCGGTGACGCGCGGCCTGTCGACCGTCCTGTGGACCGGCGCCGAACTCTACCGCGCCGAATCGCGCAACCCCGAGACGATCGAACACTACGGCCACGGCACGCCCGACGACTGGGTGGAGCGCACCGTCTACACGCCCTACAGCTGGCAGGGCGTCGGGCTGATGCTCGCGGTCAACCTGGTCCTGTTCGGCGCGCTCGGCGCCACGATCTGGGCGATCCAGATGATGTGGATCCCGTTCTTCGCCGCGGGCATCGTCAACGGCGTCGCGCACTGGTGGGGCTACCGCAACTACGCGACCGGCGACACGTCGACCAACCTCGTCCCGTGGGGCCTCATCATCGGCGGCGAGGAGCTGCACAACAACCACCACGCGTACGGCACGTCGGCCAAGTTCTCGGCGCAGTGGTACGAGTTCGACCTGGGCTGGCTCTACATCCGCGCGCTGTCGGCGCTGGGCCTCGCCAAGATCCGCCGCGTCGCGCCTAAGCTCAAGCTCGACGCGTCCAAGCCGGAAGCCGACCATGCGACGTTGCAGGCGATCATCACGCACCGCTACCAGGTCGCGACGACCTACGCGCGTGCGCTCAAGGCCGCCTGCCGCAGCGAGATCGACACGCTTCGCGAGCGCGCGCGCGGTGTCGAGCTCCCCAGCCGCGCGCGGTTGAAGCGCTGGCTCACCGATCCGGACACGCTGCCCGAAGGCGAGCGCAGCCGCCTCGCGCACGTGGCCGAGCACAGCAAGACGCTCGCCAAGGTCGTCGCGATGCGCGCCGAGCTCTCCGCGCTGTGGTCGCGCTCGACCGAGTCTTCCGAGCAGCTGCTCGCGCGCCTGCAGGACTGGTGCCGCCGCGCCGAGGCGTCCGGCATCGCGCCGCTCGCGCAGTTCTCGCTCAAGCTCAAGCGCTACGCCTGACCGCAGTGCCTGACCGCTGACGCCGCGCTCGCGGCGTCGTGCGGGCGATCGGCGACGACCCGCGATGGCGAGCGTCGCCCCGCGACGCATCGAGTGCTGCCAGGTCCGTCGCCCCCCGCTCGCCGCAAACGCTCCCGGATGAACCGGTCGCACGCCACCAGGATCCTGCTCGTCCAGGGACTGTTCCTCGTCTCGGGCTTCTGCGGCCTCATCTACGAGTCGATCTGGTCGCACTACCTCAAGCTGTTCCTCGGGCACGCCGCGTACGCGCAATCGGTCGTGCTCGTCGTGTTCATCGGCGGGATGGCGCTGGGGGCGGCATTCGCAGGGCGCATCGCCGACCGGTTGCGCGCGCCGCTCGTCGCCTATGCCGCGGCCGAATTCGTCATCGGCTGGGCCGGCATCGCCTTCCATCCGATCTTCACCGCCGCCACCGGCTGGGCCTACGACAGCCTGCTGCCGGCCACCTGCGGCGGCGACGGATGGTGCCTCTCGTCATGGGGGTTTGCTGCGTCGCTGATCCTGCCGCAGTCGGTGCTCCTCGGCATGACCTTCCCGCTGATG